>NZ_JBFBLV010000019.1:0-75255 GCF_040686835.1 Specibacter sp. NPDC078692
GATGGCCGCTGCGGAATATCCATGAACAATTAACTCCTCCTGCCCAACCAACCCTGAATGAGAAAAACTCTCTCACCCAAGGCTGACACGAAGGGGCAAAGGTGACTTTTTCGCGATCGCTATCGCACTGACTAATGTTCGCCGTTTACTGTCGCTCATTCATCGGTACTTCCGGCTTGGACCTCGTGGAGATGAGAGTAGCGTCCGCTGCGTGCGATGAGTTCCTCATGGGTGCCGATCTCAACAATCTGGCCATGTTCTAGGACGACGATGCGATCGGCTTGCCTGATGGTGGACAAGCGATGGGCCACGACCAGCGTGGTCCGTCCCTTCATCAACCGGCCCAGTGCTACCTTGACGAGTTGTTCCGATTCCGGGTCTAGCGCGCTGGTGGCCTCATCTAGGAGCAAGATGCGCGGGTCACGCACGAGCGCCCGCGCGATGGCCAGACGTTGGCGTTGCCCACCCGACAAACGAGCACCACGTTCTCCGACGATCGTGTGCCAGCCTTCTGGCTGCGACTGGACGAAATCCAGCACATTGGCATCTTGCAGTGCCAAACGGATACGTTCGTCGTCGAGATGCGGGAGGCCGTAAGCAATATTCTCGCGGATGGTGCCCTCAAACAACACAGAATCCTGCGGGACCACCGAAACGAAGCGACGCACTGTTCGCAGGTCCAGAAGCTGCATATCAACACCATCTAGCAAGATCCGCCCGCTGGTGGGGCGCACAAATCCCAACACCAAATTCAGCAGTGTCGACTTGCCGGAACCGGATGAGCCTACGAACGCGACTGTTTCCCCCGCGCGAATATCCAGATCAAGTTTGTGAATCGCGTCGACCTCGGAGTCCGTATAGCGCTGACTCACCCCATCTAATCGCATGTTCCCAACGACCTTTTCAACGGCCTGTTTGCCCTCGTTCTGCTCAATATCCGGGTCTTGAAGGACCTCGGCGATGGAGCGCACTGACTCCAGCCCGCGCGCACCGACCGGAATCAGCATGAGGAGTTGAGTCAATCCCTGTGTCAGCAAGGCGAAGTAGCTCGAGAGCATCACCACCTCACCCGCAGTGATCGGAAGAAATCCGGTGAGCGAGAATACCGCGGCCAGCATCAGGCAACCCACCCCGAGCAATTGCATGGTTACCCAGGAGATCGAGGCTACGTGCCCGTTGAGCATGTCAAGGTGCAGGCCGGCACGTCGCACACCGGCGGCACTGCTGGAAACACGGGTCACCGCCGTCTTTTCGAGACCGTGGGCCCTTGTCACGGGGATCAGTGAAGCCATCTCGCCAACTCGCGCCGCGAAGCCCTCGATCTCCATGCGGAAATTCTCATTGCGTGAACGTGATCGATTGCGCATGCCAAAGCGGATACCGATGGCGATAGGTACCGTGAGTGCGTAGACAGGTAGGAATTGGGGCACGGCAATGGCCGTCATCGTGATGGCACCGCCCATGACCATGACTGCCGACAGTAGCGGGTGGGTCACCTGCTGGAGCATCAACTCAACATTTTCGACATCGCGCACCACCTTGGTCTGCACAATCGATGAGTTCACCCGGGTGTGATAGCCGATCGACAAACTCTGCAGCCGGGCAGCCAAGTCGTTTCGAAGCATGGAACCGGTGTCGCGCACCACCGTCATGAAATTCCGAGTGTAAATAATGTGGTTGGGGTAATTCTGGATCAGCAGTACCGCGGCGAGAAGACTCCACCACAGCACCGATTCAACCGGTCCGCCAACTGTGACAATGTCAATAATCGCTGCCGTGATGACCGGCAGAAACCACAACGGGATTTCCTTCAGCGCAAAGGCAAACACAGCAACGCCCATCCGCTTTGGTCGACGCAACAGGAGCCGGAGGACAGAGCGAATCGGACGGGCTCCGTCAACGACAGACATCGGCTGGGAAAGCGCTTTCATTGGCATAGGGATAACTGTAGCAAGAGCCTGCCACGTTGCCGCTGTGCACGCGCTTTAGGCACGAAACTATGGAGACATAGCCGACACCCATCCGCAGAAAACTCACTAAAGCACTAAGGGGCTCACATCGTTTAAGATATGAGCCCCTTAGTAGCTGGCGGTGATAGAGAACTGCGTACTAGCGGACCTCGTACCCGGCGTCGCGGATGGCCTTCTTGACGTCGGCGATAGCGCTGTCGGGTCCGAAGTGGAACACTGAGGCAGCCAGCACGGCGTTGGCACCGGCCGCAACGGCCGGCGGGAAGTGCTCGGGCTTGCCTGCACCACCGGAAGCGATGATGGGGATGTGCACGGCGGCGCGGACCAAACGGATCAGCTCCAAATCGAAGCCGTCCTTGGTGCCATCGGCGTCGATCGAGTTCAGCAGGATCTCCCCCACACCCCGATCGGCAGCCTCCTTGGCCCACTCAATCGCATCCATGCCGGTGCCCTTGCGCCCACCATGGGTGGTCACTTCAAAGCCCGACGGCGTAATCCCACCCTGTGTGCGGCGCGCGTCAACGCTCAGCACCAGAACCTGTGAACCGAAGCGGTGAGTGATCTCATCAATAACGGCCGGACGGGCAATGGCTGCCGTGTTGATGGAGGCCTTGTCCGCACCGTAGCGCAGGAGCTTATCGACGTCGGACACCTCGCGGACACCGCCACCCACCGTCAGGGGGATGAAGATCTGCTCGGCGGCGCGGGAGACCACATCAAAGGTGGTCTCCCTGTTGCCGGAGGATGCGGTGACGTCAAGGAACGTCAGCTCATCTGCCCCAGCGCGGTCGTACCGCTGTGCGAGCTCAACGGGATCTCCGGCGTCGCGCAGGTTCTGGAACTTAACGCCCTTGACCACGCGGCCGGCGTCGACGTCCAGGCAAGGAATGACTCGGATGGCAACACTCATGGCATGTACCTTCTTTGAATGAAGTTGTGGGACGGCTCTGGGATTGGGTTAGATCCGGCAGGCGTGGATGTTGCTGACCAGGATGGCGCGGGCGCCAAGGTCGTAGAGTTCGTCCATGATGCGGTTGGTGTCCTTGGCCAGAACCATGGAGCGCACGGCCACCCAGTCGGTGTCGCGCAAGGGCGATACGGTGGGTGATTCCAGGCCGGGAGTCAGTGCCGTGGCGCGGTCTAGGACCGTCTTGGGGGCATCGTAGTCAAGGAGCACATACTGGCGCGCAACCAGAACGCTGTGCAGGCGACGGATCAAAACTTCTAGGCCGGGAGGCGGGGTTACGCCGCGGCGGCCAATGAGCAGCGCCTCGGAGTTCAGGATGGGCTCGCCAAAGATTTCCATGCCAGCGGCCCGGAGGGTGCTGCCGGTTTCTACGACATCAGCAATGGCATCAGCCACGCCCAAGCGAACCGAGGATTCCACGGCGCCATCGAGGCGGACCACCGAGGCGTTGATGCCTAGTTCTGCCAGGTATTCACGCAGCAAGCCATCGTAACTGGTGGCCAGGCGCTTGCCCTCAAGTTCGGCGGCGCTGGAGAAGTGGCCCACGGGACCGGCAAAGCGGAAGGTGGAGCGGGCGAACCCTAAGGGCAGCAGTTCCTCGGCATCAACCTGTGCGTCCATGAGCAGGTCGCGGCCGGTGATGCCAACATCCAGGGTGCCTGCGCCAACGTAAACGGCAATATCGCGGGGACGGAGGAAGAAGAATTCAACATTGTTCTCGGGGTCAACCATGACCAGTTCGCGGGAATCGCGGCGCTGACGGTAGCCAGCCTCCGCCAACATCGCTGAAGCAGCTTCGGACAGGGCACCCTTGTTGGGGACGGCAACACGCAGCATGGAGATCAATTCTTTCAGGTAGGTAAAAGCGAAAAGGTTGTTGGCACTGATTTCAAGTGCTTCATTCAGGGGTCAGTTCAAGCAGCCACGGGATGTGGCTAGAGATGCTTGTAAACGTCCTGAAGGGTCAACCCTTTAGCGATCATCATGACCTGCAGGTGGTAGAACAGCTGGGAAATCTCCTCGGCGCAGGCTTCTTCCGATTCATACTCGGCAGCCATCCACACCTCGGCGGCTTCCTCAACCACTTTCTTGCCGATACCGTGGACGCCGGAATCAAGTTCGGCGACGGTACGGGAGCCAGCGGGCCGGGCTGCGGCTTTCGCACTGAGCTCATCAAAAAGAGATTCGAAGGTCTTCACGCAGTCCACCTTACTGGGTTTGGCTCATGATCGCGGATTCTGAGACGCCCAGCGTCCAGCATGCGGACAACCTGAAGGCGGTTGCGTCCGTCAACGAGCGGCTGCGGGCGCCTCTTTCATCGCTTATGCGCAAAACTCCCGCTAGGTCCAGCGCATAAACGCTTCGGCGAAGAACCCAGACCCAGTCCAGCGCATAATGGCACGGAGCTGGCCAGCCATGGCAGCCACTCTCACTCATGCGCCGAACTTTTGGCAGGTTCGGCGCATAAACGTTTCTGCGGATTGCCGCACTGAAGCTGCGTACCGTTATGTGACAACAGTGCGTAGCTCCAAGAGTGGCGCACCGTTCGAACGTAACCGGACGCAGCTTCAAAGTGCGCGCGAGTACCTAGTTAAACTCCCAAACCGGCCAGCGTCAGCGCGGTGGCCAGGGCAGCCGTGACGGCTTCGTGGCCCTTGTCCTCCACTGAACCCGGCAACCCTGCACGGGCAAGACCCTGTTCCTCGGTATCGCAGGTCAATACGCCGAAGCCCACCGGCACGCCCGTGCGAACACTGACGTCGGTGAGGCCCATGGTCGCGGCCTGGCACACGTAGTCGAAGTGCGGCGTGCCACCACGGATCACCACGCCCAAGGCCACCACCGCGTCAAACTTCGGCGCCAGCCGCGCCGCCGCAACGGGCAGTTCGAAGGCACAGGGAACCCGCACCACCACAGGGTTGTCAATGCCGGCGTCGGCTGCACCACGCAGGGCACCTGCCAACAAGCCGTCCATGATTTCCGTGTGCCAGCTGGCGGCAACGATGGCTAGCTGCAGCCCCGCCGCCCGTGATTTTTCTGCCGGGTCAAATCCAATAACAGGTGCTCCATGGCCGCTCATACTGTGTGTCCTTCCGTTGTATCACTGACGTTGTGGGTAGCTGCTGTGCCATTCTGCTCGAAGGCGTCATCGAGCGTTAGTGCGTGGTGCATGCGGTCGCGCTTGGTCACCAAGTAGCGGAGGTTTTCGCTGCGGGCGGGGATTATTGCCGGCACCATGGCCACTACCTCGATGCCCCGGCTGGCAAGATCAGCTTCCTTCAGCGGGTTGTTGCTCAGCAGCGCAATGCGGGTGAGCCCTAGCGCCGTCAAGATGCCCGCCGCAGCCGAGTAGTCGCGTGCGTCAACGGGCAGACCCAGCTGTTCGTTGGCTTCCACCGTATCGGCGCCGGATTCTTGCAGACTGTACGCGCGGATCTTGTTTGCGAGCCCGATCCCCCGCCCCTCATGTCCGCGCAGGTACACCAGGGTGCCGCCGCGCCGATGAATTTCTTCTAAAGCGTGGTCCAGCTGTTCTCCGCAATCGCAGCGATAGGAACCAAAGACGTCGCCCGTGAGGCATTCCGAGTGCAGCCGCACCAGAGGTACGACGGCGTCTGCCGGACCCGTGTTGTTTGCCTCACCTGACGCTGGCTCACCTGAACCTGGCTCACCTGGCGTCAGGCCACCGACCGAGGCCTCACCTGAATTTAATTCGCACGGGGCACTGAGACTCAGGTGCTCGGCACCCGTGCCCGCATCAATCCAAGCCTGAACGGAGAACGTGCCAAAGCGGGTGGGCAGGGCCACCACTGGCCCACCGGTGACGATGCATTCCTCAGACATGATCGCCCTCGGATGTGTTGAGAGCGGCACTGTTGAGAGCTGCGGTGTTCAGCGCGCCCGCCCCGAGGGCCCCGGCGTCCTGCTCGGCCAAATAGGCCACGAGGTCTGCAATGGAAATCAGCACCAGAGACTGGTCATATGCAAATTCTCGCAACCCTTCCAAACGAACCATTTCGCCAAGGTCATCCACCACTTCGGCGATAACGCCCACGGGCTCGCACCCTGCTAGTTTGCACAGTTCCACAGCAGCTTCGGTATGCCCGGGACGTTGACGCACTCCCCCAGCTACGGAGCGCAGCGGGAAAATATGCCCAGGACGTGTGATGGATGCGGCCGTTGACGACGGGTCAGCCAAGACGCGCGCAGTCAGTGACCTGTCGGTGGCACTGATACCAGTCGACATGCCCAACGCTGCATCGCAGCTGACGGTGTAAGCAGTGCCTTTGGCGTCCTGATTGACCGCCACCATGGGCGGCAGCGCTAGGCGATCGGCATGGCTGTCGTCCATGGGAATGCAGATGACTCCGGAGGTGTAGCGAATGGTCCAGCCCATGAGGGCCGGGGTGCTGTGCTGGGCGGCGAAAATAATGTCGCCTTCGTTCTCGCGGTCCTCGTCATCAACCACCACCACTGCTTCACCGCGGGCCATCGCAGCAATGGCTAGCGGGATCGGATCCAAGATGGTGCTCATGACGAGCCGTCTGTCACGGTTGGCGCCTGGGTCGGCGTCGGCGCCGGAGAAACGCTCTGGAATTCCAGTAACCGAGCCGTGTACTTGGCCAGCACGTCAACTTCCAGGTTGACAGCGCCACCAGGCACTTTCTCGCCCAAACCGGTATTAGCCAAGGTGACCGGAATCAGCCCCACTTCAAACCACTGTTCGGACTCGGCGGCCGGGCTCACAGCCGTCACAGTCAAAGAAACTCCATCAATAGCAATGGAGCCCTTTTCGGCGACATAACGGGAAAGCTCGGTCGGAATTGAGAAACGCAGACGCTCCCAGTTGCCGAGGTTTTCGCGCTCCAGCAATGCACCGGTGCCATCCACATGGCCCTGGACCACATGGCCGTCCAGCCGTCCGCCAGCAGGCACGCAGCGTTCGAGGTTGACCACATCCCCGCTAACAAGGGAACCGGTTGTGGTGCGTGTGAGCGTTTCGCCCATGACATCCATCTCGATGGTGTCCCCCACCAGCCGGGTGGCGGTCAGGCACACTCCATTGACGGCGAGGGAGCCGCCCAGTTCCAGACCGTCCAGCTGCGCGCCGGCTTCGAGAACCAGTACGGCGCTGCCGGATTCAGGAGCGCCCTGCAAGGCGAGGACTGTGCCTCGGCCAGCAATAATTCCAGTAAACATCTCAGCTTCCTTGCTCGCTGGCGGGCACCTTGGCCGGCATCAGCGTCAATTTCAAGTCCGGACCCAGGAGTTCCACGGGGCCGGTTGTGGTGGCATCCCATTCCCAGCGCTGCGCCTGCTCCAGCGTGCCGACACCCAGATCGGTGAGGGCAGGAATGCCTGAACCCAGGAGGGTTGGTGCCAGATAAACGACCAGTTCATCCACCAGCCCTTGGGCAAGGAACGCGGCGTTGATGAGCGCGCCTCCCTCAATCATGAGGTGGCCCACCCCGCGTCCGTGGAGTTCACGCACGACGGCGGCCGGATCGTGAGTGTGCAGGGCCAGAAAGTCATCATCACCCAGGCGGTCCGGGCTGCTTGGGGTGCCAGAGGCGCCCCTCACCGCGGCGTCGGCCGGGATTTCACGCATACCCATGACCACTCGCAGCGGCTGTTGTGCCGCGTCCGAACCATCAGCTGCGCGTGCCGTGAGGCGCGGGTTATCTGCCATGACGGTTCCGGTGCCCACCACAATGGCGTCAACCCGGGCCCGCAATTCGTGCGAGTCCTGGCGTGATGCCTGCGAGGTGATCCACTGGCTGGTGCCATCAACGGCGGCGATCCGGCCGTCAACTGTCTGGGCCAACCGAGCCGTAATGAACGGTCGGTTTTCGCGGACAGCCACGAACCAGCGGCGATTGAGGTCTTCCGCTTCGGCGGCCATGAGGCCCATGCGCACGTTGATGCCTTCGTTACGGAGGATCTGCGCCCCTCCGGCGGCCGGTATGTGTGGGTCCGCAACGGCGTAAACAACGTTGCCAATCCCGGCATCCAAAATGGCTTGAGTGCAGGGGCCCGTGCGGCCCACATGGCTGCACGGCTCAAGGGTCACAATGAGTGTGGCAGCAGAGAGGTCGCGCTTGACTCCGGTGCCCAACAAACGGTTAATGACATCCGCTTCGGCGTGGGGCGATCCGGCACCCTTGTGATAGCCAATGGCCAGGAATGTTCCGTCGGAGTCAATGATGACAGCACCCACCAACGGGTTTGAGCTGCGCACACCCTGACGGGCTGCAGAGAGAGCAGTTTCCATGCCCAACGTCTCGGCTGAGGTGAAGTACTCGGGCTCGTTCTTGAAGGAATCATCGTCGATGGTGTCAAAGATCATTTTTTGGCCTCTCTGTTGCTCACAGTGTTGCTCGCTGTGTTGCTCACGGTTATGTCAGGGAACGTTGCGTCAACTGACACCTGCCGGGCTTGGGCATCTGCGTTGCGCCGCACCCTCCACCATACGAAGAAACCGGCCAAAGTAAATGCACCATAGAAGACATACATGAAGGCCGAGGCGTAATATCCGGCGCTGAACAGCAGCGGCACACCCACCAAGTCCACCGCGACCCAAATCAGCCAGAACTCGACCCAGCCTTTGGCCATGCCGTAGGTAGCGAGGAGGGAGCCCATGAAGATCCAGGCGTCGGCCCAGACCGGTTCGTAGGATCCCAGCGCAGTGAAGATAGGTGTGAGAATGGCAGTTCCGCCCACCATGGCAGCCACCAAGAGCCACCGTACCCGGGCCCCAGCCCAGCGGGGCTCAACGGCTTCGCCTACGTGAGTGCCGGCGTCGTTCTTCTGGTGGCGGGTCTGATTCCAGCGCTGCCAGCCGTAAATGGAGACGGCGATGAACATGATTTGGCGTCCGGCCTGGCCCAGCAGGTTCACGTGGTCGGGCGATCCGAAGACCGAGCCCATGAAGACGGTGAAGAGCAGCAGGTTGCCGATGATGCCCACCGGCCAGGCCCAGATTTTACGGCGCATACCGCCGAGGGCGCTGGCGAGCCCAAAAAGATTGCCTATGACTTCGCGCCAGAGGAGGAATCCGCCGTCGGCGAATTCTAGTTTGGCGTCAAAGAGCCATCGCAGAAAGTCCATCGTTACCTTGCCCTTTCGAGACCGCGATGGCTCCGGGGGTAACGTACAGAAAAGGCGCAGGGTGCAGGAATAGTGGCGGATTTTTGGCTTACTTCCACCACACCCCTGACCTGACGGTCAAGACTGTATCGTGCTTCTCCCATCCAGACTTTAACTGTCGGTTCCGGAATTTCACCAGATCAACCGTGCGCTGCGTGGCTGTTTCCAGCTGGCTGCGCGCGGGTCGCGGACTATAACCGCCGGTTCGGAATTACACCGACCCCGGAGCACGTGATACTGCATTTGCGCACCCGCGGTTGCGGGCGACTTTTTTCTTATTATGACACCTTTTATGGTGCCAAGCTTCATGTTGTTACAAGTTGGGACGATCCGGGTTTATTCCGGCACGCCCGAACATGTTTTAGCAGAGGGTTAGCCGAAGGCCAGTTGGCCCTTGGCGCGCAGGGATTCAATGGCTTCGGCAGGTGATGCCTTGCCGTAGACGGCGGAGCCGGCCACGAATACGTTGGCGCCGGCTTCGGCCGCACGGGTGATGGTTTCCTCGGTGATGCCGCCGTCAACCTGGATGGCGACGTTGACGCCACTGCCCTCAATGGCCGCACGGGCGCGCCGAATCTTGGGCAGCGTCACGTCCAAAAATGCCTGTCCACCAAAGCCCGGCTCCACCGTCATGATCAGCAACATGTCCAGCTCTTCGAGCATGTCCAGATAAGGTTCGACGGCGGTTGCCGGGCGCAGCGCCATGCCCGCCTTCGCGCCCCTGGCACGCAGTTCCCGAGCCAGTTTGATGGGGGCGTCGGAGGCTTCCACGTGGAAGGTCACCGAGGCTAGACCCGCGTCTGCATAAAGCGGCGCCCAGCGGTCCACGTCGGCGATCATCAGGTGCGCGTCCAAGGGAATGGGGCTGACCTGCTGAATGCGTTCCACAACGGGCAACCCGATGGTCAGATTAGGCACAAAACGGTTATCCATGACGTCCACGTGGACGGCGTCGGCGTTGGAAATCCGGGCAAGTTCGGCTTGCAGATTCACAAAGTCGGCGGAGAGGATGCTGGGGTTGATGCAGCAGGCAAGGGGTGCGCTCACGAAAGTTACCTCATCTATTGTGCGGGGATTGTTGGGCTGGCGGTTCAGTTCTTAGGCCGAGTCCTTGCGGATCAATTCTTGCGGATCAGAGCCAAGAACATGGCATCGCTCTGGTGGATATGCGGCCACAGCTGGGCCATCATCCGGTGTCCGGGAACGGAGGCTGTGGTGTTGCCGGCGCCCACGGAACCGCTGATGCTGGCCGCATCAAGGGCGGCACCGGCATCGATCAGCTCCAGTTCAGGACGCTTGCGCATGGCGTCTTCAACCACGGCGATGGTTTCGGCAATATGCGGCGAACAGGTCACATAGGCCACCACTCCCCCGGGTTTGACGGCGTCAAGTGCCGAGGTGAGCAGCTCACGCTGCAGCGGGCCCAGCTCGGTGACGTCGGAGAGCTTGCGGCGCCAGCGTGATTCGGGACGGCGGCGCAAGGCACCCAGACCTGTGCAGGGCGCATCGACCAGGATGCGATCGAACGCGCCGGGGTGCTCCTTACCAATGTCGCGGCCGTCTCCGGTCCGTACCGTCCAGGCGTCCTGCGGAACAGGGGCCAATGCCTGCGAAACAAGTTTGGCGCGGTGAGGAGCCGGCTCGTTAGCCAGCAACCAAGCATTCTTTTGTGCGGCCAAGGCAGCCAGCAGGGCTGCTTTACCACCCGGTCCGGCGCACAGATCAAGCCAGCGCTCCTCGCCGTCGTTCTTCTCAGCGGAGATCTCTACGCCAGCCAAGGCACGGGCCACCAGCTGCGAGCCGGCGTCCTGAACGCGGACGGAGCCGTCGCGGACACTGTCAAGGCGACCCAAATCGCCACCGGATGAGAGCGCGGAATCGGCCACGAGCTCGCCCGGGGTGAAGCCAGCTTCGAAGGCTTCAGAGAGATCGCCCAAACCGGGCAGGGCCACAAGATTGACCACGGGGGCGGCGTTGTCGGCTTCCAGCAGGGCTGTGATTTCGGAGACGTCGCGACCGTGAGCCACCAGCGCCTGGCGCATCGCACGGACGATCCACTCGGGGTGAGCGTGCTCAATGGAGGCGATCTTGACGTCGTCGCTCAGGCCCTCGGTGAGCTGTTCAATCCATTCCGGGAGTTCCTTGGCTGCAACCTTACGCAGCACGGCATTGACCAGACCGGACGGCCCGGCCCCAATCACGGCACGGGCCAGACCAACGGTCTGATCCAGGGCGGCGTGGGTGGGCACGCGCATGGCCATGAGCTGGTGGGCGCCAATGCGCAGCGCGTCCAGAATGGCGGGGTCCAGTTCGCTGAGAGGACGGTCAACGCAGGTGGCCAAAATGGCGTCGTAGGTGCCTTGGGCACGTAGCGCGCCGTAGGTCAGCTCGGTGGCGAAACCGGCGTCGCGGCGATCCAATCCGTGCTTGCGGATACGGGCCGGCAACACCAGGTTGGCGTACGCGTCATCGGCAGAGACAGCGCGGAGCACCTCGAAGGCCACCAACCGCGCGGGGTCGGCCACGCGGGTGCGCTGGCCCGGCGCGGTCTCGGTCCGGTTGCGGCCGGTGCTACGGTTGCGTTCGCGCCCGGAATCATCACGACGCCGGACGCCGCCGCCTTGGCTGTTGCCCTGGTGGCTGCTCTGGTGGCTGGAACGCCCGCCTTGCTCGCTGGTCATTCAAACACCACATCTTCCTTGTTGCCTAGGCCGCGGGCCCAGTCTGTTGCCTTCATAAGTTTTTTACCTGCAGGTTGCACGTCCACGAGCTCCACGGCGTGCGATCCGGTGCCCACCACAACGGTTTTCCCACTGATGAGTAGTTGCCCGGGTACCAAATCTGTTACGTCCGGACGCATCAGCACAGGTCCCAGTTTGAAACGCTGTCCAGCCAACATGGTCCACGCGCCGGGTTCGCTGGTGACTCCCCGGATACGGCGGTTGATGGCCAGTGCTGGTTCGCCCCAGGCCACGTGGCCGTCTTCAAGTGTGAGCTTGGGAGCCAGCGAGATCTCGCCTTGCTGGGGAATCCCGGTCAGGGCTCCGGCGCCGATGCCGTCAATGGTCTGTGCCAACAGGATTGCTCCACTGTGTGAGAGCCGTTCAAGTAGGGCGGCGCTGGTGTCGGTGGGCCGAATCGTCTCTGTCATGGTGCCGTAGACCGGGCCAGTGTCGAGTCCCTTTTCGAGCAGAAACGTCGAGGCGCCGGTGATCTCGTCGCCGTTAATGACGGAGTGCTGCACGGGTGCCGCACCGCGCCAGGCTGGCAACAGTGAGAAGTGCAGGTTGATCCAGCCGTGCGTGGGCAGGGTCAGTGCGGAGGCTGGGATCAGGGCACCGTAGGCAACAATGGCGGCCACCTCGGGGGCCGCGGCGGCGATGGCCGCGGCAGCTTCGGCGTCGATCTTGTCTGCCTTGATGACGGGCAGGCCCAGCTCTTGGGCGCGGGCAGCAACGGGCGACGGCGTCATGACCCTTTTGCGGCCCAGCGGCGCGTCGGGACGAGTCAGCACGGCGACGATCTCATGGCCTGCCTCGCGCAGGACTTCCAGGGACGGTAACGCTACGGCGGGGGTTCCGGCAAAGAGGACCCTCATTGGGCGGCTCCTGCGCCGGTGCCAGCACCAGCACTAGCGCCCGCGCCTGCACCGAATGAGCCACCAAAGGCGGAGCCCACAGTCTTGGCGCGCTTGGCTACGGTTTCATTTGTAACATCGTGATAGTTCGCCGTGCGAATGGCCCGGAGCGCGTCCTTGCGGTCCTCACCTTCGAGTCGATCAACATACAGCTTGCCGTTGAGGTGATCTGTTTCGTGCTGGAAGCACTTGGCCAAGGTGCCTGTGGCTTCCATGTCCAGCGGCTTGCCGTGCTGATCAACCCCGGTGATACGCACCCAGCGCTGGCGAGACACGGTGTAGCCAAGTCCGGGCACGGAGAGGCATCCCTCTGGCTCGCCGGGGGCCATATCGTCGCTGGCCACCAACACCGGGTTGATGATGTGCCCTTCGGCACCGTCCACGGAGTAAGTAAAGATGCGCTTGTTGACACCGATCTGGGGTGCGGCCAGCCCGGCTCCACGGACATCGTGCATGGTTTCGGTCATGTCGGAAATCAACTTGGCCAGCTCGGGGCCAAAGTCGCTCACTTCCTCGGCAACGGTTCGCAGGATAGGGTCGCCAATGATGCGAATGCTCAGGATGGCCATGGGAGGGCACCTCACTTTGGAATTGATGCAGGCCGAATCAGGCCTGTGGAACTGCTTTGGGACAAGTCTAGTTGGCGGTTACTGCCCGGGAGGCGCAATATCGAGCAATGGAGTACCCGCTTCTGCCGCTTCCAATGAGGTTTGCCACACTCGCCGCAATGAGGCGAACTTGAACCAGTGCGCTTTCAGGACCTGAGGGTTGGCCTGCAAGGTGCGAACTTCCGTTTCGCCAATGGCTACGCCCAGCAGGATGGGATCTTGACCGTATTTCCAGGCCTCCCAGGTGCCGGCTGCCTCGTCAATGATCGACTCTTCGGCCTTCATCCCGGCCACGAGCTGCATGACCACCTTCGCATCCAGGCTCTTGACCTGACCGTTGCGGTCGGTGCCCTTGGTCTTGTAATCGATGATGCACAAACGTCCACCAATAGTCGCCACTAGGTCCAAGGTTCCGGCATAGCCCAGAGTCTCATTCCACACGGTGATTTCCGGGCGCAGCGGCTGGACGTTATATTCGCTCCACCAGTTGTCAAAGCGGAGCGCAAAGTTCTCTTCGCCGTGTTCGGCCAGCGATTCCTTGGCTTCGGCCAGCTGGTGTGGCATATCCAAGGCGCGCAAAGCCACCTGTTCGCAGTAGTTATGAACCCTGTCTCCACGGGCCGCAGCGGCATCGCGAAACTGTTCGGCGGCGTTGGAGCTGTCGCGTACTACAGTGCGCAACTGACCGGGATTACCCACGGCTGAACTTAGATCGGGGTGTTTCACCACGGCCGTGGCCGCCATGTATCCGATCCATCCATCCAAAGACGTGGATTGTTGCCCAATCACTGTGGTGATGGAGGGGACCTTGGGCGGGTCTTGCAGGGAACGGGCGTACATGCGCCCTAATTCTGTGCTGTGGGCCAAAGCTGGAGCTGTCATGCTTCTACTATTCCACTTCCGTCCGACACTGTGCCGCAGGTGATCCGCAGCCTGTGGACAAGTCAGGACCGGCAGCTATGGCCGGCGCTTCGTTGGACAATAAAAAAACTGCCGAACCCCTGGGGATTCGGCAGTCTTTAGATGGAGCGGTTGACGAGATTCGAACTCGCGACATCCACCTTGGCAAGGTGGTGCTCTACCAGCTGAGCTACAACCGCATTACTACTTCTCAGATTGCTCTGAAGGAATGAACTACATTCATCCGTGGGCGATACTGGGATCGAACCAGTGACCTCTTCCGTGTCAGGGAAGCGCGCTACCGCTGCGCCAATCGCCCAATGATTTCATGTGAATGAAAGCCGTGGTCTTGCATGGAGTTGCCCTGCATGGAACTGCCGGAACCCAAGGATTCCGGCAGTCTCACAACATTTTCCGAGCGGTTGACGAGATTCGAACTCGCGACATCCACCTTGGCAAGGTGGTGCTCTACCAGCTGAGCTACAACCGCATTACTACTTCTCAGATTGCTCTGAAGGAATGAACTACATTCATCCGTGGGCGATACTGGGATCGAACCAGTGACCTCTTCCGTGTCAGGGAAGCGCGCTACCGCTGCGCCAATCGCCCAAATGCATCTCGCTGAACTATACAGCAAAATACTTTTGGATCAGCCAAATGGAGGTGGGAACGGGATTCGAACCCGTGTGCACGGATTTGCAGTCCGTTGCCTCGCCTCTCGGCCACCCCACCATGCGAACTGAAATGGTGTCATGCGAGCGGTTGACGAGATTCGAACTCGCGACATCCACCTTGGCAAGGTGGTGCTCTACCAGCTGAGCTACAACCGCATAAGCGACATTTTCTTCCCTCGGCGTTTCCGCTTCGGTAGTCCGTGTTGCTGCGGTGAAAACATTACATGAGCAGAATCCGAAACACCAAATCGAACATCCTCGCGAACCCTCGAGAGCAGACCCAACCGCCACGCTTCGTTGAGTTGGTGCGGATCTGAGGTTTCCCATTCGAATTACAAAGGTGTCATTTAGACCCACTTTGGGCCCATTTGGGGGCGCCGCGGAGAAAATTTATCGTGAGGCCATCGTCACATCTTGTTCCATCAGGCAAGCGCTGAGAGGCCCCGCCTGGCTCGGCTCACGTTCCTGTCATGTTCCTGCAGGAGCGATTATGAGTAGGGGAAAGTTTGGGCTATTGTTTTCAACGCACCAAGGATCACGCATAGCCCTTCAGGGATGTGCACGTGAATTGGGCGATTGGCGCAGTGGTAGCGCGTTCCGTTCACACCGGAGAGGTCGCTGGTTCGAACCCAGTATCGCCCACATAAAAGAAAGCCCTTCTGCTCAGCACACACGCTGAGGAGAAGGGCTTTTTCGTGCCAGAAATGGGGGATCCCCGGGTTAGCGGGTTAGCGGCCAAAATGTGTGTACAGCCCGGGCGTGTCAGTGGGTTCTGCTTCGAAACAGCAGATGATGCGCTGAGCCTGGTCGAAACTGCAGAAGACGCGACAAATTCGCGATTTTCATCGCATCATCTGCGTTTTCAAATCCAGCCCGTAACCACATAGCGGCCGTCCCGTCCAGCGCAGCCACCATTGCCTGACCGGTGGCCTAGCCCGTCGAGACCCCCGAGCACTAACTCCAAACCTGGAGCTCCGAATCTTTGTCAGTGCCTGCCGGTAGCGTGCCCTGCATGGTGAGTGAAGACATGGTGAGTGTAGAAGTGACGATGAGCAGCGGTGGCCCGATTTCTTTTGTCAGGGGCGGCAGGATGTGGCATGTGGGCGTGCAGCCCGTGCGCTGGTTCGAACGGGTGGATTGGTGGCACACTGCCCGGCGCTTACCTCGCCTCATGGACGTGGAAGTGTGGCAGGTGCAGGCAAGGATCGGCCACAACCCAAAGACTCCCCTGGTCACCTTTGAACTAGTGCTTGGTCAAGACCGGGCCACGTGGAGCGTCCGCTCAATGGCTACGATCGCCGCGTAGTGATGAATACACAGGGATGACACATAGGAGTGAAATCAGCCCTTCAGCCTTCGGCACAATTGAAAGAAATGTCGTTGACAACGTGAGGACAGCCACTAGGCTAGAAAAAGTTGGGGCGCCAATAGCCCCAGGAGCGAAGGGAGGTGCCTTTTGTCTATTTTTGACGATATCAAGGGCAAGGCCGAAGGACTGATCAACGGCAACGAAGATGCTATCAAGGGTGGCATCGAAAAGGCTGGTGACTTTGTTGACGGGAAGACCGGCGACAAGTTCAAGGATCAGGTGGACGGAGTCCAGAAAGCAGCGTCAGACTTTGTAGATGGCGCAGGCAAGTAGCCTGACCCCTTCGCCCTGTTGAATGGCGTCAAAGAAGGCCCCGGTACTGTCGAGAGACGGCACCGGGGCCTTTCGCATCCCCTGAACTAGTACAAGAAGCTAACCCAAGAAGAACTAGTACAAGAAGCTAAAGCAAACCGTCGTCAGCCAACGGGCTGACGGTCTCCAATTTCTTGTGCCTCACGGGCCAAGGCTGTCAGGCGCGAGACGGCACGGAAGTACTTCTTCTGGTATCCACCGGTCATCATTTCAGGGGTGAACAACTGATCCAATGAGACACCGCTGGCCAGGATCGGCACGTCCTTGTCGTACAGTCGGTCAGCCAGCACCACAAAGCGCAAAGCCACCGATTGTTCGGTGATGGTGTGCACATTGCGCCACACTACGGCGTCGATATCGGAGAGCATCTGCCGGTAGCGTGACGGGTGAACGCCAGCCAGGTGGTCAACCAGAACACTAAAGTCGTCAACAGCAACGGTGCGCCCGGAAAAATCTTGGCGCATGCGCGAGTCTAGATCGCTATTGGCTACCGGCTCCGGAGGTGTGGGCAGGCCACGGTGGCGGAAGTCCTCACCATCAATATGCAGGATCTCAAACTGGTCGGCCAATACCTGGATCTCGCGCTTGAAATCGACGGCGGCAAAGCGCCCATCACCCAAGGACCCTGGCAGTGTGTTGGAGGTGGCCGCGAGCCGCACTCCGGCGTCGGCCAATTCGCGCATGAGGCGCGACATCAGCACCGTATCGCCCGGATCGTCGAGTTCGAACTCGTCAATGCACACCAACTTGTACGTGCTCAACGCCTCCACCGTCTTGCGGAATGACAACGCCCCCACCAAGTTGGTGTACTCCACAAAGGTGCCGATGGCTTTGGGGCCCTCAACCTCATGCCACAGCGATGACAACAGGTGGGTCTTGCCCACGCCGAAGCCGCCATCAAGATAAATCCCGGCACGTCCGCCGGCACCATTGGACTTGGCCTTAGCTTTGCCTCCGAAGAATTTCCGCAGACCACCCGCAGCCGGCTTCTTCGCCGCACCGTTGGCAAAACCCTGCAGCAGAGTCACTGCCTCCGCTTGCGAGGGTTGGGAGGGATCCGGACGGTAGCTATCGAAAGAAACCTCACCAAAGCGCGGTGATGGGACAAAACCCGCTAGCAGTTCATCCACCGAAACCGCCGGACGGCGCGTGGAAAGTTGCTCAACCTGTACCAAGAAAGATTTCCGATCATCAAGAAATTTGCGCAGACCACAGCATGGGGCCCACAACTCACGTTTCTAAGAATACCCACGCCATATTGCGTAGCGTTAACGAAAGGAAGCTTTAGGGGTCCCCCATGGTTACGCTCAATGAGAGGTTCAGCTGCTGCCCCGACCATGCGGCACCAGCTATGAACCACCTAGTTTAGAAGGGGCATCATGCCAGTAGCAGTAGAAACAAATGAGAAGTTCGCATCGTACGCCCACCCGGAGCGCCTAGTTTCCACCGAGTGGCTGGCCGCCGCGCTGGCCGACGGCGCCGCAACGGACGGGCGCCTTGTGGTGGTTGAATCCGACGAGGACGTGCTCCTGTACGAGACCGGCCACATCCCCGGTTCCGTCAAGATTGACTGGCACACAGACCTGAACGACGACGTCACTCGTGACTACATTGACGGCGCGGCCTTTGCGCTGCTCGCCCAGGCCAAGGGCATCTCCCGCGATTCCACAGTCATTGTGTACGGCGACAAGTCCAACTGGTGGGCCGCCTACGCACTGTGGGTATTCACCCTGTTCGGCCACGAGGACGTCCGCCTGCTCGACGGCGGCCGTGACAAGTGGATTGCCGAGGGCCGCGAGCTCACCACGGACGCCACCGACGTCACTCCCTCCGCCGAGTACCCGGTAGTGGAGCGCAACGACGCCCCCATCCGTGCTTACAAGGAAGATGTCTTGGCGCACTTGGGCAAGCCGCTCATCGATGTCCGTTCCACCGAGGAATACACCGGAGAACGCACCCACATGCCCGCCTACCCCCAGGAAGGAACGCTACGTGGCGGTCACATCCCCACCGCCGCATCCATCCCGTGGGCCCGCGCAGCTGCCGAAGACGGAACTTACCGCTCACGTGAAGAACTCGAGGCACTGTACCTCGGCGAAGCAGGTTTGGTTCCGGGCGATGACGTGGTTGCCTACTGCCGCATCGGCGAGCGTTCCAGCCACACCTGGTTCGCCCTGAAGTACCTGCTGGGCTTTGAGACCGTCCGCAACTACGACGGTTCCTGGACCGAATGGGGCAACGCCGTTCGCGTCCCCATCGCCGTGGGCACCGAGCGCGGCGAACTCCCCACCTCGGCAAACTAACCACCACGTTTTACACCCAACAGAAAAGAAACGTACGCTTTAGTCGATGACTACTTCACAAGCACTGCCAGCTGCATTGGCCGAGATCGTCAAGGATTTTCAGGAACTGGGAGAACGGGACCGGCTGACGCTATTACTGGACTTCTCCAAGTCGCTGCCGCCTTTGCCGGACCGGCTCAAGGATCACCCCGAACTCCTCGAGCAGGTGGTGGAATGCCAGTCACCACTGTTTTTGACAGTGGAATCGGAAAAGACGGACGACGGCGAGGTGGTGCGTCTGTTCTTCCAGGCACCTCCCGAGGCACCCACCACGCGCGGCTTTGCTTCCGTATTGTTTGAGGGTCTCGACGGTTTGACCGCCGCAGAAATCCTCGCCGTACCGGATGACATGCCCGAACAGTTGGGTCTGACGCGCGCCATTTCGCCACTGCGCATGCGCGGCATGTCCGCCATGCTGGGTCGCGTCAAGCGCAAGATCAACGGTGGGCTGCGACCGGCCGCCTAGGCTGGCCGGCATTCGCTCGCTGTAGCAAAGCCCCGGTTCTCTGACCTCGACTACGTCGGGGAGCCGGGGCTTTGTGCTGCCATAATTGATGCCATGGCCAAGAAGAACACTGCCTCGAAAAATGGTGCAGCAGGTACCGGCACTCCGGCAACCGTCGCACTCACCCAATCCGGGATCAGTTTTACCGCACACCCCTACGACCACGATCCTGCCAACACCAACTACGGCATGGAAGCGGCAACGGTTTTGGGGATCGAGCCAGCCCGGGTGTTCAAAACCCTGATGACGGATGTGGCCGGAACTCTGGCAGTTGCTATTGTGCCCGGGGATGGAACCCTAGATCTGAAGGCCATGGCTCAGACTTTGGGCCATAAGAAGGCCACTATGGCGGATCCCGCCACTGCCCAACGCCGCACCGGCTATGTATTGGGTGGCATCTCGCCCATTGGCCAGCGCCAACACTCCCCCACCATACTGGACGAATCGGCGCTGAACCACGAGACCATCCTGGTCTCCGGTGGCCGCCGCGGCTTCGATATCGAGCTGGCCCCGAGGGATCTGATCACCATTACCAAGGCCACAACAGCAAAAATCGGCAGCCCAACTCGGCAAGCCTAGTGCCGTGGCAGGCTGTGTCGCCCCAATCGGGGCGATAACCAGGTTTCCACCACGTTCTCCCACCGCTCCCGGTCCACATTCCATTCTTTAGTGTGCCGGGCCTTGGAGAACGGCTCGAACGTCACCATTTCGGGGTTCCGCCTGGCCAATTCTGCGGTGGGTTCATAGGGGACAAAGTCGTCGTCGATGCTGTGCAGAATCAACGACGGCGTCCGCAACTCCACTGCTCGCGTCACCCAGTCCATGCTCTTGAGGTTTACCGGTGCAGCCAACCCAGTGATACGCCGCCCCAGTGGATGAGTCAGCATAACCTCGGCGTACTGGCCGATGAAGTTCGGGATGCGGTTCAGCTGCGCTTGGTGAGCCAGCACATTCACCCAATTGATGACCGGGGCGTCCAGCACCATGGCTAGGACGTGTTTCCGGTTCCGGGCCAGATCAGCTGTTTGCAAACTGATGGCCCCGCCCATGGAATAGCCAAAAAGCACTACGTCCTTGGCGCCGTGGGCGATGGCATAGTCGATGGCCACTTCTACATCGGCCCATTCGGTGACCCCCAGCCCATAGCGGCCGTCGGGCGCGGCGGGGGCATCGCCGTCGTTCCTGTAGGAAATCAGCAAGGCGTTCATGCCGAGGCGGTGCGCGGTGGGAACAGCACGCAGACCTTCGTTGCGGGTGGCGCCACGCCCGTGCACCATGATGGCCCAGGTAGCTCCGGCGGAGGGCGCGGGCAGCAGCCACGCTGGGGCCGGGCCGTCGGGCAGATTCAGCGTCACATCCTCGAACGCCAAGCCCATCTCATCCGGGTGAGCATGCAAATTACCGGACCACCAGCCTGCCGTTGCCGTGCGCAAATCACCGCCGTGGACGGATAGAACCTCGCGGGTGACGCTGCCTTCGCGCGGCACATAGGAGAGGATGCGGCCAATGACGGCGTGGGCGCGGCTGTTGTTGAAGTACAGCCCGTAACTGCCCTCGATGATGGTGTCCGGGGTGGCTTCGAGCACGATTTGCAGCTCTGGACCGTCGGAGATCACGGCCAGTACGGCGACGTCGTCCATCCGTTGTTTCTCCGGCGTGACGATGCGCCGGGCGAAGTAGACGGCCAGAGCGGAGGTTGCCGTCACCACCGCTACCGCTCCGGTGCCTGCCGCGGCGGCCCCGAGGGCACCCCACTTGAGCCATGGACTGGACTGCTGCGAAGAGGAAGCCATGCCACCATTGTGCCTACTGCCCGGCGGCCCGTCGAGCGGCACACCGGGAGGTTCGTAACTTTCTTCGCACAACTTGGGCCGTGGTCATTGTTTATGGTGCATGGGCGCCTAAGCTGGTGCCATGAGCGAGCAGATCATCATTTTGACCGAAGAAGCCCTGACGTCCACTGACGTGGCTAACATCACTAACCTCTACGGGCCAGGGGATGACGTGGAGTTGGTGCTGCTGGTGCCGGCGGACACGCATCGTAATCTCTTCGTGGACGTCGTTGACCAGTTGACCATGCTTGATGTGCCCGGCGCCCTGCGCGAATTCCGTGAAAAACCGGATGCCGCCACAGTGAAGGCCGAGGCTACGGAAATTCTCGCCGCCTCCCTGGCGGTGCTGTCAGCAGGGGGCGCCAAGGCTTCCGGCACGGTTGCCGAGGGCGACGCCGTTGCCTCCTTGGTCGCCAAGGTCACCGAGTCCGGTGCCCGGCAGGCGGTGGTGGTCACCCGCCCCCACGCCGTTGCAGACACCTTCCGCCAGGACTGGGCGCACCAGGCGCAACGCAAGTTGGGGCTGCCGGTTTTGCATTTGTATTCCGATTCGGGATTTATTGGCGACTCCTGAACGTTGTCATCGGTATGAACAGCTTTGAGAATTCCACCAACCCCGCCACCCCTGCGCCCGCTGCCCCTGCCGTTGTGAAGAGCGATGCCCAGTGGCGTGAAGAACTCTCCCCCGCCGAGTATCAGGTGCTGCGCCAAGCAGGCACCGAACGTCCTTTCACTGGTGAATACTGGGACTCCATGCAGGAGGGGGTGTACGAGTGTCGTGCTTGTGGGGCCGAACTCTTCACCTCGAAGGAGAAGTTCTCTTCACATTGCGGCTGGCCGTCCTTCTTCGCCCCGCTGGCAGAAGGCTCCGTGAGGTACCTGCATGACAACACCTTGGGGATGGAACGCATTGAAGTGCGCTGCACCGCCTGCGATTCGCATCTGGGTCACCTCTTTAAGGGGGAAGGCTACGACACCCCCACCGATGAGCGCTTCTGCATTAACTCCATCTCGATGACCCTGCGCGAAGGCTGAGAAGCAGGCCCGCGGGGAGGCCGCGAAGCAGGCTGACGCGAAGGCTCACGGGAACTGTCGCCACAAGGCCCCTTAAAGCCACCGAGGCCAAGAGTCACTTATGCTTAGGCACTTTTCACATTAGCTTTGCTATTCCATTGCTAGGCTCGGAATTAATCTAGCCGGGACTCCTCCGGCATCCGAGTAGCCAGGGGAAACTGCCATGAGCATCACGATCGAAACCAGCGGCGGCATCAGCACTTTCGACTACGCCGCCTTGGCCCAGGGCCCTGCATGGCTTGCCTTGAAACAGGCCGCCACCGCATTGCAGGACTTGCAGGCCAAGGACGGCTCCGTCCCCGAGGCTGGAGATCATGCCGCCGCCACGAAACTGATCGCGACCATCACAGCTTCGATGGAGACCTTGGCCCCGCATTTCCCCCACGACGCCCGCTACCTTGAGCTGGCCGTGGCTGACTTCAACAAGTGGGTGACAGCTGGCCTGGGCGTACCGGACTTCCTGGATTCGCTGCTGGCTTTCAACCCTCAAGAACACCGTGTTGACGGACTGGGGCACTTGGTGGTGTTCCCCATGTACACCCAAAACGGTTCAACGTCACGCTTCGTTGAGGCCGTTCTGGTGGAAACGCTCTGGCCTGAATTCATTGGCGAGCTGGAAGCCGGGAACTACTCCAACAAGCTCTTTGTGCCGCTGCGTTTCCTCGACTTCACCCCCGGCTACAACAGCAACTCCGCCGTACTGTTCCCGGAAAGCGTCTCCGTGCGGGAAACTCCCACCTTCACGTGGGGCGCCATTTTCCAGGACCGCGAAGCCGCCCGCTTCCGCCGCGTGGTCCGGGAGGCAGCTGCGGTGACCAGGCTGGAATTGCCGGCAGACGCGCTTGAACTTCTGGAAAACCAGTCCCTGACACAGGAAACGTTCATCATGTGGGACCTCATCCATGACCGGACCCACATGCGCGGGGACCTGCCGTTTGATCCGTTCATGATCAAACAGCGCATGCCGTACTTCCTGTATTCGCTGGAGGAACTGCGTTGCGATCTCACGGCGTACCGCGAATCGGTGGCCGTGGAGGCTGATACGAGCGCCTCTCCCGAGGCGCGCAAGCACGCGAAACTGGTCCAGTACGCTGTGATTTTTGACCGTATTTTCCGCTTTGCCATCACCGGCACGCGCGTTCGCAACTACGACGGACTCGGCGGGCAGTTGCTGTTTGCGTGGCTGCACCAGCACCACGTGCTGCACTGGACCGACACCAAGCTGACCATTGATTGGGCCGAAGTACCGGCAGTGGTCATTGCGCTGGGACACGAGATTGAGGAGCTGTATTGGCGCTCGATCGACCGTCCCAAGTTGGCGCATTGGCTGGCCGCCTATGAGCTGGTCTCGGCCACGGTGACCCCGAACCCTGCGTCCACCTGGGCGAAGGGCCCTGACGCCCTGCCGCTGAGCGCCCCGCTGCGCGAGATCACAGATCAGGTCATGGATGACGAATTCCCGCTCTCCATGTTCTACGAAGCGCTTAACAAGAAGATGCGCACCGTCATCGAATCCACCGCGGGCATCACCGGCACCAGCGCCGCGTAGGTGGGTAGTGTTGTAGACATGACTAGTCCTTTGGTAGTAATCGCCGGCGGCAGCAGTGCCGCCGGCGTTGCCGTGGCCCAAGCCCTGCTTGGCGCTGGTATGCGTGTGTTGACAGTAGGGTCCGACGCCGGACGGATCCAGGCGGCGGCTAGCCTCACCGCCGGTGCCGTCCCCCTGGCGTGTAATCTTGGTGATCCCGAGGACGTGGCCGATCTGGCCGAGGATATCCACGAAGGGTTCGGGCCCGTGGATGGCCTGATCCATTTGGTGGGCGGCTGGCGCGGAGGTGCGGGGATCACGTCTCAGAGCGATGCCGATTGGGATTTCCTCCACACAACAGTGCTGACCACGCTGCGCACCACGAGCCGTGCGTTTTACGACGACCTCGCGGCTTCGCCCGTGGGCCGGCTGGCCATCGTTTCCTCCACCACTGTCACGGCTCCGGGCGCTGGGGACGCCAACTATGCCTCGATCAAGGCGGCCGCGGAAACGTGGGTGCGGTCCGTGGCGGCTGGCTTCGCGGCCGTTTCCCCCGCAGATAGCGAAGCAGGGACAGCGGACGGCGACGGAGCTTCCGAAGGTGGGGCGGCCGGCGTCGTACTTGTGGTGAAGGCGCTACTCGATGATGGCATGCGCGCCCGCTCCCCCGAACGCCGTTTCCCCGGATTCACTGACGTGGCCGTTTTGGGGCAGGCTGTGGCGGAGCTGTTCAGCACGCCCGCGGCCGAACTCAACGGCGCACGCATTATTCTTGACAGCAACTCATAACCTGAAAGGCATCGTGAACATCGACGCACAACTCCATGACCCCTCTGTGAGCAGTTTCGCCTCAGATAACTACTCCGGCATCCACCCGGAGGTACTCGCCGCCCTGGCCGCAGCCAATGGCGGACACCAGACGGCGTACGGCGAGGACGTGTACACGGCCCGGCTGCGCGAGGAGATGAGCACGCTTTTCGGCAAAGAGGTGGACGTTTTCCCCGTGTTCAACGGCACGGGCGCCAATGTGGTGGGGCTGCAATCGTTACTGCCGCGTTGGGGTGCTGTGGTGTGCGCGGCCACGGCCCACATCCACAACGATGAAAATGGGGCGCCGGAGCGTGTGGGCGGCATGAAGCTGCTGCCCGTTGCTACTCCTGATGGCAAGCTCACCCCGGAATTGATCGACAAGGAAGCGTGGGGTTTCGGCGACGAGCACCGTGCGCAGCCGCTGGCCGTTTCCATCACGCAGACCACCGAATTGGGTACCTGCTACACCCCGGAGGAAGTGCGCGCCATCTGCGATCACGCCCATTCCTTGGGGATGAAAGTGCACATGGATGGCGCCCGGTTGGCCAATGCGGCCGCTTACTTGGGTGTTCCGGTGCGTGAGTTCACCTCCGACGTTGGCGTGGATGTCCTCTCGTTTGGCGGCACCAAGAACGGCATCATGTTTGGCGAGGTTGTTGTGGCGCTGAACCCGAGCGCGGCTGACGGCCTCATTTACTTGCGCAAGATGAACATGCAGTTGGCGTCCAAGATGCGCTTCATCTCGGCTCAGGTGCTGGCGCTGCTGCGCGATGATCTCTGGCTGCGTTCGGCTGCTCATGCCAACGCCATGGCAGCTAAGTTGCGCGCCGCCGTGGAGGATCTGCCCGGTGTACAGTGCACCCAGGCCACCCAATCGAACGGCATCTTCGCAATTCTGCCCGAGGGTGTGGCTGACCGGCTGCGCCAGGACTTCAAGTTCTACGACTGGGATGCCGCGGCACGGGAAGTTCGCTGGATGTGCTCCTTCGACACCACCGAAGCAGATATCGATGCCTTCGCAGCGGCGGTGCGCAGGGAGCTTCAGGCCTAGCTGCACTCCTGCGTACTGCTTGACGGCGCTCCGGTTTTTGGGGCGCCTTGAGGCAATTTGGGGTGCGTGTTTTTTGGGGCGCCGGACCGGGCTAGCGATGTCTGATCCGGCGCCTGCGCTGCATCCCATCCGGGGCGGCTCCGTACCTGATTCGGCGCGCCTGTCGCGCTTTGTCCCGCTCCCGTCATAATCTGCACATGTGAGCCACGATCTCCAACTGCCTGCCGACTTCCAAGAAGCCTTGGTTGGTTTGCGTGCTGCCCCGCATCGCAGCGAGCTCACGCTAGCTGAAGTACCTGCTCCCTCCCGGCTGGCCCCCTATGGAGTTGCTCTGGGAGCAGAGGTTTTGCTGGAAGGCGAAGAACTCGCCACCGGCCGCTTCATCCTCCTGCATGACCCCAACGGCTCCGATCTTTGGGGCGGGACGTTCAGGATCGTCACTTACATTCGGGCGCAACTTGAAGCCGATATTGGCAACGACTCCCTCCTGGGCAATGTTGCTTGGGCGTGGCTGGTTGAGTCTCTGGACGAGCACGGTGCACGGCACAGCAACGCTGGTGGCACCGCCACACGGATCCTCTCGGAATCGTATGGCTCGCTGGCATCTCGGCCCGACGCCATCGATATTGAGTTGCGTGCCTCGTGGACTCCCGAGGGCCGCGATATGAGGTCTCATCTGGATGCTTGGGTGGACATTGTCTGTACCTTTGCAGGTTTGCCGCCCGTGCCCGACGGCGTGACCTTACTCCCACAGCGGCGGCCTCGACCCAACGGCTGAGCTGTTCACTGTTCGCCAGCCCGGACCCCAGAAGGCAATTTAAGGGCCTTTCCTTCGCCATTCGGTAGACTAAGAGCATCATGACCAAAGCAGAAACAAGCACACACAGCCGTGCCAGGGCCAAAATGTCGACAACACATCAAGGCCGCAGTACTACAACCGTAGGGCGCGAGGGTACTTCTGCCTCCGGTTCGGCGGGCCGTGCCAGCACCGATCTGGCCCCCGCACCGCTGACTTCAGTGCTGATCGACGGCGTCCAGATGGAACTGGGCGAACTGCCGGAGCTAGTCGATCTGGACATGCCCCGTGACGGCATTCCCGCCGTCGTAGATTCTGATCCGGCGCTGAGGCGATGCGCCGCTGCACTCGCCGCTGGGCATGGCCCGGCGGCCGTTGACACCGAACGCGCCTCGGGTTTCCGCTACGGCCAACGTGCCATGCTGGTACAGATCCGCCGCGACGGTGCCGGTACCTGGTTGATTGACCCCGAAGCTTTTGACAATCTGAAGATCATTGATGAGGCGCTGCGCGGCGTCGAATGGATTCTCCATGCTGCCAGCCAAGACCTGCCCTGCCTCGCAGGCGTGGGCATGTGGCCGGAAAAACTTTTTGACACAGAGCTCGCTGCCCGTCTTGCCGGGCTGCCACGTGTGGGACTGGGTGCCGTGGTGGAAACGCTGTTGGGCTTCCATTTGGCCAAGGAACACTCCGCCGCAGACTGGTCCACCCGCCCCTTGCCTGAGCCCTGGCTGCGCTACGCCGCACTGGACGTTGAAGTCCTCGTGGATCTTGAAGAGGAACTCCTTGCTTTGTTGGAGCAGGACGGCAAGCTTGACTATGCAGCCCAGGAATTCCAGCACCTCATTGACGCTGGCATTCCTGCACCTCGCGTAGACCCGTGGCGCAGAACTTCTGGATCACACACCATCCGTAACCGCGTCCAGCTGGGTGCCGTTCGCGAGTTGTGGCAGACCCGTGAGAAGCTCGCCGAGCACCGCGACATTGCACCGAGCCGCTTGATCCCGGATTCGGCCATCATCGCCGCCGCGAAAGGTATGCCCTCCACGGTGCCTGCCCTGTTGGCACTGCCCGGTTTCCACGGCCGCTCAGCCAAACGCGACGCCCCCAAATGGTTGCACGCAATCCAGACCGCCAAGAACAGCAGCGATCTGCCGCCCCTGCAGGTCTCCACCAACACTCCCCCGCCGCCGCGCGTCTGGGCCGAGCGCGATCCAGTGGCAGCCGCACGTTTGGCCACGGCCCGCACCAAGATGGCCGAACTCTCCGAGGAATTAAACATCCCGTCCGAGAACATTCTGACCCCGGATCATCTGCGCCGCGTGTGCTGGCGTCCGCCGTCGAAAATCACGGTGGAGGCCATTTCGGCAGCGCTTGCAGAGTTGGGCGCCCGCGCTTGGCAGATCGAGAAGACCGCACCCCTCTTAGTGGATGCCATGCTCAACCCCGAGCCACTAGCGCCGAGGGAAGCCAAAGAAGCTAAGAACGATCACGCCTAGCGTCAGTTAGCTCACGCACTCTTCCTTACACCCGAGCGGTGAGTAGGGAGCAATGTTTTTTATCTAAACATTGCTCACTACTCACCGCTCGAGCTGGTTAAGGGCTGCACTCCGGCCCGATCCACCTCGTTTTGACCTCTAAGTTACCCGCTAGTAACATGAGTTGCGACACACCTTCCCCCGGCTAAGCTGGGCTGGAGAGAACATCCAATGTTTGCAACCAAGGAGTTAGACGTGAGCCAAAATCGGCAGATCAGGGACGTGGTCTTTGTTGACGGCGTCCGCACCCCCTTTGGCCGCGCCGGGGAGAAGGGCATCTATGCCAACACCCGCGCCGATGACCTGGTGGTGAAGTGCATTCGCGAGCTCATGCGCCGCAACCCTTCCCTGCCCGCCGAGCGCATTGACGACGTTGCCATTGCCGCCACCACACAGACCGGCGATCAGGGTCTGACCATTGGGCGCACCGCGGCACTGCTGGCCGGACTGCCGCAGTCGGTGCCCGGATTTGCCATCGACAGGATGTGCGCTGGCGCCATGACCGCGGTGACGACGACGGCGTCGGGCATTGGCTTTGGCGCTTATGACGTTGTCATTGCCGGCGGCGTGGAGCACATGGGCCACCACCCCATGGGCGCCGGAGCCGATCCGAACCCGCGCTTCATGTCCGAACGCATTGTGGATCCGGCCGCCCTGAACATGGGCAACACGGCTGAGAACCTGCACGATCGCTTCCCGGCCATCACCAAAGACCGCACCGACGCCTACGCCGTGGCCAGCCAGAACAAGCTCGCCGCCGCCTACGCCAAGGATCAGATCCAGCCCGATCTGGTTCCCGTGGCAACCATGAAGCCCGGCGCCGGCTGGACCGTCAACACCGTGGATGAACCGCCCCGCCCCGGCACCACCCTTGAAGATCTTGCCGTGCTGCGCACTCCATTCCGCGCCCATGGCCGCGTCAGCGCCGGTAACGCCGCTGGATTGAACGACGGCGCGACGGCGGCACTTTTGGCTTCTGCCGAGGCTGCCGCGGAGCTGGGTCTACCCGTCAAGATGCGCCTTGTCAGCTACGCCTTTGCTGGCGTGGCCCCCGAGGTGATGGGCATTGGCCCCGTTCCGGCCACCGAAAAGGCGCTGCGCCTGGCCGGGCTCACCATCGAAGACATTGGCCTGTTTGAGATCAATGAAGCCTTCGCCGTTCAGGTGCTGTCCTTCCTTGACCACTTTGGCATTGCCGACGACGATCCTCGCGTCAACCGCTATGGTGGCGCCATCGCCGTGGGCCACCCACTGGCCTCCTCAGGCGTGCGCCTCATGAACCAGTTGGCCCGCCAGTTCGAAGAGGACCACTCCGTGCAGTACGGCATCACTACCATGTGCATCGGCCTGGGCATGGGTGCCACCGTGATCTGGGAAAACCCGCACTTCACCGGCGCAAGCACTGACGGCTCCGCCACCGCAGGCATCACCTCCGCAACCACCGAAGGGAGCGCAGCATGAGCGCCCAGGACTTCACCAAACTCGCAGACATGTTCCCCGATGAAGTGGTGACGCACTCCTACGTGCAGGACATCGCCCTCCCCGGCGTGGACGGCGCACCGAGCGCTGGCACCTTTGCCTTGATCACCTTGGACAACGGTCTGGATCATCGCCGTCCCTCCACGCTGGGCCCCAACACCTTGGTTGAATTGGGCACCACGCTGGAGGCACAGCGTGAGCGCGCCGCTCGGGGTGAGATTCTCGGCGTAGGCGTCACCGGTAAGCCGTTCTTCCTAGTAGCTGGGGCAGACCTCTCAGCCGTCAAGAGCCTGAAGGACCCCGACGCTGCGCTCTGGATGGCACAGTTGGGCCACGACGTTTACTCCACGCTGAATGATCTGGGCGTTCCCAGCTTTGTGTTCATCAACGGACTCGCCTTGGGTGGTGGCCTGGAGATCGCTCTCAACGCCAACTACCGCACGGTCTCCACAGGTGCTGGTGCCTTGGCACTGCCCGAGGCATTCCTCGGCTTGGTCCCCGGCTGGGGTGGCGTGTACCTGCTCCCCCGCTTGATCGGCCCGGGCAACGCCGTACAGGTCATGATTGAAAACGCCCTCAGCAACAACCGCACCCTCAGCGGCCCGGCCGCGTACAAACTTGGCATTGCCGACGCCCTGTTTGAGCCCGCTGATTTTGTGGAACAGTCACTGAATTGGGCAGCCCGCGTCCTTGCTGGCGCCGAAAGCCCCAGCCGCCCCAACGCGGTGAGCGAACCCCTGAGCGAGGACAACAGCGCGGCGTGGGATGCCGCCGTCGTGCGTGCCAAGAAGTTTGTGGAGGCAAAGACCTCCAATGCGGCGCCCGCCCCGGCGAAGGTGATTGAGCTGCTGGAAAAGGGCAAGCACTTCACGAAGGCCGAATCCTTCGCGGCTGAGGATGCCGCGCTGGCGGAGCTCATGGGCACGCCGCAGTTCCGCGATACGGTGTACGCGTTCTTGGATTTGGTGCAGAAGCGGGCCAAGCGACCGGCTGGCGCTCCGGATCCGAAACTGGCCCGGCCTGTGACGAAGGTGGGCGTGGTGGGCGCCGGGCTGATGGCCGGGCAGTTTGCGCTGCTGTTTGCCCGTCAACTCAAGGTGCCGGTGGTGATGACCGACATCGACGCCGCCCGCGTGGACAAGGGCGTGGCGTACGTGCACGGTGAGGTGGAGAAGCTGCTGGCCAAGGGCCGGATCAGCCAGGATGCGGCGAACCGGACCAAGGCGCTGGTGACCGGTTCGGTGTCCAAGGACGTGTTTGCCGATGCCGACTTCGTGATCGAGGCAGTGTTCGAGGAACTGTCAGTGAAGAAGGCCGTGTTTGCTGAGGTGGAGGCGATCGTCTCCCCCGAGTGCATCTTGGCCACGAACACCTCATCGCTGTCGGTCACGGCCATGGCCGAGGACTTGAAACATCCGGAGCGCCTGGTGGGCTTCCACTTCTTCAACCCTGTGGCCGTCATGCCGTTGCTGGAGATTGTGCGCGCGCCCAAGACCGACGACGCCGTCCTGGCCACCGCGTTTGCCACCGCAAAGGCGTTGCGCAAGACCGCTGTGCTGGTCAAGGATGCGGCAGCGTTTGTGGTGAACCGTGTGCTGTTGCGCCTCATGGCCGAGGTCTCCAAGGCCTTCGATGAGGGCACCGACGCGCACACCGCCGATACCGCGTTGCGCCCCATGGGCATGCCGATGACGCCGTTCACGCTGCTGGCGATGGTGGGTATCCCGGTGGCGCAGCATGTCACGGAGTCGCTGCATACGGCGTTTGGCGATCGCTTCCACGTCTCGGCGAACCAGCAGGCACTGATCGACGCCGGCAAGAAGGGGTTGTGGGAGACTGCTGAGGACGGTTCCGTCTCCATCCCGGCCGACACCTTGGCGCTGCTTCGCTTTGGCAGCACGCCGTCCACGGGTGAGGAGCTGTTGCGCAAGACTCAGGACGCACTGGCCGAGGAGATTGGCCTGATGCTGGCCGAGGGTGTGGTGGCAGGGCCCGAGGACATCGACCTGTGCATGATCCTTGGTGCCGGCTGGCCCATGCACTTGGGCGGTATCACCCCGTACCTGGATCGCGTGGGCGCCTCGGAACGAGTCAACGGGAAGCTGTTCCACCCAGCTTCCTAGTCCTCCCGCGTAGTCCTTCCCGCGTACGACGGCGGGCCCGCACCTTTTCTGTCAAGGTGCGGGCCCGCGCGTCGTGCTGGGTGTGTTGCTCGGCAACTCCACTTTCGGGCCTAGCGGTTCTTGTTAGTGTGGATCAAATTGCTCCATCGCTTGAGCCTCAGAATCTCTTGGCCGCCGGTTCGAGTCCGGCCCGGGGCACCAAAAGGGTCCTCTGACCTATACAAACGCCGTTCAGTGGCTGTTGATTTCTAACTGTTAAGTATGCGCATCCACCGCTTACCCACCGCTTTGAAATCGCCCGGGTTTACCGATGGCGAGGATCACCTTTTTTTATGGCAAGTCTGCGGACAGCAACTTTCGCGCCGAAACCGCCAGTCAAAGCACCTGCCAAATTGTTGTAGCCTGTCATCGAAAAGATGGCGTGCACTTCAGGCGATTGTGCACCGTAAATCGTGATCGTCATGATCAGCATGGAGACAACCACGAACGCACCCCATTCAAGTTGCGCCCAAGTGACGGTGCTTCCCCGCATGCGCTTGAAAGCACGGGCTGTGAGCGTTTCCACCACAGCTGGGACGCCTTGAATCTCGACTAGCGACGCTCTCATGTCGGCGGCCGCGTCGGCGAACTCCGGGCTCGATTCAGCTAGCCTTCCGTATTGCGCCATAGCCGTTGCCGCACCGAAATCTAACTTCATCGAAGCGGAGATCATCTGCGAGATTGCGTCCGACATCTGGTGTTGAACCGGTAGATTGAGCGCCGCAATATGGTTAGAGAGAGGACTCATAATTTTCGCTAGGGAATCGAACCCGGCAAAGTCAATGGCGTGAAGCCGCATGGATTCCACGGCATCAACTATAGGAGGGATCCCAATCATTTTCTGAAAGTTGAGTCCCTCAATAATCGGAGCAATCGACCTATTAATGCTAGCGATAGCGTCTAAATGAACGAAGGAGTTTGCCTCTGCAAAAGTCCGCAGAAGATTCTGGATGCCGATCATCTGCGGCATCATAATGGCGTCCACATCGATGATATTTTGGATGGCCGCAGGTGCGCCGGTTGAAACTGTCACGCCAGGAAAACTGACCGAGTTGCAACTCGTCATGTCATACCCTCTCGTTGCCGAACGCCTGGAGCGCTGCCGTCATGTCTGGTGCTTGGTATGTCTTCTGAACATAGTGCTGGCTGGTCACGGCCTCGCTGGAATGGCCGCGCTGGGCGTCGAGCACCTCTGCTTTACTGAGGTACTCGACGCGATGGGATCAATAAAACTGAAACTATCGCATGGCCCTCCTGAATGAGCAGCAGCCTGCGCTACCCCGTGTAGGGTTTCCACGCATCAAGGACAGAAACTAGGGGGCGGATGGCACCATTTGCCAGAGTCGCGGCGTTCTCACAGGCCTCCGATTCCCGGTCCTCTATGCATTCCGTGTCGGCACCCGTTGCGCCCAAGTTGTCAAGAGCTAAAAGGGTCCTCGCCACCAAGTCGCTCATCTCGGCCGGGGGCGCATCAAGCTTCCGGAGATCGCGTGCGGCAGCGTTAGCGGTCATCGCAACCGTTGATGATGTTGTCTTGCAGGTCAATGCCATGATCTCATCCATCACGCTCTTGCCAACGATTGAGGCCAACGCGCAGTCAACGATGTCCTCCTCATACTCACGCCAGGAAGTTTCATGTTCCGTGATGACACTGGCCAGTTGCTCGGGTGATGCTGTCGCGGCAACAGGTGTTGGAGTTGGTTCCTGGACCGGGGCGGGAGCGTTCGAGGCTCTGCACCCCACCAGCAGCAGCAGAGAAGCCACCACGGCCAGCGACTTGAGCAAATTTTTCATGATTCCCCCATACAAGTGACCCGCTCCTTGCGAGCCATTGGCATGATCCTATACGCACCCACTGACATGGCTCTCGGCCAAGCGGAAAATGAAACAGGCACCTTTGAAACGGCAGGCCACCCCAGATTCATCCGGGAAAAATCGTGCGCAAAGGAGCATCAAAAAAGAACCGTAAACCTCAGCAATACCGGTGGGTAAAGGGTGGATGGCTTGTCCCTCTGTGAGCGTATGCCGGTCGTATCTCGATAGATGCGGGCAGGCGCCGGCATTCGACCTGAGAACAACGAGTTAGCGGGGACGATTTTCCGCGCGGTGGAAGCGAGGAAGTACCGGACCGGGAGGACCAGAGAAGCTGAAAGTAGAACACCATTACGCAAGGCCAGGAGGGCTCTTGAAAACTCGCCAAGGAATGGCAGCCCATTACCCACCATCGATTCAATGGGGGCATCGGATAAGCGGCCCGCAACTTGACGGATGGCGCCTCTCAATCTTGCATAAGGGACGTCTTGTGTCACCGGAACGCGGCGAGCCTCTTTCGCCAGGAACACCAGCCAAATGCAGGAATGCAGGAGAGACCCATCCGCATGCGGCACCACATGCAGCATGCGGATGCGGTTTCTACGCCGTGGAGCGTGGCGGCGTTCGGCACCTCCGTTGCTTCTTTGTTCAGCACGACGGTCACGAACGTATCGACGGGCTAGGGATGCTTCATTGGCTGGCAACATCACAGCTAGATGCAATCCCGGTCATCCATCAAGTTCGATTGTTCGGTGTTGCAGAAGCGACCTACATGCCTGCCGCCCGCAATTTCGAGCGGCAGGTTTTCGGAGGCCGTAGCTACGAGTACGGAGCGACTGCCTACACCGTCACGCCCGCAGCCGTCGAAGCCTTGTGGGCGACGTTCGCAACAGTGACCGTCATTGGCAACATCGCCGAAACATCAGAACGAGTTATCGGAGGGGCACCACGACCAAGCCCGCCCGCTTCATGGGCACCGTTATAGAGCTACACGCCGTAATATGCGAGAAGGATAGCCATGAACTGCGTTGCAATCATCGACGACGCAACTCCGTTGGCCATTGTTACAGCGTTGCCTTTAAGCCGATCAATAAACCCTAAAGTTTTAGGGCCAGACTGTTCAGGCTCAGCGGCCACCGCCTCCCTTAGTGCTTCAAGTTCTGCTTCACTGATACCCAGCCCACGGCCCGCCGCCAGTAGTGACTCGAGATCATTCTTGACCACACTGTTCTTCTGGCTGATCTCAGAGCCAGCAGCCACGTTAGCGCCATCGCCGTTCACTGTAATGTGGAAGTTGTTCACCACGTTTGAAACCGCCTTATCGTCTATGGTGGGGCCGTTGGGTTCACCAACATTATCACCCACTGACTCAAGACCTAGAGCTAGGTCGAGTACCGCGTTCCTGATCGCATCAAGCACCCCGGCTATGAAAGTGCGTGGATAAACCGTCTGGGCTGACATCAGGTTCATCATCTCGAAGCCAGTGCCACCGACACCGGTGTCAAGATAGTTCTGATAGGCGGCAACGGCCCACGGATCCCAATTCCACACAGGATCGCGGTCGGAGTTGGCGAACATCTCAAGTTCGCTCACAGGTTGACGCAATAGCCCATAAAAATGGACCCGGGTAAAATCCTCAGGCAGACCGATAGCCGAAAGCGGGGCGTCACTGATTGAACGCCCCATTACGCCGCTCCAATTGCTTTTGACAGGCATCATTTTCCCGCTTCTGTACAAGGGAAGATCCGCATCAAGCGGGTAGCCGAGAATTTCAAGGTCTACCCACTTCACTACTTCCGGCGCTTCTATCCTGGACGCCACAACTTTTATTCGTCTCAGCAAGGTTGAGAGCGGGACGTCACCATCTACGGCGTCGTCCACAATCTTGGTAATTTGTGACACTTTGCCTCATCGTCTCTATCAACTGACACCGCTTAATCCCTTCAAAATACCCGAGATTTCGCCAACAATGTCAAAAGCTAAGCTGCGGCCACGATTATCCGGAGGATTCGGTTATCCCGAGTATTGCCGGTCGGGCGTTGTCCGGCGAGGGTCCGGGTGGTTATTCCTCGGGATAATTATTTGAGTCCGGCGAGGCGGAGGATCAGGTCATCGTCTCCTTTCCAGATCGGGGCGAGGTCGGGCGTGGTGCTGGCTGCTTTCTGGATGGCCTCGCGGACCATCTTGTTGTCCGCCGAGGCGTAGATTTCGGTTGTGGAGATGTTCGCGTGGCCCAGGAATTCCTTGATGTGGGGCAGTGGCACGCCAGCCCGCAGCATTTGCATCGCACGGGCGTGCCGGAGTTGATGGGCATGGATGTGATCTGGAATTTCCGGACAGTTCTCCCGGGCGGTATCCGCGTGCTTGTTGAGCAGGTAGGAAACGTTGTCTTGGCTCATCGGCTGGTGCTGGCCAGCCCGGATCGTGTAGAAGAACAGGGCCCCGGGAACGCTGGCGCCGGGGTGGAACAGTTCCCGGTACTGCTCCAGATGCCGTCCGGTCTTGTCCATGATGGGCAGTGTGCGTGTCTTTCGCCCTTTTCCTGTGAGTGTCACTTGCCCTCCTCCGGCCGCAGTGATCACGTCGGCAACTGTCAGGTCCAGGACCTCCTGGATGCGTGCCGCGGCATCAAAGAGCAGCAGGATCATGGTGGTGTCGCGCAGGCCTCGGCGGGTTTGTTGTCCTGGTGCGCGAATCAGCGCCTCAACGGCGGCCATGCCCAACGCATCCGGAGCATGCTCCGGTGCCCGTGCCGGGCGGACTCTTTTGACGTCCAACCAGACCGCGACGAGTGCGGCCTCTTCTCCGGCGCAGTAAGAGAGGAAGGACTTGATGGCGGCCAGCCGCTGGTTCGCTGTGGAGGGGGCTAGATGCCGAGAATCCATGAGCCACGTGAGGAATGCGTTCATGCTGCTGTAGGTGATCGCGTCGAAGCCGACCTGATCCAGCTTCAACGACCGGGTTTCACCCAGAAACACCAAGAAGGTGTTCAAGGCCGTTTTGTAGGAACGAATCGTGTGGGGGCTGAGTCTGCGAGCTCGCGGAAGAAAGATCGTCAACCAGCTCCGGACCAGGGAGAAGAATTCATCGGATTTCATGGCGTGCCTCCGGGAACAGGGATTCAATGGTTGTATTCGCAAGGCCGCGCAGCTCGGGATGGAAATCGGCGGCCAAATGGAAGTAATACCAGGTGTCTTCCGTGTTGCTGTGCCCCAGATGCAAGCTCAAATAAGCGACCAGAACTTCCGGGCTCCGCCCGGCGCGCACCCACCGATTGATCACTTCGATCACATGGGCATGCCGCAGGTCATAGGGCCGTGGCGGCGAACCGGGACTCGCCACGATGAGCGAGTCGGCGGCATCCAGCAGCTCATGGAACCAATAGTCCAGTGCCGAGCTGGTGTAGATGTTTCCCTGGCGGTTGGGGAAGAACGGTATCCGATCCGGATAGTAGGAATTGATGGCGGCATCGTATGCGCGGCAGTACTCCTGCAGATCCGCTGACATGAACACCATCCGATCCTTGTGCCCCTTGGACTCACGGATTAGCACCGTGCCACGGGCCAGGTCGACATCGTTGCGGTGCAGTTTCCTCGCCTCGCCCGGGCGCAATCCTAGGCAATAGATCATCCGAAACATCACCGGTATGTTCAGGTGCCGCTGCCCACCAATCCGCGATTCTTTGATCGTGTCGGCAGCATCAAAGAGCGCACGCAGCTCCCGGTGGGAGAAAATATGCGGGTTGTAATGAATCCGTCGTCCGGGAATGCCCGTCGGGATGACATAGGCCTCGATTCCCAGCGAGGCCATGTGCTTGGCGAGCTGCCTGATCGAGGTGATCCTCTTGAGCTGTCCGTTGATATGCTCGGCTGGATGTTTCACGACCCATTCCATGGCCATCTCCCGTGAAAGACTGCTCTGCCCGGGGTAGTGCTGAGCGCATATGGCGTCGAAGGCCAACAAATGACGCTCCGAGGATTTATACGGCAGCCCCATCGCATGTTTAAGCTCCAGGAGGCCTCGGATATGCGGGGCCAAGCCACTGACAAAGCCGCTCATGACCGTGTCCCTCTGGGCTCGATTCCTGTGAAATCAAGACAGCATGCCCGCATGCGTTCCTCGTCGGCAGCCAGATAGTGCTTGGCTGAGGAAATACTCCGGTGGCCCAGCGCTCCGGAGATGATGGGCAACGGGGTATCGCCTTCGAGCATTCTGGTCGCAAAGGATGCTCTGAGCACCCGAAAACCGTGTCCGGTACCGGGCTGGGTATTATTTCCTGTCCGGGTAAAGGCACCGGCCGCCATGTGATGCAATCGATTTGAAGGCGCTAATCCAACGTACGGGGCTTGTGTCCGAAGGAAAACGTGCTCATCGTTCACCCCGGCTGGTCTGTCGTGAAGCAGGTAGTTGGCGATGGCCTCTCCGACGTCAGCTAAAAGCGGCAGGGTCAGCACTGCATCGGTCTTATGCTGCGCCAAAGTGATCTGTCCTTGTCGCCAGTCGATATCCTGCAGGCGCAGGGCGATAATGTCGACGGGGCGCAACCCGGTACGCGCTCCCAGGAGCAGCATTGCACGGTCCCGGACTCCGGTGACCGTACCCGGGGAGGGCGAGTTTATGAGCAGCTCGATCTTCTCAGCGGGCAGCACGGAAACATGCCTCACGTGTCGTGAAAAGATCCGCGGAACCGCCCTGGCCAGACCCGAGCATCCTTGGGATTCCTCGAGGAATCGGCACATCACCCGAACGGCGGAGAGCACAGTCCCCATGCTGCATGGCTGATAGCTTTCTGCCAGTGAAAGCAAGGCGGAAGCGACCTCTGAACCAGAGAAAGCCTGAAAATCCGTGATTCCTTGCTCTTGCCACGACGCCAATGTCCGGCGTCCTACGCTTGCACGCAGCTCTTGTGTGGCTTGGGCCAGACCTTGGAGGGCCAGCCACGCCTCGAACTGCTCTTGAACCGGGCGAAACACGGCATTGAGCCCATCGTTCGGTCCGACATGCCTGGATAGCCTCCACTGGTACGTGCCAGTTTCGTTGACCTCTGACAGCACAAGGGCTGTCTTGCGCAGTAGCTTGTATTTCCACTCCTTGAACCGGCCCTCGGTCAGTTCGGTGGCCAAGAACTGCAAGTAGACTGCCAAGGTTTCGTCAGTGAATTCGCTGATTTCGTGTTCGGAGCAAAACACCGCAAAGCGGTGCCATGCCCACCGATACTGCGTCAGCGTTGACGCTGCGTGATTGAGCTTGAGGACCTCGGTATCAGCTTTCGAGATCAACTCATCAATGGGGATCTTCACTTCTTCCTCACCTCCAGGAAAAACGGATAGGGGTGAGTCAGCGTAGTCCCGGATTGTTATCCCGAGTAAGACCCAGCAAAATCCGCGTCCTCACGGGAATTCCTGCCGAGACTCGGGATAACGGAATCCTCCGGATAATCGAGGACAAACGCCGCAGAAAAGCCGACGCCCCGACCGTAGGAATTCTCGTCTGTGGCAGCCGCAGGGACCACACCATCTGCTAAGCGCTAGACCAAGCTGGTTCCCTCATGGCCATCGCAACCTAGACCTATGGAACACTCTCCTTCGGCGAGCATGCAGCCGTGGCCAGTGAAAACGATTAACCCTGGCACTCGATTGGCACAAGGGGACAGGACCGCCCAACTAACCACCACTGCAGGACAGTAGTAGTTGCAACCGTGGTACCGACACCTCAGCTCCCTTTTCGAGTGCGGCCATTTTGGCAAACTTTCCACTATGCGCCCGCAAAGCCGGCGCTACTTCTTCCCGGCGCCATCCACCGGCGGTTCTACCTGGGCGATGAGCGCGTTTTGGGTTTGCTGCATGGTGGTCGTGGTGGCCCACGCCTCAGCGAGTTGGCTCATGAGCTTTGGGAGTTCGACGTCATGTTTGCAAGATGCAAGGACCAGCTGGTCATCGGCCACGGCAGCTGCTGATACATTGTCGCGGACGGTCGTTGATTTCGTCTGCGGTGGAGTCTAGAAATGGTTAGCGGGTGGTGAGTCCGATGCCTTAGGGCAGGTACTCACGGATAAGGCACGGCGTCGCCTTGCTGTGCTCGGCTGCAGACTAAATGAAGGCTCTCACCATTGCTTCAGTAAATTTCGGCAGCGCTTGCGTCGATCGGCCGGTAATGAGCATCCAGTTGTTGTTGGCACAAAAATGGACGTCTTTATCTGCCCACTCAGCCCCGGCGTCAAGGACATCGTCAGCCATTCCTGGCCATCCAGTCAGCGTCTTCCCTGCCAGAACTCCAGCATTGATTAGGATCGCCGGGCCTTGGGAGATTGCGGCGACAGGCTTGCCAGCCGAGACAAATTCAGTGATTATGCGGTTCGTTTCACTGCTGCCACGCAGAGTCTGAACATGATCTGCTCCTCCGGGCAAAACCAAGGCGGAAAAATTAGTCGCTTTCAGGCTGCCCACCAGCCCATCCACGAGGAAAATTTCCCCGGCTTTTTCACCCGATCGAACTGTCATAATGGATCCTCCGGCAGTGGATAGAAGCATTGGTTTGCCTCCTGCGTCCTTGACCGCCTCCCACAAAATGACCAGCTCATGGTGATCGACCCCGTTCGGGGCCACCAAAAACGCGATGCGCTTACCGTTAATTTCATTTGCCACGGCAGATTTCCTTCCATTGCCGTCCTTGGGTCAGCTTCGGATGGAGCCTCTATTGCGGGCCCAGCCGATTGCGGCCGTGGCAATAAATAGGACAATGCCAATGATCGCTAACCAGAACAGGCCCTTGATGGCGAACCCCAGCACCGACACAACAAGCCAGATGACTAACAGACCAATAATGATTCCCATAGCGACACGCTCCTGTCATTCGGTACAGCTCCCACAGCCAACTACTCGGTTACGCCTGTGAATTGCGGCTTCATCCTGTGTTTCAAGGCTAGGCCCGTGCCGTGCCAATCACAACCACCTCATTGACTTCACCGGCCTCTGTCTTTAAGTTTCCAGAGTTATCTGATTGGACGGTCAGGACGACTCCATCGCGGACTAGCTTTGTCCCGAGAGGTGATCCGTCTCAGAGTTCTGCATACGTTCCGGCCTCGCCTCGTGATGTTCCTGACCATGCGTTCTGCGGTCCTCTTTCATCTCCGCCTCATACACGTGCCGCTTACCTCCTAGCAGCTCAGCTCTGGCTCGCTTCTCGGCAGCCTTGAATTCGGCATAGTACCCGTCGTCGTAGTCCTCAACCACTTGGAAGCTCCACCGGCCGCTGAAGATGTTGCGGCCCACTATTTGACGCTCAATGTCATCACCCAGTTCTACATGGCCTGCCTCTCTCAACATCTGCACTGCCTCCCCCAGTGCCAGATCGGCTTTTCCAGTAAGCCGGTGAAACCCATAGAGAAGCCCTCTGGCGTGCTCAACCACTTCGAGGGCTTCGGAGAGTTTGCCGAGGGCCTCCACCGTGGCGTCGGAGACTCCGGGCCCGCGTTGATGGGCGGCGTCGGGCCCATCTGCTGGTGTGACCGACGATCTTCTCATGGGTTAAGCTCCCTTGCGTGTAGCTGTAACGGCAGTCTTCTTCGCTGCTGGTTTCTTGGCCGTTGATTTTCCCTTGGCAGCTGTTTTCTTTGATGCGGAGGATTTGGCCGTCATTTTTTCGGCTCCTGTTGGCTTGGCTTTGGTGGCGGACTTCTTGGCAGTGGATGTTCCACTCGCACCCTTTTTTGTGCTGTCACCCTGGGTGGCTGCACGGGCTCTTTTTTGGTCCACGCTGCGTTTGAGCGCTTCCATCAGGTCGATGACGTTGCCCCCGGAGTTGCCTTCTTTTTCTGCTTCCTCTTCATCCCCAAAAGTCGCTGCAGTGTCTAGGGAATCGCCGTGCTTGATTTTCTCGTCAATCAGGCTTCGCAACTCTAGTTGATAGTCATCCGCAAAATCACTTGGATTAAAGTCTCCGCGGAACTGATCAACCAAAGCCGAAGACATCTTCAGTTCCTGTGCACTGATTTTGGCCGTTCCCGAGGAGTCAAGAAAACTGGTGTCGCGCACTTCGTCAGCCCAGAGGATCCCCTGTAGGACCAGAACCTTGCCGCTGACCCGCAATACTCCCAACCGAGTTTTCTGCCGAAGGGCGAATTTGACCACAGCCGTCAGCTCCGTATTTTCCAGGGTCTTCACCAGCAGTCGGTAGGCCTTGGGAGATTTTGAGTCGGGTTCCAGGTAGTAGCTGCGTTCGAGCATGATGGGATCGATTTGGTTGTTGGGCACGAACTGCACCACGTCAATTTCGCGGCTCTTTTCCGCTGGCAGAGACTCAATGTCTTCCTCACTAAGCACCACTGTCCGGTCTCCGTCGTCAAAGGCCTTCTCGATATGCCCGTAATTGATTTTCTTTCCACAGACCTCGCAACGTCGCTGGTAGCGGATGCGGCCGCCGTCGGCATCGTGGACTTGGTGCAAATCCACATCATGATCTTGGGTGGCCCCATACGCTTTGACGGGCACATTGACTAAACCAAAAGCAATCGAACCAGCCCATATTGATCTCATGGATCCAGCTAAGCACCATCGTTGGGTCATTTCCAGAGGATAGCCGGTGGTACGGAACGGCGGTTGCCCGGGGTTCGATCACGGGCAGGGGTGGCAAAGAATTCACCACACGGCAACAATGAACTATGTCCACCAAGGAGGCCTAACGTGTCCCGTTCAGCAGATCAACTCGTGAATGTTGCCGGCCGCCGTTTAAAGCTCAGCAACTTGGACAAGGTGTTTTACCCGGATTCCGGCACCACCAAGGCTGATGTGCTGGACTACTACGCCCAGGTGGCCCATGTCCTGATTCCACAGGCGGCGAGGCGCCCCGCTACACGAAAACGCTGGGTGGACGGAGTGGGCACGGCCGAGAAGCCTGGAAAAGTCTTTTTTCGGAAAGACCTTGAGAACTCAGCGCCAGACTGGGTTCCGCGGCAAATCCTCATGCACAAGGACCATGTCAATACTTATCCGCTCGTCAACGAGGCCGCCGTTTTGGCATGGTTTGGCCAAGTGGCCGCACTGGAAATCCATGTTCCGCAGTGGAGGTTTGGTCCCGACGGGAAGCCAGCAAGACCCGACCGGCTGGTTCTGGACTTGGATCCAGGGGATGGTGCCGGCCTCAGGGAGTGTGCCGAGGCTGCGCAGCTGTGCCGTGAACTGCTCACTGCCATGGGCTTGGAGGCCTATCCAGTCACGAGCGGGTCCAAAGGCATCCATCTTTATGCGCCTCTGGACGGCAGTCATGATTCCACAGACATTGCAGAAGTCGCCCACGAACTTGCCAGATCTTTGGAATCGGACCATCCGGACCTGATCGTCTCTGACATGAAAAAGTCATTGCGGAGCGGGAAGGTACTGATTGACTGGAGTCAAAATAGCGAATCCAAGACCACTATCTGCCCGTACTCACTCCGCGGCAGGGCTAGGCCCACCGTTGCCGCCCCACGAACGTGGGATGAGATTGCGGACCCCGAACTGCGCCAGCTCGAACTCCATGAAGTGGTAGCGAGGGTCAAACAAGGAATCGACCCCATCAGTAATTTGGGCTTGCAGCAACCAGTCGAGGAACGGCCAGAGGCAGTCGACCGGCTTCAGAAGTACCGGTCCATGCGCGACGCTGGCAAAACCCCCGAGCCGGTCCCCCTCGAAGCTGCGAAAGACACCGCTTCCTCCGAACCCACGTTTGTCATTCAGGAACATCACGCGTCCCGACTGCATTGGGACTTCCGACTGGAACATTCCGGCGTCCTGGTGTCCTGGTCCGTCCCCAAAGGCCCGCCCCTAAAACACACTGAAAACCGGCTGGCTGTCATGACGGAGGACCACCCCTTAGGCTATGGTTCCTTCGAAGGCACCATTCCTCAAGGCGAGTACGGAGCAGGTACTGTCACCATTTGGGACGCCGGAACATGCGTGCTGGAGAAATGGCGAGAGGGAACGGAAGTCATTGCATTGCTCCACGGCAGGCCCGACGGCGGCTTGGGCGGAGTCCCGCGCCGCTACGCCCTCATCAACACCCCCGGCATGGGAGGGGCAAAGAATTGGCTGATCCACCTCATGAAAGTCCGGCCCGATACCGGTCGTCAGACACAGAAAAAAGCGGGTGAGTCCGACATCGCACCCGGTGCCGATAGTGCGGGTAACAGGCTAGTCACGAACACGCGGAGGGCGAAAATTTGGTCAGGGGAAGCCTTGGACCTCCCCGCTCCCATGCTGGCGACGGCGGCCACAGCAGACGGCGTGGATTTCACCACATCATGGTCATTCGAGATGAAGTGGGATGGCATGCGTGCCATGGCCGGTGTGGCTGGTGGGACAGTGCATATCACCAGCAGAAGTGGCCGGGATGTCACTCAGCAATACCCGGAACTCCAGGAGCTTGCATCCTTGGCCGCTGACGGGTCCGTGCTCGACGGCGAAATTGTCGCCTTGGACAAGTCCGGTCGGCCCAATTTCGGCCTACTACAGAGACGCATGAAGCTGAGTAAGCCTCGGGATATTGCGAAGGCCATGAAAACGGTTCCCGTCCAGCTGATGCTTTTTGATGCGCTGCAAACAAGTGCTGGGAGCCTCGTGCAACCACTGCAGCACAAGCCGTATTCACAACGGCGCGAGTCACTCCTTGCAGCAGTTGCCCAAGGCCGCCACATCCACCTGCCGCCTGTCCTCCCGGGAACTCTTGAAGAAGCGCTGATTACAAGCCGTGAATTCCAGTTAGAGGGTGTGGTCGCCAAGAAAATGGACAGCCGCTACCTACCGGGTAAGCGCAGCCCTGACTGGCTGAAGATCAAGGACGAAAAACATCAGGAAGTCATCGTCATTGGCTGGCGTAAGGGTACCGGCTCCCGCAGCAAAACCCTCGGCTCACTACTACTTGCCGTGCATGACGAGAGCGGGCTGCGCTATGTGGGAAGGGTGGGCACCGGTTTCTCCGAACATGAACTTCAGGAGGCTGCAACCCTGCTGAAGACCAGTGAACGCAAGACTCCACCTGTTAAGAACATCGCCGCCACGGACAGGCGCGACGTCGTGTGGACAACACCCAAACTGGTCGGAGAGGTCAAATACGCCGAACTCACCGCTGACGGCAAACTGCGTCACGCAACTTGGCGTGGGTGGCGTCCCGACAAAACAGCCAAGGACGTGCATTGGGAGCTAGACCATGTGCAAGGCGCTGGCCTGTCGTGAGGGATCCTCGGAGCTGCCCAAAGCATGGCCGGTCACCGCGGCGGCACTGAAAAATGAAATTGGAAGCTATGTGCCCCTACGCAGGAGGCATCGGCAGTGTTGCCACGATGACGATAACCACGAATCAAACACTGTTGCGGGAAAGCCTGCTACGAAAACCCACCGCGGGGACAGCAAGTCTGCCAACCAGCTGCCTCCTTGGTGGTGGCGCTTCCGTCACGCCCCGCCAGTGGTGGATGCTCCGCCCTCGGTGTCATCAGTGTGAACGTCGTTTGAGTCCTCCTTGAGGTGAGCCTTGGCGTCGGCCAGCTTGTCCTTGGCCGTACCCTTGGCCTGCTCCAACTTGCCTTCGACCACTTGCGACTTGTCATCCGTGGCCTTGCCTACAGTTTCCTTGATCTTTCCGGTGGCTTTGTCCTTGGCTGCGTCGAACTTATCTGCGATACCCATCATTCCTCCTGTTGTGATTTTCTCTTTTTCATACCGAGAATCTATTCCTTCGCGGGACTGGCATCCTCGACAATGGTTTTCCCGTCGTCGTCTGTGAAGACGCGGTAGTCATTTGTGGGCTGATTTTCCTTGGCCTTCAGGGACCGTGCGGTCGATGGCTCGTCAATGGCCGACCGTTCAGCGTCACCGAACACAGCACCGAGACCCTGGGAGTCTTCAGTAGGCTCGCCAGCAGGAATAGATTCACCATGGCCACGCGATAACTCCGACTCCTCGACGGTGCTCTGACCCAGATCTGCAAATGTATGCAGGCCCGCATGGCGCCAACTCACATGCACGTGGGCTGATCCGTCTTCGGGAGTTTTGACCTTAGTCTCAATTTCCTCCGTGGGGGCACCCATGTCTCTGATTTTCTGCTGGTACGACCCCACCAATTGCTCTAAGGATTCCGGCGTCCACTCCCCGGGACGCATGCGGGTGGAAATCTCCACGGGTTCGTTGGTGCTCTCAGTCACGTTCTTCTCCTAAGTAATGAATTGGCGATTGACAGCCTCCCGGATGTCAAGATCTGGACTCCACTTACACCGACACCGGTGGGTATCAGGCCCCTGTCGGAAACTACGAATTACGCAATGCTTCAATGAGTTCCGACTTACGTTTTTTTGAATATCCGCCCAGTCCAATTTCTTTGGCCTTATCTTTGAGCTCGGGCACAGTCCAGTCCTCATAGTCTTTGGACTTGCCGCCCTTGCGACCCACGGCAGATCGCCCCTTCTTGGCCGCAGCATTGGAGATTCTGGCTGCTTTTTGCTCGGAGGCTCCATCATCGCGCAAAGCCTCGTACATCTCTGGATCCTTCAGGCTGGGATTCTGCTTCTCAGGCATGATCTCTGTCCTTTCGTGATTCGGTAGCGCTGCTTCCAGACACGCATTCAGCCGCTTCGGGGCCAAGGCCCAAACGGTATTTCGGACTATAAATCCTCAGGTACGTTTCGGGGGACCATGGAAGGGATCACGGAGCCCGTTGCGCATGCCGGACTTTTCCTTAGCGTCCCCAGGTGCCCTGTCGCAAGCATAGGGAAACCGTTCATGCCGCTGAAGATCTCTCCGGGAGTGGTGAAGTGAGTCTTGAATGGTCTTCCCCTTTCGCATTAGCAAATATTGCAGAAAAATCCGGTCAAGTGACTCTTCCTCAGCACTGAGCGCCTCGCCGCTTCGTTGGCTGATGGCTGTTTCATCCGCCACTTCGACTCTAACCAGACAAGCGGGAAATATCTACGTCCTTTTAAGTTGCCGCACACCAATTGGAGTAGATAGCGTTGTGCTTTTCAAGCCTTCCTGGCCGGGCCTATAAGTCCTAAAGCCCGCCAGCTAGGCATTGTAGGATCCTCACCAAAGAGTGGCTGCGAAGGGGGAACTCTTCTTCGACTTCCCAGATCCCGCGCTGCTTCCAGCAGGTCCGCAGGATGTGCTCGGGGCCATTGCGGCTCTCGAGGACGTGGACGGGCCGCGGCAACGTCGGTAGCATGAGATGACGTTTGCACTTGTGGCAACAAGTGCGGCACTCGCGTCGGGACAGCCCGTCTCCTCACGAACAGCAGCCACTGAGAAGAGGTGCCACACATGAACGATCACCAGCCCCGTGAACCGCAGCCGCAGGCTCCGGAACCGTTTCCTGTCAATCCTTCCCCAAACCCCGGACCGCCTGTTGATCCGACAGAGCCAGCCCAGCCGGATGATCCCAACGGGCCTCCGCTCCCCGTTCCCGAGCCGAGCGCGCCCGGTCATCCGGATCCGTTTTTCCCTACAGCACCCCCGGTGATTTAGTCGGCGCTGTTTTATGCTGCAGAGGAAGCCTGTCCCAGAGCCACCAACTTTGTTAGCAGCTCCCTGCAGAGCCGGAGCCACTTGGATGTCAGCCAGCCACGGAGTACGCACCAGCACGACTCAACGGTGGACAGTTTTGGCTGGACCGCCTGTGAGCTTCTGGTTTTTGGAAGCCGGAAACGCACGTGCCATTCCGCGGTACTAACTTCACGTAAACGGGACTTCCCCGGTTGAAGGCCCTCATCGTGGCTATGCACTGAACGGATAAAATCATTGGGAGTACTTTTGACCGCGTTCATGGACGTCTAGCGCGAATACAGCACCAACATATCCGCACCACGCAAGGTGTTGGGCAGTTAGCCCGCCAATTATTTGGAAATATAAGCCTCAAACTCTGAGAGCACACCGTAACGAACCAATCCCGTTGCCTAAGGCCAAACTTCGTCCGCATCCTTGGATGGAAAATCTCGGTGCGGGATCTTTATCTTCGAACCCGCTGCGTATTGCTTGGGGCATTGCCTAGTGAGGGGCTACAGCGGCCGTGGTTTGCGAGCCGCGCAGGTGAAACGAGAGCCAGATAACGGCTGAGGGCTGCCTTGAAGTGGCTTCCATGCGCCTGGCACCGTCGTTTCAACTGCATTCGCCATCCGCCGCAATGCTGCACACTGATCTGCAGGGCACGTCGCTCAGACGGGGTTCACGTTGTCTGTGGCCTTCATTTTGAAAGGGGCGTGTTTCGTTCGGAGCAACACTTGTGATGTGGTCCCAGGGCGAGTAGAAGTGCCCGCAGGAACTCCCTACCTGCCATGCCAGGGGCTTTGATGAGTGGGAGAATTAGACCTCTGCTGGATTGGTTTCCAGCTTCAGTGTTGCCTTGCGTGCAAGTCGTTGAGTGATGACGTGAATGACAGCGCCCGTAGCTGCTGTGGCCAACGCAAAAACCAGTACACCCGGCAATGGATTCCCAAGGTCGTCGGCCTCCTTGGGTGGCTCATGGCCGGTACCTTTTCGCCAGCCTGCAGCCAATGCTTTACGCGCGGCGGCCCCAGCCGCCAGACTCGCCCCAAGGCTCAGAATTTTTATAACAATTTTCATTCCGTTGTCTCCTCTGTCTTGCAATGGCGTAACCCGTTCCTTACCCACTCTTGCCAACGTGGCAGGCTTTCGCAAGCGGCGGCTTGTGATTACAGTAAGAACAGCGAGACCTGATGAGTGAATCCGTCAACGAAGGAGAACATCGTGAGTATCGAAGAGAACGAAAAACGCGAAGAAACCCTCAGAGGGCAGCAGCCCGCAGATCAGGCTCAAGGAGGGTACGGCTCTCCAACCCCCGAAGACGAAATGCCCGATGACGCTGCCACCAATCCTGGATCACCTGACCCCACACTTCAAGGCCAGGAAACTGATGAGGAAGCACTGAGCGATGATGTGAGCTTGGGTGCTCCCGATAAAAGTTTCTTTGAGGATGAAGAGGCTGGAAGTGATGGCGAACCAGGTGCTGGGCGACTCGGGGGCACTGACGATCAGTACCGGGAGGAGTTGGACCGAGCAGAGGGCAGCGCAGCGCACATTGCTCCTGGGGATGAGTCGTCCTTGGACCTACCATCAGCGGATGCCCCTCTCAACGACAGCAATACGGAACCCGCCCGCGAGGATAGGGAGTCATTTTCTTCTGAACCGGATGCGGACGCCGACGGCGCAGGCCGCTGAGAAAAGTACGCTGCCGGTTCACACAAAAAATGGGCAAACCGCCAACGCATTTTCGCTGTTCTTCCCGCGAATTGGTCGGAAAGAAAATTCGACCTGTTCGTTTTGTCCGAGACCGGCTATTACGTGAGCTCAGCGACACTGCCTGAAATGGTCGGCCCACTAAACGGTGCGGATATGCCTCTTATTCTGCGTGCTGAGAAGCGGCCGGTGTGGGCAGGTGCCTGCGTTGAGGATGACTCTATGCTTGATTTCTTCCGAAGTACGGCACCGAGATGAGAGGACCCAGAGGGCGAATTGCTGTTCTCGTCCCGGCTCGGGTTGAAGCTAGGCTGCTCACTATGATGTTGGATGCCCTGACAGCAGCCTCACAGTACTTCGCGAATTTGGGTCCGCATATTCCGGTGTTAATCGCCATTGCCTCGGACAGCACAACGGACAACTCCCGGGAACTGGTGCACCGCTGGTCAGGTATGAATACGATCCGTGTGGCCGTTGGACGGGTGGGAGCTTCTAGAAACGCGGTCATTCCAGCAGAGTTGATACGGCAAGGGCCGACTAAAGAATTCTGGATTGCCAACACAGACACTGATACGGAGGTTCCGGAGCATTGGCTCAAGAGACAATTTGAACTTACCGCAGGCGGTGCTGACGTTGTCGTGGACACTGCTGAACTGCGCAGCTCCCCTATTGGTACAGTGCGGATGCTGCGCCGGCTCAACCTCCATCAGAGAAACGAGGATAATCCCCACATCCAGGGGGCTCTTAGGGGCTTTAGAGCGGATACTTTTGCCGCTCTGGGCGGCTGAAATGACCAAGGACATGAGACCGGGTCTTCGCGGCTGCGTCCCGATCCTCGGGATAAATAGTGGCCGCCACCGACACTTCCCGCGTCAAAAATTCCGGACGGATCAACAGCCGAACCGGTGGGGGCTTCGTTGATTTTCTGGACAAACTTGGCCGAGCTAATGCGCCGGAACCAGAGCAGGCCACGTCACTGCCGACAATAGACCTAATAATGAAAGGAGAGCCCTATGTCCAGTGAATATTCCCATGCCATACTATTCGACGTGGACGGCACCCTGATCGATTCCAACTACCTGCACACACTGTCTTGGTGGCAGGCTTTGCGCCAACAGAGCTTCACTGCCCCTGCTGCCGCGCTGCACAGGGCAATAGGAATGGGTGGCGAAGAACTAATCCGGCACATTCTGGGCAATGACATCAGCCCCAAACAGACCCACAAGCTCATCGACGCGCATGACGCTATTTTCTCCACCTATTGGCCGGCCTTGCTTCCTTTCGAGTCTGCCGCAGCATTGTTGGAGCATTGTGCCCGGACAGGAGCGGCGGTGGTCCTAGCATCATCCGCCGCGCAGACTGAACTGGACGTGCTGCGCAAGGTCCTAGACGCTGATCACGCCATTGCTGCAAGCACTAGTTCTTCTGACGCCGAGCGGGGCAAACCATCTCCTGACATCCTTGCCGCCGCTTTGAAATCAGTAGGCGTGGACACCACCCATGCTCTTTTTGTGGGTGATGCAGTCTGGGATGCCAAAGCCGCGGCAGCCCTGGGTATACCCATGATCGGGGTGTGCAGCGGCGGCACCAGCGCAGCGGAATTGTACGAGGCGGGAGCAGTGGAAGTCTTTGACGACGTCCGGGAGTTACTGGATAAGGTAGACCAGAGCAGGCTCGGAACGCTGTTACAAGCTGCGCAGGGAGCCTTTCCCGGAGACTGACCCGCCACTTCAGGGCCATCAATTGATCCAAGCAATACATTCAACAATGAGGAGGAACGCTATGCAGACACATGACGAAACAAACGAACCGAAGGCGCCGACGCCATCGGACCAAGAGCCCTCAGCGCTAAAGCCTACGGGGCGTAGGAACACTGAGGAGTTGCCCGATGGCACGGGAACCGACGCCAAAAAAACAGACTCTGAGCCAGGTCAGGAAGATGGCGGCAAGTCCTTCGACGCCGGCTAAAAACTGTCGGGCCAAGAGGTGCGTTCAGCCAGCAGTGGAGGAACGCGCCCCTTGTCGAACAAAAAAGATTCGGGATGTTCGCATCCCCTGCCTATCCGCAGTGTGAGACCCTGTTTGGCTGCTTTAACGGGCCACCTTATCTGCCGTGACTGAGTCGGTGCCTTGTCTGCTCCCCTTTCATGTGGTGACGCTGCCCTGAGATGCGGACTTCCTATGGGCTCTGGTTCCGGAGGTCAGCAACTCAAGTACAGCGCTGTCACGCTGGCGGTTCAGGGCAGCGACTTTGCCCTGTTCGAAAAGGGCCACCACCCGAGGATTCACGTATGAGTCCTTGGCTATGGTGGGGGTGTTGTGCAGCCACACGGAGGCATCTTGGATGGCCGCGGTGACGGCATCGGGCGATGAGGCTCCCAGCCGATAGGAGCGAGCCAGAGAAATTGCGGCTACCGTGGTTCCTTGCCAGGTGCGAAAATCTTTGGCGGTAAAGCCACTGCCTACTACTGTGCCGAGGTAGGAGTTGACGTCCGAATCGGAGACGGACTGACAGATTTTACGACGCCCATTTTTGACGATATAGCACAACGCTGGTCCTTTGCGGGGGTTCGCTGGCACTGAGGAAAAGTAGTCCTCCAACAACGTATCGGATAGATGCACGTCCCACGCGCCCGCTGATTTGCCCCGGAACACTAAACGGATCTCACCATCTTGGATGTGAACGTGGCGTCGTTGCAAGGTGGTGGCGCCGAAGGAACCGTTCTCCTCAGCATAGGCGGCTCCACCCACCCTCAATCCGGCACGGTCCATGAGGCGCACGGATGCTGCGAGCGTGCGTCGCTTGGCATCGCTGAGTTGTTGGAGGTCTCGTGTCACTATCCTGCGCATGCTGGGGAGCCGTTGGGCGAAAGCCAGAGACCGGATGAATTTCTCGTCATCTCGCAGTTCGCGCCACCGGGGGTGGTAAATGTATTGGGTGCGCCCGGCGGCGTCCACCCCGGTGGCTTGAATATGTGCTCGCGGATCCGAGGCAATCCAGACATGCTGCCATGCCGGTGGAACGGCTAGGTCTGCTATGCGTTTGAGTAGTTTATCGGAAGTGATTCTGCGACCGTTGGCCGACACATACGAGAAACCCCGACCGGCCCCTTTGCGGGTTATCCCGCCCGTTCCTGGCTCGACTCTGTGTAGCTGTTCCTTCATTGCTCTCTTTCTCGTTGTGTGTCGGCCAACGGTCTGCAGTATCTCTGTCGCTTCAGTCCTCTCCCCGTTGCTGCGGGCTGAACCTTGCCCATACGCGATGCTCTGTAAGTAGCTGAGCTAGGCCCTCCACCACTTCCCCCGGGTATCCATGAACTATCCCTGCTGCCTGCGCATCCACAGCGGCGGCGGCCAATACTTCCCCCGCACTGCCCCATCCGCCGATCGCTTTGCCGTGCCGGTATGCTTCTGCTGCCAACATCACGACCCGGGGGTCTAATCCAGTCATTTCTCCGGTGGCGAGAACGACGGCGTCGTATTCCACGGAGCGGGCAGTGGCGTAGCTACGCTGCACGGGCTCCCCCGTGTCAAGGAGCTTGCCGGCTACTGGGGCTATGATCAACGCCAGCATCCCAGCTTCAGTGAGGGCATCTCGTGCTTGGAGTACCTGGTCGGCATCACTTCCGGCGTCGGTCACAATGCCAATGACTCGCGATGCAATCGGCCACTTCTGACCCAGCTGCGACACGGCCGGGCTTGGGGTTTGCTCCGTAGCCGGCTTTGATGCTTCAGGGGCGGGCAGCCCCAGTTCCACGGCAACCTGACGGCACAAATCAGCGTCAATGTTTGCCAGAGCAGCAAGTTGCCGTTCCCGGATGGTTTGTTCGTAGCACTTGCCCAGCTCGAAGGCGTAAGCCTGCGCCACGTGGTCCTGTTCCACTGCGGTAAGGCTGCGGTAGAACAGCGTTGCTTGGGAAAAATGGTCATGGAAGGTTGCCGGGTCGGCGCGTTCCTTTAGGCCCTGCTGCACCGCCTGCGGAATGTCGATGAAGGCACCGGCGTCCGCGCCTGCATGGAAGGGACAGCCACCATCCAGAGAGTTGGGTTTGTAAGGGGCCACCCCAGCATGATCGGCGCTTTGGTGCATGCCGTCCCGGAGCATGTCATTGACAGGTGCATGGGGGCGGTTGATAGGTAGCTGGCCGAAGTTAGGTCCTCCGAGTCGACTGATCTGGGTGTCTAGGTACGAAAACAGTCGCCCTTGCAGCAGGGGGTCGTTGCTAACGTCAATGCCCGGCACTAGATGCCCAGGGTGGAACGCCACTTGTTCGACTTCCGCGAAATAGTTTTTCGGGTTCGCATTCAAGGTCATACGGCCCAGCATTTGCACTGGCGCGAGTTCCTCAGGAACAAATTTTGTGGGGTCCAGCAAATCAATCCCTGCAAACATCTCATCCTCTGTGTCAGGGAAGACTTGCACGCCCAGTTTCCACGAAGGGTAGTGGCCGGATTCGATGGCGTCGGCGAGATCGCGGCGGTGGAAATCGGGATCAATGCCATTGAGAATCTGTGCTTCCTCCCACACCAGTGAATGCACACCCAAGGCGGGCTTCCAATGGAACTTGACCAGCGCCGTCGTGCCTTCAGCGTTGACCATGCGGAACGTGTGAACACCGAAGCCTTCCATCATTCGGAACGACCGAGGAATGCCACGGTCGGCCATAAACCACAGGGTGTGAGCCTGTGCTTCGGTGTGTAAAGAAACGAAGTCCCAGAAAGTGTCGTGGGCACTTTGCGCCTGCGGGATCTCCCGGTCAGGATGCGGCTTGGCAGCATGGACCACGTCAGGGAATTTGATGGCATCTTGGATGAAGAAGACCGGAATGTTGTTTCCCACGAGGTCGAAGGTGCCCTCATCGGTATAGAACTTCACCGCGAAACCACGAGTATCCCGTACAGCATCTGCCGATCCCCGGGACCCCACAACGGTCGAAAAACGCACAAAGACAGGGGTTTCCACTTCCGGAGCCAAGAACCCAGCACGTGTGAGTCCGGCACCTGTGCCGTAGGACTGGAAAACACCATGAGCCCCAGCACCCCGGGCATGTACCACCCGCTCCGGGATGCGTTCATGGTCGAAGTGGGTGATCTTTTCGCGTAAATGATGATCTTGGAGCAGGGTCGGGCCTCGACGCCCGGCTTTGAGGGAATGATCCGTGTCCTGCAGTCTGGTGCCTTGTGCCGTGGTGAGGTAGTCACCGCTCTGGCTACGCGAGTTTTCCGTCTCCCCCGTGGGGGTGCCCGTGGGAGAGACAAGTTCGGGCCCGTGCTGATCGGGTTTGGGTGGCAACGGTTTGCGTGGCTGTGTTGGCTCATCATATGAGGACGGCTCAACCGACGGCGTTCCGGGAACTGGCGGCGGTACGGGCAAACTGGATTCAGTCATGATTCCTCCCACTGATTTGGGTGATTGATGCAACAACACCAACTCTGACCTCGTAGCGAAGCATGGTCAAGACCCCCGCAAGCAGCTGATGGTGCTAAATCCGCGCCAGTACGCGGGCACTGCACTTAAGAATTCCTATGCGCGGGACAATGTTGCCGGTAGCATGATGCCGGCAACCACGATTGCGCTCTCGATTGTAAATGTCCATCCCGCATCCCTGGCTGAAATGGAGACCGACATGTTGACCTTTGGCATCGAAGAGGAGTTTGTCTTCCTAGATCCCGACACTCTTTCGCCAGCCCATGTGGCCCCCGCCATCCAGAGAGAACTATTGGCCACGGGGTATAAAATCACTGAGGTTCAGCACGAATTCTTTCAATCACAAATTGAGTTCGCATCACCTATTTTTGACTCCCGGGAAGTGGCAGTGGATTCACTGTCAACATTCCGCACTGCGCTGCTGAGCGTTGCAGCCGAACATGGGGTGGTGGTGGCCGGCACAGGGACGCCTTACCAGAAATCCTCGGCACCGATAATGACCGAGGACAGCCGTTATGAAGAAATTGCTACGGTGGTGGCTGCTCTAAGCCAGGAACATGAAATCAACGGCCTGCACGTCCACGTGGGCATCCCGGACCCGGAAAGCGGACTGCGCTGCCTCAACAGCATTCGCCGCTGGCTGCCCACCCTGATGGCCATCTCAGCAAATTCACCGTTCTGGTGTGGCGTGGACACCGGCTTTGCCAGTTGGCGGGCCATTCAATCCCGCCGCTGGACCACGGCGGGATGCCCGCCGCATTTCACCGACGCCCAGGACTACCGCAACCGCGTCAACGCCCTCATAGGCATTGGTGGCACTCCGGACAGCGGCTCCATTGCTTGGTATGCCAGATTGTCCGAACACCAGCCAACCCTTGAGATCCGGGTAGCTGACGCGCAGCTACAGCCCTGGTCCTCAATCCTCCTAGCGCTGTTGTGCAGGGGCCTAGTCGCAACATGCTTAGACTTTGCCCCCTGTTCGCAACCGGAACCGACCAGCGAATTTATGGATGCTGCCCTCTGGCACGGCGCCCGATACGGAATGAGTGGCCAACTGGTTCATCCCCTTCATCAGAGGTTGGTTCCCGCGTCCGAGGCAGTCGCGTGCCTCTTGGAGACAATCACGCCCGCTCTGGCCGCCAGTGAAGACCTCGCCGCGGTCTCCTCCCTGCTGCTGCAGTTGCAGGTCCGAGGATCCGGGGCTCAACAGCAACGGGCCCATTACGCGATCGGTGGACGGGACGCTTTGGCGGTACTTTTTTCCAGCAGCGCGGCCCCCAGCATCGGCTTTGGAGAGGACGATGGCTATGGCGATGTCGCCAATGTGCCTTGGCCCGGTTCGGCGAGCTCGCCCGTCGGGTAGCACGCAGTGGCACACTTGGGGGTTTGGTTGCGCCGACGATTCGAGGGCATCAGAAATCAGGGAACGATGTCCGCCGGCAAAGCCACTAGCTCACTGTGACCACGTGGCGGGTCCTTGGGGAGCGGCTCCTCCCTCGTCGGCCCAGTCCTAGCCACATCCGTCGTTGAGCGCAGGATCAGGTTCCACGTCGTTTGAATCTGCGGTGGTGACCGTTTGGGGAGCGCAATGAACGAACAACAGGTTCAGGTGGGATTCTCCCCGCCTCACCCTTATGTACAGGAATCATTCGTAGCAGATATACCTATTAAGCCCCGATCGTTTCGGCTTGATAGTTCCGGGCGATATCTCCGTGCCTGAGTATCCTGACGAGTTCGTTGCAGTCGGCGACGGGGATTCGACGCACCTCATAGGCAGCCGATGGTGCACTGATCCCGGCAGCGAAACTTGTCAATGGATGCTGCCGACAGTGGGCCAATCAGGCTGGGCCAAACTGATGGCCAAGCCGGTACAGGATGTCCGCCTACTGTGGCGAATTATCCAGCCGGATAGGGCCGTTCTCGAAGCAACGCAGCCAGATGCACAGAATTTCGGGTGGAGATCCGCGTGGCGTTGGCTGTCACTTCAGGGACCGCTTCGAGGTCTTGATAATCGATGCTATGCATGGCTTCACCCACCCAATAGGTGGACCCCTGGGCCGGGATGGAGTATCCCACTTCGACGAGCCCTTGGGATAGATCGGCGATGACATGGTGGGCACCGTCCTCGTTGCCGACCACGGCCACCATTGCGACCTTGTCAAACAGAATGGGCCGCCCTTGGCTGTCAGTTTCAGAAAGTTCCGCATCCAGCCGTTCCAACACCCGCTGGGCCAGACTGGATGGATGTCCCACCCAAATTGGGGTGGCCAACACCAAGATTTGGGCGGCCATTAATTTGTCGCGGATGGCGGGCCATGCGTCTGCACCCCCCATGTCCTTCTTCACCCCCGGCTTCACGTCGTGGTCCGCAATGCGCAGAATCTCGCTCTGCACATTGTGATTGGAAAATGCTTCGGCGACTTGGTGGGCTAACAAATCACTGCTGGATTTCTCCGGCGAAGGTGAAAGTGTGCAGACCAGGATCAGCGCTTTTGTGGATGCATCAGTCATTCTTTCACTCTGCCAGACCCCCGCTCATTGCGCCAGAGCACTCGCTTCACCCAAAGCCGTGGCCTCGAGGCACGACGAGTGATGGTGCCAGCCGCCGCTCGGCAGAGGGTTGTACGCCGCCGTTCACTGGGATATGTTACGAAATAGACACACTAAGCGTTTGGCACTGACCCGAATTCAGGCCCGCCCGTACCAACCGGAGGTGCTGCATCCATGGAAGTAGAGATCGCATTGCTGGTCGACGGAGTGCAGCGGTCATTGACCGTTGACACCCGCACCACGCTCTTGGACGCGCTGCGGAACCGACTGGAGGTAACCGCACCCAAGAAGGGTTGCGATCACGGCCAATGCGGTGCCTGCACCGTACTGCTGGAGGGTCGGCGGGTGAACTCCTGCCTAGTGCTCGCCGTCACGCAGGAAGGTGCTGAGGTGACCACGGCCCAAGGACTGGGCGGCGGACAGGAACTGCACCCCATGCAGGAAGCCTTCCTGGAGAAAGACGGTCTCCAGTGCGGGTATTGCACTCCCGGTCAAGTATGTTCGGCGGTGGGCATGCTGCAGGAAGCCGCCGCGGGACAGCCCAGCCTCGTCACGGCCATCGGCAGTGGCACAGGCACAGCTGCGATGGAATTGACCGATGAAGAGATCCGTGAACGTATGAGCGGAAATCTCTGCCGCTGCGGCGCCTACGTCAACATCGTTGCGGCGATCCGAGAGGCCATAAACCATGATGCCTCCACCGGAAATGAAGTGATACGGGAAGTAGCAGAAACAGTTGCCGCGCCAGGTCCCGACGGTTCGGCAGGAGCCACCTCATGATCCCCTTTGACTATGAGCGTGCCATGGGCGCCGCCAGCGCCGTCGCCATGGTAACCGGCCATTCCGGAGCCGCGTTTCTTGCCGGCGGCACCAACCTCGTTGACCACATGAAGCTCGGGATCGCCACCCCGGATTTGCTGGTCGACATCAGTAAACTCCCTCTCGATACGATTGAAGAATTGCCGGACGGGCGTATTCGGATCGGGGCAACTGTGCGCAACAGCGATCTCGCAGCACATCCGCTGATCCGGCAACGCTATCCCGTGCTTTCCCAAGCGCTGTTAGCTGGCGCCTCCGGACAGCTCCGCAACATGGCCACCACGGGCGGAAACCTGCTCCAGCGCACTCGGTGTGTTTACTTTCAAGATGTAAGCACCCCCTGCAACAAGCGTGAACCCGGCACCGGCTGTTCAGCCCTTGGCGGCTATACCCGCAACCATGCCATCCTTGGCGCTTCAGACAGCTGCGTGGCGGTTCACCCATCCGACATGGCCGTCGCCATGGCGGCTTTGGACGCCAAAGTCGTAGTCCTAGGAGCCCACGGGAAGCGCTCACTTCCGCTCACGTCGTTGTTCCGCCACCCGGGGAATGAGCCGAACCGCGACACCACCTTGGAACACGGCGAGCTCATCATCGCCGTGGACCTGCCAGCGGGCACTTCCAGCCTGTCGGCTTATCGCAAGGTGCGGGACCGCGCGTCGTACGCGTTTGCGCTAGTGTCAGTGGCCGCCGTGGTGGACATTGACGACAGCGGGACCTTCCGTGAGGTGCGCATCGCACTAGGCGGCGTGGCCCACCATCCTTGGCGGGCAGAACGTGCCGAGGAAGTCCTGCGTGGCGCGGAAGCAACTGAGGAGAATTTCCGCCGGGCCGCTGATGCTGAACTTGTATTCGCCTCGCCACTGCCGGACAACGCTTTCAAAATACCCATGGTCCGCAACACCATGATTGCGGTGCTTCGACAGCTCGCCGGAGGGCAGAACAATGGTTGAACTGCTCAAATCGACGGCTATCGGCTCCAGTCTCCGGCGTCTGGACGGCATGGCAAAAGTGCGGGGCACCGCACGCTACGCCTTCGATCAGCAGGTGGAAAATCCCACCTACCTGTATCCTGTCCAGTCCACCATCGCGTTGGGGCAGATTAGCAAGATGAACACAGGTAGAGCCGAGGGGGTGACCGGCGTGATTGCCGTGCTCAGCCACCTCAACGCCCCAAAACTGGCGCAAACAGACGATGCAGAGCTTGCTGTTCTACAAGGACCCCACATCGGATTTCGCGGCCAATTCATTGCAGCAGTCATAGCTGAAACACCTGAGATTGCACGTCATGCAGCCAGTCTGGTGTCCGTGGAATACCAGAGCGCCCAACACGATGCAGCCTTTAGTGCGGAGCACCCCGGGCTATTTGCGCCCGAACAGGTCAATGGAGACTTTGACACTGACACCAGTGAGGGAGATGTTGAGGCCGCACTGGCGGCATCCGCCGTCATGATTGACCAGATTTACACCACCCCGGCCGAGCACAACAATCCCATGGAACCCCATGCCACCGTGGCGCAGTGGCACAATGGCGAGCTGACGCTCTACGACTCCACCCAAGGCGTGCACCCTGTCAGGCAGAGCATCGCACCAATGTTCGGGCTACCTCCCGAGGCAGTACGGGTGATTGCTCCTCATGTAGGTGGCGGCTTCGGGTCCAAGGGTTTGCCGCACGCCCACGTGGTGCTCACTGCCTTGGCAGCGCAATGCAGTGGCGGGCGGCCGGTGAAATTCGCACTAACGCGACAGCAAATGTTCTCTCTGGCTGGTTACCGCACACCCACCCTCCAGCATGTCCGCTTGGGTGCGGACAAGGACGGCCGGCTTGGGGCCATTTCGCAGGATGCGGTGAGTCAGACCTCCAAAATCAAAGAATTCGCCGAGCAAACGGCTGTCCCTGCCCGGATGATGTACTCCTCGCCAAACCGGCGGACTACGCACCGCCTAGTGCCCCTGGATGTCGCGGTTCCATCGTGGATGCGCGGACCCGGGGAATGCCCGGGCATGTTCGGCCCGGAAGTTGCCATGGATGAGTTGGCCGAGGCATGCGGGCTGGACCCCATTGAGCTGCGGGTCCGGAACGAACCCGACCGTGATCCGGATTCCGGGAAACCATTTTCCAGCCGCCACTTGTTGGAATGCTTCAGGATAGGTGCCGAACGTTTCGGCTGGGGCCGGCGTTCCTCTCAGCCGCGGACCCGGCTCGAAGATGGCTGGTGGGTGGGCTTGGGCGTTGCCAGCGCCACTTATCCCTTCATGCGAAACCCGGGCAATGCCGCACGGATATCCTTCCAAGAAGATGGATCCTACACGGTGCAAATCGGCGCCGCTGATCTGGGTACCGGCGCCTGGACTGTCCTGACCCAGATCGCCGCTGATGCCCTGCATGTTCCACCGGATCAGGTGCACCTGGAAATAGGTGATTCCTCCCTGCCCGTGGCGACGGTGGCCGGTGGTTCCTCCGGCACGGCCAGCTGGGGTGGCACCATTATCGCAGCAGCCCTGGCCTTCCGCCGAGAGCACGGGGGCAATCCTGCACCCGGTGCGCAGACCCAGGCAGAGCCACCCGAAGACCCCGATGCCGAGCGCTATGCGATGCACTCCTTCGGCGCCCAGTTCGCTGAAACCCGCGTGCATTCCGACACCGGAGAGGTCCGGGTTTCCCGCATGCTCGGGGTTTTCTCTGCCGGCCGGATCATCAATCCCCGCACGGCACGCTCACAATTCATCGGCGGAATGACCATGGGCATCGGCATGGCACTACATGAAGAAGGCGTCATGGATCCCCGGTTTGGCATGATCGTCAACCACGACCTCGCCGACTATCACATTCCCACCAACGCTGACATTACCGACGTCGATGCAATCTGGCTGGAGGAAACCGACCACCGTGCTGGTCCACTCGGGGCTAGAGGAATTGGTGAGATTGGCATCGTGGGAGCGGCGGCCGCGATCGCCAATGCCACCTACAACGCCACCGGACTCCGGGTACGGACATTGCCGCTCACCCCGGACAAGTTCCTTTCCTGACCGGCGTGAGCGGCACTAGGATGATATTTCGTGTGCCGGTCAGTTCACGCTGGTTCGAAGGTTCCTGGCCATGCTTCGCTGGCCAAGTCTCTCCTCATCGAGGCGGGGTCTTCTGGCCTATAGCTCCTGAATTCTCTTCACCATCATCTTTCAGTCGCTGGCGTTGGCTTTCAAGCTCCTTCTCCCCCTCATGTTCGGCATCGTAGAGTTTGGCGTTACTGATCTTCAACTCCAGCATGATGGCATCAAGTTTGACGTGCAGCGCTTCGCTGTCACGGTTTTGGGTGTTCTGGATAATGAACACCATCAAAAAAGTGATGATCGTGGTACTGGTGTTGATAATGAGTTGCCATGTATCGGAGAAGCCAAGTAGTGGTCCGGAAAGCGCCCATAAAATCAGGACAGCTACCGCCGTCGCGAAGATCCATGGACGGCCGAGAACGGTGGCTACCTTGGTAGTGAACTGGGTAAAAATGCCTGGATCGTGATCTTGTTTCTTCACAGTTTCCCCTAACGAGAGCTACTAGAAAGTTTCTAGAAACCTCTGAACTAACCATGTGGACTACACGTCGGCGAGGCCACCATCTCTGTCTGGGCAGTTGACCGCCGCAAACAAGCAAATTCTTAGACGTTCATACGCAAGATTTAGGTGATTAGAATACCGCGCCGGGAACCTTCGATGTCATCCCCTGTGCGCTGAAGTGCCCGGATACTTTCACTGGGCGCTTGCTCGTCACGTTCGGGCAGCACCCGCCGGCGGCTCACTGAGTGACCTAGACGGTTGTCCATTGGGCCGCGGCAATAATTCAAATAGGCGCTGCCGAAATGGGTTCATCTACCAGGCCAAGGAATAGAGAAGGCACCGTGTATGAGCACCGGAGCCAAGGCAACCGTTGGCGCTGTGCAAGTGGGCCCCTGACTGGCACGCAGGGCTCCCCTCCCCCGTAGCACTTACGCCGCGCGCATGTGCCCAGACCTGAAAGCAGGGCGGGGCACATGAGGGTTCGGTTATACCGACGGTTTAGGAGCATTAGAAATCAGAGAACGATGCCCGCCGACAAAGTAGCTGGTTTACTCTGACGATGTGGCCGGTCCTTGGGGAGTGGCTCCTCCCTCGTCGGCCCAGTCCTGGCCAGGTCCGTCATTGAGCGCAGGATCAGATTCCACGTCTTGTGAAACCGTGGTGGGCACCGTTTGCGGCCCCTCATTTCCAAGTCCAGAGGCATCGATTCTGTCTCTGATGGACTTTTCGGCAGCGTCGCGGCTCTCGGGTTGGTCGAAATGCTCCGTGGTTGACATGTTGATGCTCCTGATCTTGATCTCGTACTTACTCTTGTCCTACTGCTGGTTCGCTGCGTTCTACTTCTAATTCTTGGACTTTGCCGCAGCGGAGGTTTTCGTATGCGTGTCAGCGTCGCTCAGTGTCCCTCCAGAGTTTTCCAGATGGGCGCGCATGAACCACTGGAATAGCTCTAGTTTCGCCGTCTGCCCAATGAGCATGTCCTCGGTGATGGGGTCAAGTTTTCCTGTGAGTGCGATGGCATCGCGGTGGCTGGAGACCACGCCGTCGTAGACAAGATCCAGAGCGGCCAAGTGCTCCATCGTGGAGGCGCGTCCCAACCCGTAGTCGTCCCAGTCGCGGTCCTTGACCAGCGCACCGGGCAGTCCATTGGGCGAGACACCGAGCGTCGCGATACGCTCTGCTGTTTCGTCAATCATCGCCCGGACCAGTTCGATCTGGGGGTCAAGCATGGTGTGGACACCTATAAAATCACGCCCCACCACATTCCAGTGTGCGTGTTTCAATGTCAGTTGGAGGTCATTCAAGGCGTGAAGCCTGCCTTGCAGGGTGGCTGCCACCTGATGTCCGTCCTTCAAGGACAGGCCGGGGACAGTAAATTTCGCCGTGGAAGTTTTCTTGGAAACCATGGGAACTCCTCTCGAAGCGGCCGATCTGCAGCGGCCGGTGTATTTCCCACGGTAATGATTCGATCACAGGAACGCCAGCCCCACTGTTTCTGCCCCACCCCAAATGTCGGGCTGTAGACGGCTAGGCCACGCATCCTTAGGCGTTTTCGGTGCGGTCATTCTGCCAGAATTCAATGGCCCGGCTATATCTGGAACAGTCAGCCAGCTCAGGGGCCGCCGCCATCGGAACGCAGATGGCGGGTAAGTGCAGTGAGGATCCGCTGCACATCCAAGGCAGCGGCGGCTCCCGGTGCTAAAGAGTCAACGCCGGCGCCTTGAGGTCCTGCTGCATGGCTGGCTGCGACGGCCTCGGTCAAGGCGCTGAGGCCTGTGGACACACGGTCAATAGACTCCTGATGGTCATCGCCGTCCTCCCACGACTGCAGCAATCCGGCTGTTGCCGACAAGCACCGCCCTAGCGGTTCACGCAGCATCACTTCCAGCCGGAACTCGTTAGGCCCTTCCCAGATCGCTCCGGCCAAGACTTCAGAAAGATCCCGAACGTGGAAGGTGATGTCCTCCAAAACAGCTAAGTCACCATAGCTGTCTGCAACCACGCCGTGGCGTGAACGGCGGAAGGCACGCGGGTTAGCCCGTTGGCTTTCCGCAGCGTTGTGCACGACATCCCTCACCTCAACAATGGCATCATCAAGCGCATGCCGCCGGGCCGCCCATTCTTCATGCTGTGGCGGCCACTGCTCACCCAAGGCGGCCGCCGCATCCTCTAGCTGGCTGATGAGTGTCAGCCGCGCCCTCGATATCTGCGCCCGGGCTGCATCGAGTGCCAGAGGCGGAAATATGCCCACATTGATCACGAGACCCACCACAACGCCAAATCCCATCTGAACGGCATATCCAATCGAAAATGCGTCGGCGTCCTGGCCCCCAATGATCAACACCAAAAGGACCGCTACGGGGACGTACTCCCGGCCAGCTCCGAGTCGAGGGATCCCCGCCAGTAAAACCCCCAAGCCAACTGCCGCAGAGATGGAGACCACGTTCGGATTTCCCAACAGAAGCACCCCGGCAGCCAAAACAATACCCAAAAGCAAACCAGCCAGAGACTGGACCGCCGTGCGCACCGATCCTATGAACGTTGGATACATGCTCACCAAGACCCCCAAAGGCGCGTAATAGGGGTAATCATCAACCACTCCAGGGAGGTGGGGTGCCAAAGACCAAGCAACACCCACCGCCAACGCAGTCTTGGCGGCGAGCAACACTCGTTGGCCCGTCACCGTGGACTTCATCCATGCACCCAACATTGCCATGACACTCCCTCGCATTGGCTCTTATCGTGCACCCTTTCGTGCTGAGCTCAAGAATGTCAGCGAACCCGCCCTCATTCTGGAGATCTCTGGGATCGAACCCACCAGCCGGTCAAAAAGACGGCAAGCACCGCAGCCTGAGAGTGGAATGCCTGTGGGCCCAGACTTGTGTTTGAGAAGGACATTACGCCTTCTCGCCGCAATAAATGAAACATCTAGTGGAGATTTTTGCCCCTGTTGTGGTTAGGCTGTCATTGTCGGCCGTTGCATATGATGGCGGGGCCTTCTGGAAACTAGCTTCCGGATTTTTACCGTATAAAGTTAGCCATTCTTTTCTAAGGAGGAGTCATGGGTTTCATCGGATGGATCGTATTGGGCCTTATCGTGGGGGTCATCGTCAAGGCAGTCATGCCTGGCCGAGTCGGGGGTGGCTGGATCACCAGTCTGGTCTTGGGCGTTGTCGGCGCCGTGGTCGGTGGTTGGATCGGCGACTTGTTGTTCGGAGACGGGAAAATGGAATTTTGGAATCTCGGTTCCTGGATTCTCGCAATCGTTGGTGGCTTGGTAGTGGCCGGAATCTACGGCGCCATTACCGGCCGGAATAAAACTGCAGCCTAGGAGTTGCCCCGGTCGCGGTGCTGACCGCTCAACCGCAACCAGCACCGCGACAGCTTTCCCCTTTCCTCCATCTGCTTCCCGGTGTTTCGCTATTCCAAAGCGAACGGTCCAGCGAAACCCCGTGCGCACAAACGCAGAGCTGCCAAGAGGGCCGGAAGCATAAACACCTGAAATGACCGAGGTTCTCCACACAGAAGGATAACGTCATGAAATCGAAGCTAACATTTCTCGCCGGACTGACTGCCGGATACGTACTGGGCACCCGTGCAGGTCGGGCCAGTTACGAAAAAATCAAGGCCTCCGCGAAGAAATTATGGAACAGAGACGCCGTCCAGGCGACAGTCTCCAACGTCCAAGAATCCGTTAAGGATCAAGCGGGCCATGCGGTGCACAAACTGATAGACCAAGTCTTACCAGCCCACAAGCGAGAATCGACCAGTGCTACCAACCCGCTGGACTCAGTCTCCGATGCCACTGCCGCCACACCTCTGGATATCGCCTCTGAGGTATCGGATGAGTTTCCGGACGCAGCGCTCAACGGTGGCGAGGGCCAGAACTGGACTCGCCGGGGCAAGCCCGGACCTGCACATCCAAAGACTGGAATCTGAACGGCAGTCACCACCGGCATGAGCCAACTGCCATGATGTCTAATCTGGACCACTAGTTCTAGTGTTTGCAAGTTCATTGAAAGGAATTACTGATGACGAACAAAGACCAGTACACATTTCAAAACCCTGTCACCCGCTACCCCAGCATCAGCCCGCCCATCCAAGATCAGTCCGAGCCAGGATTGGACCGTGATTTGACGCCGCACACGGACCGCGGCGAGAAGTCCTACCGAGGCACTGGCCGGCTCGCAGGCCGCAAAGCCTTAATTACCGGGGCAGATTCCGGCATTGGTGCCGCTGTGGCCATTGCCTTCGCCCGTGAGGGGGCGGACGTGGCGCTGTCCTACCTCCCCGTTGAAGAGCCTGACGCGCAAAAGGTTGCAGCAATCATCCGTGAATGCGGGCAAAACGCCGTGGCCTTGCCCGGGGACATCTCAGAAGCTTCCACCGCACGGGAATTGGTGGCTAACGCCGTCGAACAGCTTGGCGGTCTGGACATCGTCGTCAACAACGCCGGACGGCAAATTGCTGTGGAGAAACTAGAAGATCTCAGCGATGAGCAGTTCGAAGAAACGTTTAAGACAAATATCTTCGCCATGTTCTGGATTACCAAGGCAGCCTTACCACATTTGGCACCGGGGTCAACCATCATCAATACCACCTCGATTCAGGCTTACAACCCCTCGCCTACGCTGATCGACTACGCCTCCACCAAGGCAGCAATCAATAACTTCTCCAAGGGCCTCGCCCAGCAATTGGCTCCACGCGGCATTCGCGTCAACGCCGTGGCGCCAGGGCCAATTTGGACTCCGCTTCAAGTCAGCGACGGCCAGCCCAAAGAAGCGCTGCCCAAGTTCGGTAAGGACACCCCTCTCGGCAGGGCGGGCCAACCGACGGAACTCGCACCGGCGTTTGTTTTTCTCGCCTCACCTGAATCCAGCTACGTGTCCGGGGAAACACTGAACGTCAATGGCGGAACCCCCTCCCCCTAACTTGTGCACCGCCCAAAAATGACTTCAACCCGCGAGCTGCCCCTCTCACGCCAGCTCCGCTGATGAAGGTATGACATGGGCACCTGGCACCAGAGAGACCTAGAAAAGAAGGAAACTGTGAGTTTTGTACCAGCTATCAGATGCCTTCTGGGTGGGGATCCTCGAACCCTGAAACAGAGCATGCCGCGCAGGAGAACATCATGAAGGCCCCTCGTCCGGACCGCTTGCTAAGAAAATCAGTGGAGATCTCTGCACGAATTTCACGCATCATGCGCGGGGCACACCACAAGGTGGCCGCTGCGGAATCCCTGACCAGCGGGAGTATTTCATGCCATCTGGGTGCGGCTGAAAGCTCCTCCGAATGGTTTCTCGGCTCCGTAATTGCCTACGACAGTGAAGTGAAATTCTCCGTTTTGGGAGTCGAACGCGGTGACGTCATTACGGCCGGCTGTGCCCGGCAGATGGCCGATGGGACTGCGGAAATGATGCACGCAGACTTCGCTGTAGCTGTGACCGGTGCGGGTGGACCGGAGCCTGAAGAAGGCCAACCCGCGGGGACTGTCTTTATTGCTGTTCACACACCAACTGGGACCTCCGTAGCCAAACACCGCTTTCTAGGAAACCCGTCCGATGTTGTGCAGGAGACCACATTACGTGCGCTACAGATGCTCGAGGCAGCAACAATCAACTTAGCCCGTGTCCCGGATGCTGCATCCGGCAGCGATGCCGTGTCAACCACGCGTCCGGGGAACGATCCACACTCAGGAGAACCCCAATGAAATTTCCAACAGCCCGCGGCCCCGCCAGCCGATCGTTAGTGAACCTGTTGCGGGGCTCAGCAGAGAATCAAGCAGAGGATTTCAGCCCGTTCCTAGACAGCGTTACCAGCGGTATAGCGCAGACGCAGAGCACGCTGGCCGACGAGGACCTACAACTGACTCTGTTTATCCTCTACGAGCTGCACTACAGCGGCTTGGCGCAAGCGGATGAACGATGGGAATGGAATCCCGGCCTGATCACGGCACGAGGGCAACTTGAGTCCGCCTTCGAACAGGAATTGCGCGCCGCCGTCGTGCTTCCAGAACTAAATGCTCGCACGAGTGATGCAGTGGCGGAGGCCCTGTTCGCCATTGCCGCTGTGGACACTGGGCCGTCCATGTCCCGTTATGTTGCCAAAGCGGCGACAGTGGAACAACTGCAGGAATTTCTGATCCATAAATCCATCTATCAACTCAAGGAAGCCGATCCGCACACGTGGGCCATTCCACGCCTGACTGGTCGGTCGAAGGCTGCCATGGTAGAGATTCAGGCAGATGAATATGGTGGCGGACGGCCGGAGCGGATGCATTCGGCCCTTTTTGCCCGCACCATGCGAGGGTTAGGACTTGACGAAGACTACGGCGGCTATGTAGACGCAGTGCCCGCGCTGACCCTGGCTGGAACCAACATGATGTCCATGTTTGGACTGAACAGGCGCCTCAGGGGCGCTATCGTGGGCCACCTCGCCGCCTACGAAATGACGTCGTCCCAGCCTAACCGGCTCTACGGTAATGGATTCCGTCGGCATGGTTTCAAGGAGGACGTTACAGGCTACTTTGACGAACATGTAGAGGCCGATGCAGTGCATGAGCAGATCGCCGGCCGGGACTTAGCCGGCGGGCTCTTTGAGGCCGAGCCGGCCCTCCTAGAAGACATCTACTTCGGCGCGGCTGCGGCACTCGCCCTCGACGCGATGTCCACCCAGAGAACAATGGACGCATGGGAATCCGGGACGACTTCACTTCTGGCACCCCTGTCAACCGCTCCGCTGCACACAGTGAAAGCCCCCGCCCATGACTGAGATGCCTACAGCAAGCAAAGAAGAGCCCAAAGTCCCCGGGAGCACAGACCAAGGTCATGTGCATGTGAGGGATACATCCGTCCCGGAAATAGTGGCTTGCCCAGATGGGCCGCTGTTGGTGCGCGGCGATTTTGAGATCGTGTCAACCACGGGAGAGGCCCTGCCTCGACGCAGAAAAACTGTGGCTTTATGCCGCTGCGGAGCATCAGGGATCAAGCCGTATTGCGACGGCACGCACAAATTGATTGGGTTCCGCACCGGCCCTGAAACCGGACAGTAGGCAAAGCACATGCTTTCCACACATTGCTGGCGGCCGTTCGGGCTTTCAGTGCCGTGCACGGCTGCCTCTGATTCGACGGGGATAAATCAGCAACCCAAGCAGCAGTGCAAGGCCGAATGCCGCGGCGACCAAGGCCGCTGCCAGCCCGTCCAACACCAGATAGAAAATCAGGGCCGTTGTGCCCATCACCAACAGCCCAATCAGCCACAACACCACACTGACCACCCGGCGCCCCGAGGCCACCAACCGATCCTTAACCCGCAAGCCAAACAGCTCACGGTGCATGGCGACAGGAACCAACATCAGGCAGGTGGTTCCGGCTGCCAGAACCACCAAGCCCAAGTACAGCCCCACTGCGAATGCGTCCAATTCAGTGAACCTCTGCTGGAACGGCAACGTCAGCAGAAATCCCGCGATGATCTGAGTGCCGGTCTGCATGACACGCAGTTCCTGCAGCAAGTCGTCCCAGTTGCGGTCCCGCTTCTCATTGCGGGTTTCGTGACGCCCGGTGCCAGCATCCGCTATCCCATCATGTTCGGTGCCGTCCATCCCAGCAGTAGTCATTGCGGCCTCGATTCCGCCCACCACGGGGCCTGTCGCTTGAGGGTTGCCGATGCTCTTTATCGTAGGGTCCACAACAGCAACGGGGAAAGGAAGCAATCATGAGACGGCAATTTATCGCATATCTGCTCGTCATTGCCCTAGGCCTGATATTCATCCTAGTGGTCGGCTTTTCACAGAGTTAGGACATGCCATGAAAAAAACACTGCGCGAGAATGGCCTGGGATTATTCTTTGGCCTGATTTTTTTGATGGCTCTCCTCGGCCAAGCACTTACCGGCCATGCACTGTACAACGAAGAACAACTCACAGCCGGCTTTCCCACCGTCAGCTTAGGACAGTATGTAACGTCTTCCAGCTTCGGGGTAGATGTAGCCGAGAACTGGCAATCTGAGTATTTGCAGTTCCTGCTCTACATTGTGGCCACCGTCTGGCTAGTACAAAAAGGCTCTCCCGAATCCAAAGAACTGGACAAGATTGGGCCCGAGACCGACAAAGACCAACTCACGGGAGACTATGCAACCTCGCGCTCCCCCGCTTGGGCGAAATTGTCAGGCTGGCGCCAGCAGGTTTTCGCCAACTCCCTCGTACTCGTCATGGGTTCGATATTCTTTCTGTCCTGGTTTGCCCAATCTGTGGCCGGCGTCAGTGCCTATAACGAAAAACAAGTTCAAGATCTACAGGACACCCTGACATGGGGCCAATATGTTCTGTCTCCCGAGTTCTGGAATCGCACACTGCAGAACTGGCAATCAGAATTCCTCGCAGTTGGATCCATGGTGGTGCTCTCCATTTACCTGCGTCAACGCGGGTCCCCCGAATCCAAGCCCGTCGGAGCAGCCCACGAAGACACTGCTGCGACCGGATAACGGAGTCCCTAGCGATAGGGACCAGCCCAAAATGACGGATCAGGCTTCATGACAAAGCGAGAACTTCTAAAGCACCTCACACAGTTTCTACTGATTGCATCGATCCAAGTGCCTATGATGCCACCGTTCCCACAGCTACAGAGAACAGCCTGAACCGGCTCTGCAAGGAGAACTTGCGAGTCGGCGTGCCACAGAGAGAACCGTGAGGTGAACTTCCCGCCAACGAAGCTCCCAACGGAACATCGGTTGCATCTGCTTGCCGTGTGAGTCGGCGTCATCGCTCCCCTTTTTGATGCAATCGCGGACCTTTGAGTCTCGATTCTGCAGATTCAACCTGTAGGAAGGTGTTGCCACCTTCCGTGGTCAGTGTTTGACTGAGATGACGAGGAACCACCAGAAAACGGAGGGTATCGAATGAAGGCGCTGACGTGGCAAGGCAAGCGAAATATCGAATACATCGAGGTCCCTGATCCCCAGATTCAGGAGCCCTCCGACATCATTATCAAGGTAACCTCAACAGCCATCTGTGGATCAGATCTGCATCTTTATGAGTTGTTAGGCCCCTACATGCATGCCGGTGACATTGTCGGGCACGAGACGATGGGCGTTGTCCAGGAAGTTGGATCCGGGGTTCACCGCATCAAGGTCGGGGACCGCGTCGTCATCCCGTTCAACGTTTCTTGTGGCCATTGCTGGATGTGCGAACGCGGTCTGCAATCCCAATGTGAGACCACCCAAGTTCGCAGTCAGGGCAAGGGAGCAGCCTTCCTAGGCTACTCCGAGTTATATGGCAGTGTACCTGGCGGTCAGGCGGAATTCTTGCGTGTACCGCACGGTGATTACGGCGCGATGCTGGTAGGCAAGGAACTGCCAGACCACAGATACTTGTTTTTGTCCGACATCTTGCCGACTGCTTGGCAAGGCGTACATTATGCAAATGTGCCCGAAGGTGGAACGCTCGCCGTATTTGGGTTAGGACCAGTAGGACAACTCGCTGCCAGAATCGGGGTTCATCTGGGACACCGAGTGATCGCCATAGACCCAGTAGCTGAACGGCGGGACATGGCTGCCCATCACGGTGTGGAGGTCCTCGATTTCTCCAAAGACGTAGCGGCAGAACTGCAGGAGATGACCCAGCGCGGGCCGGATTCCATTCTTGATGCCGTCGGGATGGAGGCCCACGGGTCCGCTGGCGCGAAGGTGATGCAAACAGCAACAGGACTGATGCCCGATAAAGTCGCGCAAAAGGCCATGGAGACCATCTCGGTGGATCCAACCTCTGTTTTGCACACAGCAATTGCGGCGGTTCGTCGCGGGGGAACACTTTCCCTCAGCGGAGTCTATGCAGGCAAAGCCACGCCGATGCCATTGGTAGACATGTTTGACAAGCAGATCCAGCTGCGCGAGGGACAGTGCAATGTCAGAAGCTGGACTGAGACACTTTTGCCGTTTACTGAAGATACTGCTGACCCCTTGGGGTTGGATGACCTGGTCACCCATTCCGAGCCACTGTCCCGGGGCCCGGAGCTCTATGAAACTTTCCAGAAAAAGCAAGACGGTTGCATCAAGGTTGTCTTAAAGCCCTGATACGAGTTTACGTACTAGCGACCCGAGGAACAGATCCCGATCGATATGACTGCACTCCTAGACTTCTCCTTCGAATCCCAGATAATGCCGGCCAGTGACATCCGGCACTGACTGCCAGCACCGATGGTGGCGCCCAATAAACTCAAAAAAGCGAAACGGGACTTGCGGCCCTCACATGAGAACCACCAATGCTCGCTGGCTCAGGGCGCTGGGCCTAGGTAACCGGTGAGCCCGTGTAACCGGTGAGCCCGTTGATGCTCACAACGTTCTTTGAAGCAGAATTGAACGGAAGAGATGACTTCGCTCAGTGGGTTGTTGGCTGGTATGGGTAAACGAGTTCCTCGACGATCAGCAAGCGGTTCATTGACCCACATTGTGCATGCTCGTGGACCTTCGTCGGAGGACGGGGTAGTCACCATCTTGGCGCCCACGGAGCAGCTTTTAGCGCTTTTGTAGGGGCGAAGGGTTGTTCACGGTGATGTCACCAGCGCCAGTGTCTTGATCAACATCAGCGGCACGTGGTTCAGAGTTTGAATGGTTTGGTTGCGATCGCTGGCCCGCTACAGCGAAAGTTCCGCCCTCGCTGATGTGGAACTGACACGCACGAGTATTCCGTTGGACTACTCAAGGTATGCTCGTGTCTCCTCAGCTTGGGCTACTGCTTCATTGGATCCAGCAGACGCTTCGTGTTCCCTAACGCGGGACAGATCAAGAACCCCCACTCACCGTTTCGACTGGCTCGAAATGGACTTTGAGCACGAACACGCGGCGAGTGGTTCCGTGTTCATCGATGATTCAGCGGTAGTGGACTCGGTGTTTCCCTGTCCTATGGGCGCTATGAAATACACGCTCTACAGCGTCCTCGGACTTCAGGATTTTATCGGTAAGCGGCACGGACTGTGTTGGAACAATATCGCCTAGTTCATATCCAAGGAGCTCCTCCGTGCCTTAGGATCTCTGCCCTCTGCCAGTCTGACCTGGAGGAGAGAAGTCCCCGATATGAAAGTCGTCACCGCCAGACAGGAAGCCAGAGAAGGAACCATACTCTCCAGCTGTCTCAGAGAATCGAGTTGCGGTGTTTCTGTGCATGCCCATTCTGGTTCCTCTCCTACTGCCACGGCTCTGATACCCCGACTCACTAGTCGAACAGCGCGAGGGTTTTTGTTCCCGTTCCTCAACGTCCAGGACACCCGCTTATCAGTGTGGGGATCGCAAGCCAAGGAATCTGGCATTTTTTGGCCTTTCGGACTAAAGTTTCCTCCACAACGCCATAAAGGTGGTCTGGTCCCGTCTTCGTGTCTTAGTGTAAGTCTCTCTAGATTAGCTAAGGAGTTGGGTAAAAATGTCGCAAATACAGAACAACCTCAGCGCTTCAAGGTTTGAATTCTATGAAGCAGGGGCCTTGTCCATGACCCTGCGTTACTGCATGCACAACGGCCAAATTTGGCTACTAGATACCTGCATGTCATCCACGTATGACCAGGAAGCCCACCTCAACTATTTCTACTTGTGGGTCCTACAAGATATTCAGCGCCGTCGTATCGAGGTTTTGCCATTCTGTCCCAAAGCCCGCCAGTACATGCTGGCAAACCCGCACTTTCTAGACTTCATTCCTAACAACCCGCCGGGTCACTTCACCGAACTGAAGAGCACAGCCGGACTAAGGAAACCTGCAGCAAAAGCGCCAAGTACCAGCACAGACAATGCCTCCATTGTCCCGGCAGCGACTATCGCCAAGACCCCGCCAACCACCGCTGTGTATTCTCTACGTGCCCACTCCCTCAAGCGCAAAAAGAAACAAGAACTCCAAACCCTGAAAGAAGCACCAGCTACCCCAGCTCCCCTTGAGGCCGTGGTCTAACGCCAATTCTGCAAGACCCCGCTTTTCGTGAACAGCTTCACAAAAAAACACTCATCAGTTTCACTGAAGGGAAAGTCATGAATGAGGAGAAAACATTGGCAGCCGATACCAGCACTGAACCCGTCATAGCGCACCCGGAGAAGCCCGCTGCTGAAGAAATCAACTGCCCAGAGTGCCACAAATCTACCCACCTAGACATCGAATCCATTCAACGCCTCGAACCTCGCTTAGACGGATGGGTCATGATCGAGTACAGCTGCGGAAAATGCGAATCCTACTCAAGCCACGCCGTCTCAGTTCAAAGCGTTGCCAAATTCCTCAATACCGCCGATGCCCCTTTCGGGGTAGTGAAATTTGGCCGCCACTACATACACTGCGGTGAACCCATGGAACAAAAACACCTCAAACTCCACTCAGTCCACGCACCCGCATACGAGAAAGACCCAATCCTCGATGTAGTCGTACCCAGCGTAGTGCTCCACTGCCGCTGCGGCTTCCAAATAAGCATCCCCCACTAACCCAAGGCAATATTCAACCCCCGGAGAGGTAACCTCCACATAACTCGCGCCCATAATTCTCACATTCAGTCGACCCCCTTCATTCATGCGAAGCCAGCAAATGAAGCTAGCAAGTCCACGACTGGTGACGCGATACGAAGTGAGAGAGTGGGGGCTGGGAGTTTCAAAATTCTTAAGCCCTTCATCTAGGGCAAACATGCGGGCTCTCCGCTTTTCGTGGTGAATTCCCTTATTGCAATGGAAATGTCACCGCTGTTCGGGCGACGATCTTGAGCCTAATACGAGTCGTGTAGTCGGCACTATTGACGAATCCGCGGGCGGTCCTTTTGATGTGTTTGATGCTGGTGGGTTTGGCTTCTACTTTTCCTGTGGTGGATCCGGTGACGATCGGAGCTTCAATCTCCTTCCACCACCGGCAAATGGTCCGCCGCAGCCTGGTCGTTTCTGGCTCGTTGGGTTCCTTGACGAGACGTTCAAGGTCTTCCTTAGCTAGTTCGGCGTCTTCCAACCATCCGGTGCGCAGCGGGGTTCGCACTTGTTCTTTCACGTGCTAGGTCGACTTGAGTTTGCCGGTTGGATCATCAGTTGCGAAGACCTTCGCCAACCGCGCCTTGGCTTGTTCTGAAAATGAATTAGCTGCTCGCAGGAGCAGCAGCCGGTACGCCAGGTGCGGGTTCACATGCTGAGGCGTGATTCTGCACCCATGGCAACTGAGTGGCGTCCTGTTGCATCCTGGGCAGGTGTGGTTGTGACGTTCTTGGGTTTCGTCGGTGCGATTGCGGCATTGAAGGTTCAAAGGACTGCTTTCGATGTCACCGTGGAGCAGCACAACACCGCCAAGGACGCCAAAGCAAGAGCCAAAGCGCAGAAGGCCGCGCGTGAGGCCCAGACAATAAAGGAACAGGATGTCAGCGCCGTTAGTCTCGACGTTTTTGCGAGCTACCCCTCGGAAGATATGAATCCCACTCCCCTCCAATCGTTGGAATTTTCGATTGGATGCACCCTCAATATCCCTAAGGGTGAACGATACAAACATGTGAAGCTAACTCTCCCGGAAGTGCCGGAAGAGTACACCGTCATTGAGAACACAACAGCCAATCTCAGCGACTTCACGGTCGCGATAAGCGGTGTAGATGCCAAATGGCTCCTTCGTGGGGGAATTTGGCCTCACGGCCCCGAGTCACAGGCAAAAAACTGGTTGGCCAATCGGATCTTTGTCACGTTCACTGATTCATCCGGCATCAAGTGGAAGATCGATGGGCACGGAGTGTTCTCTGAGATTTCCGAGGACGTCGGAGCCAGTTCCCCAAACTAGCTTTCTGCGAGAGTTTGCGGGGTGTGACACTTCTAAGGAACTGGTCCACCCCACCGAGACCTGTGAGCTTCGGTGCTATGTGGCGTCTTTGTGATCGACGCATGCCATTAGTTGCTGATGGCAAGGACACTGGCGGCAGCTTCAATGACGTCTTCGGTGATCGTCTCAAATTGGTGAATTTTGAGGACGCGGTTGATCTGCTGGAAGAGTCCACAGGGACGAGAATAATCTTTTTTGGGTAGCCAAAACGACAAAGTGCGCTCAGCGCAGCTATCACCTCTTACAAAATGTGCTAGTCAGTTAGATGTGTGCTAAATCACCGTTTGAACCGTCCCGGAAATTATGCCGCCAGTTTTCTGGCAGCTTCATCGGGTAACGAGCCGCTTATTTCATCATAGTAGAGTTCTTCGAATTCCACT
>NZ_JBFBLV010000020.1:0-74352 GCF_040686835.1 Specibacter sp. NPDC078692
CAGCAATATCGGCGCCGCGGACCAGCAACGTGGTAGCCAGTGAGCGCAACACCTTCTCCGCAGCAGGCCGCCAAGCGCTGTGCTCGCTGCCAATACGCTCACCTTTTCAGGTGAGCGCCGGCGTCGTTGTTGCATCACTTTGAGCACGTTTCTAGAAGCGCCTCGTAGCTAATGTCCGGCAATGCCAATGTCCTGCAATGGGGAGGATGTCCATGCCAACACGGCTAGGCAGACGAGAAACTGCTTAGCCTACGTGGTGCAGCCAGCGGACAGGGGCGCCTGCCGCGGCGTGACGGAACGGCTCCAGTTCCTCATCCCAAGCCTCGCCCAAGGCCAGCGAGAGCTCTTGGTAGACCATCGAGGGATCACCCTTGCCTGATTCGTAGGCGTAACGGATCCGGTCCTCCGAAACCATGATGTTGCCGTGGACGTCCGTGACGGCGTGGAAGATACCCAATTCCGGGGTGTGGGACCAGCGTGAACCGTCCACGCCGGGGCTGGGATCCTCTGTGACTTCGTAGCGGACATTGGCCCAGCCGCGCAGAGCCGAAGCCAACCGGGCACCGGTTCCGGCAGGACCCTGCCAACTGATTTCCGTGCGCAGCACGTTTGGCGCTGCGGGCTGTGCAGTCCACTGCAAGTCCGAGCGCTGTTCCATCACTGATGCGATGGATGATTCAATATGCGGGCACATGACAGCCGGGGCTGAGTGCACGAACAAAACACCGCGCGTTGATACGACCTTCATTCCATCCTCCATAGCAGTAGGTACGTCTTCCCCAACGACCTTCTTGCTTCTTGAAAGTGGAACTTTTAGTGCGCGGAACCTGTTTGAGCTGGCCCATGTTGTCCGGGCTTTTGACCCGCTTCATGCTTCTATTTCGATTGTATGGCTTTTACTTCTACTCATTGTGCCGTAGCTGGACGGATTACGCCACCGTAATGAATTGAGCCTTTCCGTGCTCAGGCCCGCGGGTGTGCTGTGCGGTAGCTATCGCGCAGCCGTTCCACCGAAACATGGGTGTAAAGCTGCGTGGTGGCCAAGGACGTATGACCCAAGATTTCTTGCACTGCCCTCAAGTCGGCACCACCATCTAGAAGATGCGTGGCAGCTGAATGGCGCAGCGTGTGTGGACCTGTTGCAGAAGTATCGCCCATGGCCTGCAGCAGTCTGTCGACGACTGTTCGCACAGCCCGCTGGTCGATACGGCCACCGCGTTTGCCCAAAAACAGGGCAGCCCCGGCACCTGGCTTGAGCAGGGTTCCGCGGCCAAAGTCCAGCCAGTCTCCTAGGGCGCGATCGGCCGGAACCCCAAAGGGAACGGTCCGTTCTTTGTTCCCCTTGCCCAATACTTTTAGGGTGCGACGTTCACGGTTGATGTCGGCCACGTCCAATCCAGCCAGTTCCCCGACACGAATACCTGTGGCGTAGAGAAGCTCAACGATGGCCAGATCCCTGATCGCTACGGGATCCCGAGTTTGCGCTGCAGCGATGAGCTCATCCAACAGCCGTTGGACTTGTTGCTGCTGCAGTACGGCGGGCAATTTCTTTTCACGCTGGGGGGCCTTAAGGCGCAGGGACGGATCCACCGTAATAATTTCTTCGCGCAAGGCCCACGCCGTAAAGCTGCGTGCCGTTGCCGCACGCCGGGCAAGGGTCGAGCGAGCCAGACCTGCGTTGCTCTGCTCGCCGAGCCAACGCCGCAGCGATCCCAGCTCAAGGTCGGCCACCGAGGTGCTGCCTTCGGCAACAGCATGGATCAGCAAAGCATCTAGATCTCCAAGGTACGCCCGGACTGTGTGTTCCGAACGCCCTCGTTCCAACCGTAGGTACCGCTCAAAGCCAGCAGCCGCGTCGGCGAGGGCCGGAGGCAATGCTGCGCGTTCTTCTGAATCCACATACTCACTCTGCGCCAGCTGGGCGCCTGTAGCAAGTTGCCCCGCCGCAGCTCAGCCTAGACCCGCGGATTGGAGGTAGGTCCCAAGGGTGTCATTGCTTAGCGCCTGGCCGATGGCTGCTATCGCTGAGTCGTCTCGGTTGACTATAGATTGGCCATCCACACTGGTCCCTGTGCCTAACGTAGGCAAGGTGAAGGTGATGACATCAGAGCCGCGAATACCGTTCAGGCTCAGAGCCAAGGCACCGATGGTGCCAGAATCCAGGCCGGCATCCACACTGACATAGGGCGAGATCTTATTCACCAAATCCGTCAGCTTCAACGGGTTTGTCAGCGTCGATGCCGAAAGAACACCGTTCAACATGGCCCTGAGAAAGATCTGCTGATCCTTGACCCGTTGGTAGTCTCCATCGATGAAGGCGTAGCGTTCGCGGACGAACGCCAAGGCCTGGTCACCGTTGAGTTTCTGAGGACCGGCTTTGAAGGTGTAGTTTCCGTGCAGCGTAGTGAAGTCCAGCGGTACGTTGACCTGCACTCCGCCCAGTGAATCGGTGATTGCTTTAAAGCCCTCGAAGTCAACAATGGCAACGTGGTCAATTCTGCTTTTGAAGAGTCCTTCAAGAGTCTGGACCACTAGCGGAACACCGCCGTAGGCCATGGCCGCATTGATTTTGGCTTGTCCGACGCCCGGGATATCTACCCAGGTATCGCGCATGATCGACATCAAGTAGAGGTGTTTACGATCGGCCGGTACGTGCAGCCACATCATGGTGTCCGAGCGTTGATTGGATGCAGCGCCACCTTCAGCTAAATCGAGGGAATCGCCGCGGCTATCACTGCCCAGCAGCAAGATGTTTACAGCCTCCGCGGCCGGACCCTGAGTAACTTTTACCGGCCGCACCGTCTCGTCCGGAAAGGCGTGGGGGATCTTTTGGGTCTGCTGATCGTAGGTGTGGGCCAGATTGGCGACGAACGCCAGGCTGCCCAGAGCTGCAGCCAGAAAGAGGGCCAGCACAACAAGCAGAATCTTCCCCCGGGTGTGATGCCGGCGGCGGGCGGGGACAGGCTGCTCCGCGTTGATGCTCATAGGCTCATAATGCCACCGCCAAAGGGTTTTGTCTGTTCTCCGCGGGCCATCGTTACAGCTCCGTATTGAAGGCCCTACAAACGGTGACTGGCAGTCTCAGTCTGCAGTTCCCGCGACGAACGTTCATAGTCTTTCAGCTCCTACTCCGTCACTTTCGACTGCTGCGCTTCCAGCCGCCGGCAAGCCGTTCTGCCACACCGAGAGCTTCCAACCGCCCCAAACCTGCCAGCACCGTTGAGGCACTCAGCCCCGCGACAACACACAGCTTTTCAACGGTGGTGCTTGTTCGCAGCGGCAAAGCATCCATGAGCAGCAGGTCTGAGGTTCCCAGCCCGTCATGCAGGGCAGCTTCGACGTGGGGTTCAGCCGTGAGGTGCTCACCCATGCCGCCGGCCAATTCTGCGATATCCCCAGCATCAGTGACACACACAGCCGAGCCTTCCTTGAGCAACCGATGACAACCAGCAGAGTTGGCCGAGTACACCGATCCTGGCACGGCCCCCACCAGCCTGCTCAGCCCCTCAGCATGATGTGCAGTATTCAAAGCGCCTGAGCGCCAGCGAGCTTCGACCACTACCGTCACCGAACAGAGCGCTGCGATAAGGCGGTTGCGTTGTAAAAATCTATAACGTGTAGGGTTCGTTCCTGGCGGAACTTCGGCGATAACAAGCCCCTGCTCGGCAATGGTCTGCAACAGGTCCTCGTTTCCCGAAGGATAAAACCTGTCCACTCCCCCGGCCATGACCGCAATAGTTGGCGGCACACGATCGCTGGGGTCAGGGCCGCTGCCCACACCACCGCTTTGACGGTGCCGTGGTGGGCTCAGCTGACCTGTGAGCCCTAGCGATGAACTCAGGGCACCCCTGTGGGCGTGAGCGTCAATGCCGTAGGCGCCACCGCTGATCACGGTGAAGTCCCGCTGTACCAACGAACTGGCAATTTCGACACTGACATTTGCGCCGTAGCTGGTGTTGTCCCGCGAACCAACCACGGCTATGCATTGCTCCTGGGGAGGTATCAGCGCAAGGTTTCCTCTGCACCATAGGGCGAGAGGCGCCGCCAATTCCAGATCGTCAAGAGCGGTGGGCCAGGACGGGTCTTCTGGGATAAGTAGCCGGCCGTTCATTCTGGCCAGACTGGCTAGATCGCGTTCGGGCGCCACATCAGCCAGACGTGGACGCCACCGTGCCAGCACGTCTGCAAGGCCGGACCATCGTTCTGTCCCCGCCGCGTTCAGAACCTCTGTGACGAGTTGTTCAACCCGGGCATTGGAGGAATCATTGCTGCGAATCAAGGACAGTGCCTCTTCGGGACCAAGCACCTGGACCAGTGCCAAACCCGGTAAATCCGATGGCTCCATGAGCCGGGTCAATGCGGCCCGAGCAATCCGCAGAGCGCGGCCCGTACGGTCCTGTTCAGTGGGCTCATCCGTTGCCTCGATGTCAGTCATGGTATTTCTCCTCGTTGCCGCAGTGTCAACGCCAAGCCAACGTCTTCGCTGCCCGGCCGTTCTCGTCCTTGGAGATCGGCGACCGTCCATGCTAGGCGCAGCACGCGGTCATAGCCGCGGGCACTCAGGACCCCCGTTCCCATGGCCTTGTCTAAAAGCGCGGTGTCGTGCCTACCCAACCGCAAGGGCCCGCGCAGCACCTGTCCGGTCACATCCGCATTGTGAACCAGGGACCATGGCTTCAGCCGCTCAGCAGCAATGTCGCGGGCAAGCTGTACTCGTTGAGCAACCTGTTGACTGGATTCCCGTGGCTGCGAATCAGCCAGTTGTGACAACTGCACCTTGGTCACTTGCAGCTGGATGTCGACCCGGTCCAGCAAGGGACCTGAGAGTCGGCCAAAATAACGGCGCCGGGCCATAGGCGTGCATTGGCAATTAATGCCTTTGCCGGTGGCTTTCCCGCAAGGGCAAGGGTTGGCTGCCATGACAAGCTGGAACCGTGCAGGATAAGACGCTGTTCCGGCTGAACGATGCAAGACCAGCTCACCGCTCTCCAAGGGCTGGCGCAGCGCATCCAGCACACGCTTATCGAATTCAGGAGCCTCGTCCAAAAATAGAACACCCCGGTGAGCGCGAGTGGCCGCGCCCGGACGGGGAATCCCGCTGCCCCCACCAATGATCGCTGCTGTACTGGCAGAGTGGTGCGGGCGCTCATACGGAGGGCGTCGAACAAGTTCCATGAGAGCCTCGCCACGATGATCCAGCGAGTGAATGGCGGTGACCTCCATGGCCTCGGCATCGCTGAGATCGGGCAGCAGCCCGGGCAGGCGTTCGGCCAGCATCGTTTTGCCTGAGCCCGGCGGTCCCACCATCATGAGGTGGTGGCCACCGGCCGCCGCAATCTCTAAGGCCACACGAGCCACCGGCTGGCCCGCTACTTCAGCCAGATCCACCTGTTGTTGCTTCGTGGCCCCAGCCCGTCCGGCCTTGTCCTTGGCGCTGCCTCCGGCCCATCCGCCCCCAACACCGCGGAGATTTTTAGGGTCCGCGTCGAAGGCGAAGGCGACTTGAGCCAAATTGTCATAGCCGCGAACTTTGGCGCCCTTAACCAGTTGTGCCTCGGCCAAGTTGGCGGTGGCCACAACGAATTCCTGGCAGCCTGCCGACAGCGCCGCTAGGACGGCTGGCAGCACTCCGCGGACGGGGCGCAACCGCCCATCCAGACCCAACTCGGCAATGAACACCGTGCCCCCGGTTCCGCGCAGATCTCCGGCCGCATTGAGCGCTGCCATCACGATGGCCAAGTCGAAAGCTGATCCTTTTTTGGGTAGCGATGCCGGCACCAGATTGACGGTGATCTTGCGCCTGCTCAAGGGTATTCCAGAGTTCTGTGCCGCTGAACGGATCCGCTCGCGGGCCTCATTTAACGAAGCATCAGGGAGTCCCAACAGTATGAAATTGGGCAGCGTTTGACCAATGTCCGCCTCGACCTCAATGACGTGCCCATTGAGCCCCACCAGCGCCACAGCGAGGGCTCGGCCCATACCCATCAGGCCACCCCCTTGAGATGGTCTATTGAGGGTGGGCCAGATTGATCCATCACGATCCCGATGGCGTCGATGCGCAGGGATCCCACAACGTAGTGGTGATCGCGGGCCCACAGCACCGCCAGGGTGCGCAGTCGTAAAAGTTTGGCCCGGGTTAGCGCTTCTAAGGGGTCACCGTATCGCCGAGAACGGCGCGTCTTAACCTCGACGATGACGAGTTCGCCGCCGTCTAACGCCACCAGATCTATCTCACCGCTGGCGCACCGCCAATTGCTGTCAATGACCCGAATGCCGTGTTCTTCCAGGTAATCTGCGGCCATCCGTTCACCGGTCTGGCCGAGTATGTCCTTTGTTCTCATGACCGCCTCCACTGCCAGCTTGGCGGGCTTGGCAGGACAGCGAAAGGTCCCAACACTCAATTGTGGATACTGGACCGGGACTACTGCCTGTGAGGGACTCAACGCCTGAATCAAGGCAGAATTTTTAGTCCGATAGCCGGCTCAGCTTGTGGAAAATTCTTGAGGTTCGCTCTTCCTAGAGCCCGCAGCAAAAGGCCTGGTTCAAGCCGACGTGGAAATCTGCGTGGGGTTAGTATCCGGAGGACTCTATTTTTTCCCGCTCCAACGGCTAGTGAAATACTGCTAATTATCGCGCGATTTTACGGAGTGAATGACGCAATTAAAGAGCTCCCATTGGGCGATGTGGGCGTTCGGTATGGGTCCCCATTGATCCGGCGAAGGCGTGGAACTACGCCCATCCAGCTTGGATACATTGTCTCTCGGTTCCACCGGGCGTAAGAAGATGTCTACCACGTAGGGTTCGTTAGGGCGTCTGACGCTGAGCCTATGCAGTGACGAAGGTGCCGGCGCAGTAGTCAACTCCAGTACCCCGTCTTCAGCATTGACCACCTGGCCGGAGAGTAACTGTCGAACATCGTCAGAGAGCAACTGGGAGTTAAAGGTACTAATTCGAAACGCGTATTCACCGAGCGGGTCGTGGCCATACGAGGTGATGATCCCTTTCCCCATGACCACCTCCGACAGTCTCTCGTCATGCTCCTACAGGATCAACGGTAATGGTTGAGTCGAGCTAGTTTGATTCGAACGCATCAGCCTCTTGCAACCTGCTGATAGCCAGATCAAGGACTGCTATTGCCTCGGCAGGATTGTCATCTCGGGTGTATATTTTGGCCAGTTCGACCATACTGCCAGCAACTTGCTGGCTGATCAAGGTGTTGTGGACGTTTCCGAATCGCGAAATTATATCCTGATACGTCGCTTTGGCCTGCGGCTTCTGACCAGAGCTGTACAGTGCGACGGCACGAGCATGAAGAGCATCGATGAGGACTGTGATCAGCTCATCGGCCTCAGCTACGGGCCCGTCCGCCTTCTCTGGAATTTCGAAAGACAACCTTTCCGCAGCTTCTGCAAACTCTGCGGCCGTTGCGTCAGGGTGATCATGTTCGAACTGCTTGAGCGCTTCTTCCTGCATATCAACCATTTGGCTCGAGCCTTCGGCGGCCGGGACAGCTTTAAGCACGCCGTAAACTTTGTTGCCGCGGGTTACCCAGCTCGAGTGCCCGGCTTCAGCCTGGCGAATGAATGACGACGGTGAACCCTGCCCGATTTCGCTAGCGGTCAACTCCAAGAGTCTTTTATTGTCCGTGGGCAGCGCGTATTCCGCTAATTCATGTGCGTATTTTTCGACTGAAGCTGGTTCAATGATTGCCACAACGCGGCCATGTCGGGCTAGAGAGACTCGCCTGCCCCCTTGAAGAGCTTCAAACAAGTGGCTAGCCTCGTCCTTGATTCGAGAGATGGGTATCGGTCCATATTCTGAGGGTTTCATCCAAATACACCAACTTTCTTCCTTGTTCTATAGGTAGAATATTACCTTGAAACCGCGGTCAGGTGAATCGAATACCGAAGGAGCTGAAAGTGTCCATCTATTCCGACGGAACGGCCGCTTACCGCGAGACAACGAAGTGGTTAACTGCCTTCGTCCCGCTGACAGCCATGGTCGCCTCCATACTGACTCTCGGCCCTCCAGTCCTCCGAAGCATTCAAGACGCACCCTCCCTCCCTGCTTGGATCGGCGAGCATACCGTGGTCCTTCTCTGCATTGCCGTCCTGTTCGGCGGCCTAACCGTGATACTTTCCTTCGGCACTAAAGTTCTCAGCGTCGAACCCCAAGACATTGGGCCTCTCCTCAATTCCCCGGAAAAACGGTCAGAGCTTGCGGCCGTGATCGGGACAGGCACCACCGCCCCATGGTTCTTAGACTTAGCTACGTTCAATGAAGCACTGGGTGAAATAGCAAAAGCACCCAAAGATCCAAATAGCCCCCCACGTAACGACACCTCTCAAATCGATCAGTTCAAGTTGGCGGTAGAGGTATTGCGTGATTGGTCTCTTTATCACGAGATCCAAATAGCGTTCCGAAATTTTCTTCGTGCATTCATCGCGTCAACTATCGCCATTGCAATTGCAGCATTAGTGGCGCCAGCACAACTGGAATCCGTGATTCCCGTTGACAAGCCAACGCTGGTCAGCATAGAAGTGAATGAATCCGGCCAAAACGATCTCCTAACAAGAACTGGCTGCACAGACCCCACAGCGTCGACATTTACGGCTATTGGAGGTAGCTGGAAGCACCCCGAACTGGCCGTGGACGGTCCAGGATGCGCTTTTGGCGCGGCATGGCACCCCAGACGTGGCCACATTGAGCTAAGGCTGCCCTCGCTCCCCTAGCCTTTGCTCTCCCATCAAGTGGTCGAAATAGCAGCCCCGATTTCATCTCAACAGGACGGCGGGTTGCTCCTTGCGGGAACAGGGAGGGCCTCTCCAACACTGGCTAAATTCCGCCAGGACGCAGCAATGCCCGGCCGAACCATTCCGACCGGGCAAAGAGAACACTGGCACATTCTGCCGCGTAGATGCTGCTTCGGGGCCACCCTAAAGTTAGTAGGCCACCGAGAAGCGTTGCTTGCGATGGGCCGCGGACTCGACCTCGTCGATGACAGCCAGCCCGAAATCGGCTCCGGAAATGTTCGAATTTCCTGCTGCATCAACGAGCAGCACCTCGCCGCCGATACGGTAGGAACCCGTTGCCTCACCAGGCGCAAAATCGCCAAAACCGCCAGCAGGGCTCACATAGAACCAGTCCAGCTCGGCGGGAGCGTCCTGAAGCATCTCCAAAAGTCGGGCTCCGGTCTGGGACTCCGGCAAGATCTCCGCCGGGAACTCTGGCACATCCATGAGGCGAGGGCCGCCGGGGGCCACCTGCAGAGATCCTGCGCCACCAACGACACCCAGGCGTGCACCCGCCGCTGCAGCCAGCGGCAACAGCTCCGCCACAACACCTTCCAGCTTTCCCGTCAGCTCACCACGGGGCGAAAGCGTCTCAATGACAACATCTGCATCGACGACGCTGGAAGCCAAAAATTCTGAATCGAACACGGAACCGGTGATGTACGTTGCCCCATCAACTGGGTTCGCCGGCAAATTCCGGCTCAGGGACGTCACCTCATGACCGCGCTTAACTGCCTCCCGAACAATGTTGCTCCCGGCGTACCCAGTTCCGCCGAGGACCTTGATCTTTGCCATTCGCTTACTCCCTGACTTACGTTTAGACGGCCTACATAGCCGCATTCACTCAATGCTTACTAAAAGAGAGTAACATACCTACAGTTAGTAAATTTGCTAGAATGGGTGTTCCAGCGGTGCGCAGAAGAAGATCGCGGAGAAGAGAACAGAGAACTATGAGCCAGCCGCTATGGGACCCCTACGATCGAAACTGCCCTTCGCGGGCGGTGCTGGACCGAATCGGCGACCGCTGGAGTGTGCTCGTGGTGGGTGCTTTGAGTCAGGGTCCGCTCCGGTTCTCGGAATTGGCCAAACGCGTGGACGGTGTGTCACAAAAAATGTTGACGCAAACTCTGCGCGGCCTAGAGCGCGACGGCCTGATCACCCGCACCATGTACGCCCAAATTCCACCTCGAGTGGACTACCAGCTCAGTGAATTCGGATCCAGTTTGGCCATACCTCTCCAAGCCTTGGAGACGTGGGCCAAGGAAAACATGCCGGCCATCATGCGAGCTCGCGACGGCTACGACGCCACTCAGCTCCCCCAAAAATAATTGCCCAAGCCAGCCCCACACAAAACACAAGGACGACGGCGGAAGGTAAGTTCCGGCGTCGTCCTTATCTTTTAGGTGGGGCTGGGCCTCGATCACGGGGCTGGCACAGCCTTAGCCGAAAGAGCCGAGCTGGCCATCCTTGGGGATCTGCAGGTCATCGGACTTCATGAGTTCTTCGACGTTGACATCTTTGAAGGTGATGACTCGGACGTTCTTCACGAAGCGGGCCGTGCGGTAAACATCCCACACCCACGCGTCCTGCAGGGTCAGATCAAAATACACTTCGCCGTCGGCCGAGCGGGCTTGCAGGTCCACGTGATTGGCCAGGTAGAAGCGGCGTTCAGTCTCCACCACATAGCTAAAAAGATTCACCACATCGCGGTATTCGCGGTAAAGCTGCAGTTCCATCTCGGTTTCGTAGTTTTCCAGATCCTCAGCACTCATGCTTCCATCATCCATCACCGGGACCCCACTTTCCCAACGGGGCCGCTGGGGTGGCGAAAACTATACGAGTCGCCAGGTCTTGCGATGGTGGTCGGTGGCGCCGAGTTCAGCAATTGCTGCCTTGTGTACCGGCGTTCCATAACCCATATTGGAGTCCCAGCCGAACGCAGGGAACTCCTGTGCGAGGCCCGCCATGATGGCGTCACGCTCCACCTTAGCCAAGACGCTGGCAGCGGCAACGGACATGCACGTCATATCCGCCTTGATGCGTGTTTGAATCCGCCACGGCGCTGCGACGGGCTGCTCTAGTTCTGCTTCTGGGACCGTGAACAAGTCCAACCCGATTTGTTGCGGGACAGAAAGCCAGTCCTGATTGCCATCGAGAATCACAAAGTCAGGGATCACCGAGGCCGCCGCCTGGGCCATGGCGCGCTGGCCTGCGAGGCGCAGAGCTGCCACCAACCCCAACGCATCAATTTCCAGCGCCGAGGCATGACCAACGGCACTTGCAGCCGCCCAATCAATGATGGTGGGCACGAGTGCTTCGCGGACGGGAACTCGCAGTAGCTTGCTGTCTTTGACGCCGGGGAGCTCAACCGTGGATTCGGGATGGATGATGACCACCCCAACACTGACGGGTCCGGCGAGGGAGCCCCGGCCCACTTCATCGCAGCCGGCCACGGCTTGGTAACCCTGGGTTGCGAGTTCTTTTTCCCATTCAAGGGTGGGTGCGGCGGCAGCCATTTATGGACCTGTCGAGACGGTGGGCTGCGGCTGGGGCGCGTCACTGACGCTCTTGGGATCAGGAACGTCGGCAAAAACGTCCGGGTAATTGCCCAGGATTCCCACCCTGTTCAGGGGCCAGGCAATCACAATCGCCCGGCCCTCAACATCGGCGATGGGGACAAAACCGGTGCTGTTGAAGCTCTGGTGATAGCGCGAATCCTGTGAATTATTGCGGTGGTCGCCCAATACCCACAAGTGTCCCTCAGGAACGGTGACCTCAAAGGTGAATTCCGACGGCGCTGCGCCCGGGAAAAGATAGGGCTCGGTGATGGCGGCACCGTTGATGGTCAGCTTGCCGTCGTTATTGCAGCAGATGACCTTATCCCCCGGCATACCAATGATCCGCTTGACCAAGTGCTGCTCAGAGCTGTCCGGTGCTAGGCCAATAAAGGTGGCCACATCATTGAGCCAACCCGAAGGTTTGTTAGCAACAGGCTCTTCTTTGAGCCATCCCTGGGTGTCTTTGAAGACCACAATGTCGCCGCGCTTGAGACCGATGGGCTCAGGCACCAGCAGATTGACGAAGATCCTGTCATTGATTTGCAGCGTGTTTTCCATCGATCCCGACGGAATGAAAAAGGCCCTAAACAAGAACGTCTTGATGAGAAAGGAGAGAACCAAGGCAATCACAACAATGGTGAGAATCTCTTTGCCCCACGCCAGCGCCTGCCGGGCGAAGCGCTGGCCGGGTGTGGCCGGCTCGGCCGCTCGGTGATCCGCATTCTCCGCTGCCTGGCCCGAGTTCAAATGACGGGCTCGTAGATCCTGCCGCACCCGCGCGTCGGAAGCGACCGGCTCGGTTCCCTCGTGGGGATCCGGCTCACCGGTTTCTTCCGGCACACTGTGTTGCGTCAACGTTTATTTCCTTAGCAAAGTCAGGTCAAAAATGTGCGTACACACCCTGTCAGGGTGTTAAGCAGTCAGGGTGTTAGGAAACGAGCTAGGGCAGTCCGCCACTGGTTTTTCCGCTGCTGGAATCGTTGTCAATCAGATGTAGTCTCCCCAGCGGCCACACCGTGGCGATGGGAGTGCCAATCACCCGATCGGTTGAAATCAATCCTCCGCCGGGCGCTCCCAAGAGGGATCGCGAATCCAGCGAAACATTGCGGTGATCACCCATAAGCCACAACTTACCCTGCGGAACCGTCACCTCGAACGTCAACGCGCTGGGCTCGTCCCCGGGATACAGGTAATTCTCAGTAACGGGGACACCATTAATTTCCAAGGATCCGTCCGTGGAGCAACATTTCACGGTGTCGCCAGCAACGCCGAGCACCCGCTTCACATACATATTGTCGTTGGGAACCATCCCCAGCCATTGGCCGGCCCCCACGATGCCGTCTGCCACTTCTCCTGCACCAGATTTCAACGGCAGGAAGGAACCTCTGCCGTCAAAGACCACCACGTCGCCGCGCTCAATGGGTTTGTTGGTGAAAGCAAGGCGGGACACCAGCACACGGTCGCCGGTGAGCAGTAGCGGTTCCATCGATTCAGACGGGATGTAGTAGACATCAATCCAGACGTTGCGCAGCAAGGCCAGGAAGAGGAAGAGCACCACTACCGCCAGAACCACAAAACGCCAGCCCAGTTTCCTGGACTGGCGTTTCGCTTGAGTCAAAGTGCGACTCCCCTTTATTACTTGGTGGGGAGGTTGTCGCGCTTTTCCTTGATCTTGGCAGCCTTGCCGCGCAGGTTGCGCATGTAGTACAGCTTGGCGCGGCGAACGTCACCCTTGGTGACAACTTCGATCTTTTCCAGGACCGGGGAGTGTACCGGGAAGGTACGCTCTACACCGACGCCGAAGGAGATCTTGCGGACCGTGAAGGTCTCGCGGACGCCGTCGCCCTGGCGGCCAAGGACGAAGCCCTTGAATACCTGAACACGTGAGCGGGAACCTTCAATAATGTTCACATGAACATTGACGGTATCGCCGGCACGGAAGGCGGGGATGTCGCTACGCAGGCTAGCTGCGTCAACAGAATCGAGAATCTGCATTTTTCTCACTCCAGGCAAACGCCACAGGTCATTTACTTTGTGTCACGTTTCTCAGGGACGGCACAAAGCCAGTCATGAGAAGCGAAAGAATTGGACCGGATTCCATGGATGGAATACCAGCGTGCCGCCCTGTTGACGATCGCTCCCCCTGTGGCAGGAACGCGCCCAGTAGGCACATCTATTTATTTTGCCACACCCATGGCCATCTCGCTAATCCAGTGCGGTGGCCCAAGTGCTCAAAACGTCACAGTTCAGACGCGGCTTCACTGTGCTCATGCGTCGTCGCTGTGTTCATGCGTCGTCGCGACGCACGGCCCTACCATCGACGACGGCGTACCCGAGTTCCCAGAGCACGTTACGGTCCGTCTTGCTAAAACTGGAAACATCGAGGGCATGAATCAGGTCTGGACGGCGTTCGGCTGTGCGACGCAACTGCAATTCCTTGCGGAACTTGGCGATCTTGCCGTGGTTACCGCTGAGCAGCACATCCGGCACTTCCCGCTCACGCCATGAGGATGGTTTGGTGTAGACGGGGTACTCCAGCAGCCCGTCAGAGTGGGATTCTTCAATGAGGGACTCCGGGTTCCCCACTACTCCGGGGATCAGCCGGCCAATGGCCTCAACCATTGCCAAAACAGCAACTTCACCACCGTTGAGCACGTAGTCGCCCAAACTGACAGGGCGGACGATGTACTCATCGGCAGCCCATTCCAGGACCCGCTCATCGATTCCTTCGTAACGGCCGCAAGCGAAGACAAGGTGTTCGGTCTCGGCCAGCTCGTAAGCCAACGCCTGGGTGAAAACCTCACCCGCAGGTGACGGCACGATCAAGGTGGGCCGCACGCCGTCGGACGTGGGAGAGGCGGCCGCAATGTCGGTCAACGCCTGCGCCCACGGCTCCGGCTTCATGACCATGCCAGCGCCGCCACCGTAGGGTGTGTCATCCACGGTGCGGTGGCGATCTGCCGTGTAGCTGCGCAGGTCGTGGACCGCCAGCTCGAGCAGACCTTCGGTGCGAGCCTTGCCAATCAGGCTCAGGTCAAGGGGCGCCAGGTATTCAGGGAAGATGCTGACAACGTCGAACCGCATTATTCGGGCGTTCCTTCCGAACCATCAGCACCGTCAGCGCCACTGAGATCGGCAGCTTCGCCACTCTCATCGTTTTCCGAAACATCCTTGTTGACGGTGAACAGGCCAGCCGGCGGAGTGACTAGCACGTAGCCGTCCTCAATGTTGACCTCGGGGACGATCTCGTCGACGAAAGGCACCAGGACTTCATCGCCTTCATTGTCTTCAACGATGAGCAGGTCCTGCACGGCCTGGGTCCGCAACCCGGCGACCTTGCCAACCTTCTTGGCGCCAACCCGAACTTCAAGGCCGAGCAGCTCATGTTCGTACCAAGCGTCGTCATCCTCGTCATCATCGGATTCGAAGAACATCGTGGCGCCACGGAGCAGTTCGGCGTCGTTGCGGGTGTTAGTGCCTTCGAATCCCAGCAGGAGAATGTCCTTGTTCCAGCGCGAGCTCTTGACCGTCAAGCTGCCGATCTTTGCCGGCTCCACCACGAACTCGGAGCCGACCGCGAAGCGGGAATCGGGGGCGTCGGTAAGGACCAAAACGGTGACCTCACCCTTGATGCCGTGGGGCTTGCCAATCCGGGCGACCTGGACCTGCATGGGAACTCCTAAGTTGTTACTGAAATTTGGGGAAAAATTTGGCCCCGTCACCATTATGGTGCCGGGGCCAAACGTTTGGCTTTACTGCTGAAAACTTGTTGCAGCCTTAGCTGCGCAAGCTCTGGGCAGGTTAGTGGCGGCGATCCGTGTCAACAACGTCAACACGTACCGGCTCGCCGTGGGCCAGAGCGGAAACCACTGTGCGCAATGCGCGAGCGGTGCGGCCCTGGCGGCCAATAACCCGACCTAGATCGTCTTGATGAACGCGCACCTCGAGGGATTCCCCGCGGCGGTTGTTCTTGACGCTCACCTTAACGTCCTCGGGAGAATCAACGATCCCGCGGACAAGATGCTCCAGCGCTTCAGCCAACAAGCTACTCAGCCTCGGTGCTCTCAGTTACTTCTGCCTCGTCAGCCTTCTTGGCCTTCTTGGTGATGGCTTCCTTGACAACAACGTTCTTGGCTTCCGGAGCAACGAATGCTTCCTTGGGAGCCTTGGTCTTCAAGGTGCCTTCGGCGCCCTTGAGTCCCTTGAACTTCTGCCAGTCACCGGTGATCTTCAGGATCTTGGCAACAGGCTCGGACGGCTGAGCACCGACGGAGAGCCAGTACTGAGCGCGGTCGCTGTTGACCTCGATGAAGGACGGGTTTTCGGTCGGGTGGTACTTACCGATTTCCTCGATGGCACGGCCGTCACGCTTTGAGTGTGAGTCCATGACGACGATGCGGTAGTACGGGGCGCGCATTTTACCAAAGCGCTTAAGGCGAATCTTTACAGCCACTTTTGTGGTTACTCCTGTTTCGGAAAAGGGGCGAAATCCGTTTTACGCTCCCGTGGGGCGGGCCGTGCTGCGGACTTCTAAGGACAGGACCAGCACGCGGAGAGAGGGGCCACGTGGATCGAGTACCTGTTCATTATGCCAGATTAAAGGTGGGGTGTGCGACGCGTGACGCAACCTGTGTTGTGTGTTATCCGTCATGACCGAGGAGCGGAGGGTGCGCCTTCGCAAAAATGAAGCCGATCCCGCTTTCTGATCCCGGAATTTCGGGCTCAGAAAGCGGGATCGGCTTCATTTCCGCGCCCTGTCAGCTAGCGAGCGGTGGGAGCGGCTGGGAGTTACTCGGCCGAGTAGAAGAACAGGCTCATTTTGGCGTTGTCTTCAGAGGCCGCCACCGCCGCGGCGGCCATGGCGGTCAGTGCACGCAGTAGCGGTTCGGTGACCTCGGGAGTGGATTCCATCTCCTCGGCACCAGCCCACTGAGCTGCTAGCTCGGCTACGTCTTCGGGATCCTCGGGAGCGTTGAGCTCGGCGAAGACCTCCAACAGCGCATCAGGAACGGCGAAGAGGGTATCGAGCTCAATGTCAACCAAGCTCAGCTCGGCAGCAACACCGGTTGCATGGACTTTCTTGACGGCAAATTCGCCAAGTACTTCAATCTCAAAGTCGCTCAGACCGGGGGTCGGCAGCACCGGCACATCGATCTTGGGTGATTTTCCGGATTGCCGCGCCTTGGCCCGGGCGACTGCCTGGTGGTGGTCGGCGATGAAGAACTCAGAGTAATTGGCCACGCAGAAGCCTTTCAAGTCGGTGGCCCGGCACCTAGCAGGGTTTGAGGTGCTGGGGAGGCCCGCTGATTAACTAAGCGGACTGTACGGAATCAACACTAACGCGAATTTGGTTCTTCCACGGATCCTCGAAGCGGAGATCGGCGCCGGTGTTGGCGACGGCAATGCCATGGTGGGCCAAACGCTCACCCAAGGCCCCGACGTCGTCCTTGCCTGGGAGCTGGATGAGTACCTCACCAAGGCCCAAGGTGTCCTTACGGGGGCCGGCGCCGCGGCTGTTCCAGACATTCATTGCCATGTGGTGGTGGTAGCCACCGGCCGAGACGAACAGTGCCTGGCCGTGGAAGCCTGAGGTCTTTTCGAAGCCGAGGGTGTCAACGTAGAACTGCTCTGCCGTCTTGACGTCGCCAACCTGTAGGTGGACGTGGCCAATGCCGGCGTCGGTGTTGCGCTGACCCACAACAGCCTCTTCGGTGAGGTGCTGCTGCAGGTAGCGCTGGGGCGAAAGAGCCAAGGAAGCCATTTCTACCTCGCCGTTGACCCATTTCCAGGCGTCGCGGGGGCGGTCCCAGTAGAGCTCGATGCCGTTACCTTCGGGATCGGTGAAGTAGAAGGCTTCGGAGACCAGGTGATCGGCGCTGCCGGCAAAAGCCTGCGGGCTGTACTGGGCCGCACTTGCCACGGTGGCGGCCAGCGATGCCTGATCATCAAAGAGCAAAGCGGTGTGGAACAGGCCAGCTTCGCCGCGGCCGGGAATGTGCAGGCCACCAGCGGGCTGCAGGTGCACCAGCGGGGTGGTACCGCGTCCCAGGTACTGACCACCGTCGGCTTCGGCAACCACATCCAGGCCGAGGGCCTTTTGGTAGTAGTTGCTCATGTTTGTCATATCGCCAACCTTGAGCATCACAGTGCCCATGGTGAGGTCGGCGGAAAGCAGATCGTTTTGTACAGTCATGATGTCTCCAAGGCTTGTTGGCTTGTTATTACTTATATAGTAGCAAACTACTTGAAGCTTCAACCTATTCCCGAGGGGTTAGTTTTATTCTCATGACTACCCGGGCACCCTTGACATCCAGAAAAGCCTCATGGTTGCGCAGTTCTGCCAGCGCTGGCGTCCACTGTTCGTGGGGAAGCTCACTAAAGCCACAGCTTGCATAAAAGGGTCCATTGAACGGAATGGACGCAAAAGTAGTCAGTGTCATGGAATGAAAACCGGCTTCGGTGGCCCAGGCAATGGCCGCGTTGACCAGCTGGCGTCCGATCCCCTGCCGCGCATACTGCGGGCTCACCGACAATTGCGCCATATGTGCTTGGCCGTCGACGATCTCCAGCCTGACAAAACCCGCTGGCGGGCGCCCGGCCACCATGATGTGAAAAGCGTCGGCGTAATCTTCCGCCGAGTCTGGCGCGGGAAAGTCTGCAATGGAGATGGGCGGATCCAGGGTTTCAAAAGCCGAATCGGCGTCGGCTTCGATGGCAGGCAGCAGCGCGAACTCTGTCAATGCGGCCGGGCGGATTTCCAACATCTCAAAAGACTATCCGCTGGCTGTGACAATCAGAATGGCTTGCTGCGAATCGGCTGGCACTGGGCCCTTAGACCCCGCGCTGCGCTGCTTCAATGAACTGCTCGATCTGCGCGGCACCGTCGGTGGTATCTTGCGGCCGGTGCCCGCTACGAAGGACCACGTGTTTGGCGCCAGTACTTTCAAGGTAGTCGGCGACCTCTTCGTACAGCGGTTCCCACCCTCCGGTAAGGACCAAGGTGGGTACTCCCGGGACGATCAGCAGCGGAGCCTCTGCCGAAGGCAATTGCAACCTGGCCCGGGCAGCCCGGCGAATCACCGGCTCCGCAGTTCCCGCCGTGGTGATGGCCAGCAGGGTATTGAACTCCATCAGAAATTCCGCATCGCCAAGTACCTCGGAGCGGGCAAACAATTCCTGCACACGCCTTGAATAGGCCGCGGTTGCGGGCAGTTCGGCAGTCAGTGACGGCAGCAATGGCTCAATCAAAATGAGCGAGCGGACCAAATCTGGCCGCTGCACCGCTGCCATCATGGCGGCCACTGCGCCTTGGGCGTGAGCCACTACGTGCCCACCGCGGCCGAGAGCGTCGATGACAATCTTGGCGTCGGCGGCAAAGTCAGTTGCGGCAGGAGGTGCGACGGCGTCGAATCCCGTCCGCTTCAGAAAGAGACAATCGTAGTTCCCGGCGAGGAGGTGTTGGGCTGGCCAGGCAGCGGCCCCATAGCTATCCATGCCGTGGATAAACACAATCCGGGTTTTACTCATTGATGCAGGTTACCGGATAGCTCTGACAAAGCCCGCCATTCCTATGCCTACGCGGGTTTACCACGGCGACAACCCCCGCGAGACAGCGAAAGGCCCCGTCCGGCGTCGTAAATCAACAACGCGGACAGGGCCCAGCCATTAAAACTGGCCGCTGAAAACTACTTGCCCAGGAACTTCTCGAATCCCTTGGGCAGGTTCAAACTCGAAGGGTCGAAGTCCTGAGCGCCGGCGCCAAAAGCAGCGCCCGTGGGCAGGGATTTGGGCGCGTTGGCCTTCTCCTGTGCGGCCTTCAACTCGGCAGCCGCCTTGGCCGGGTTGCCGGAGCGCGCCTTCTTTTTGGCGCCCTGCTTACCCTTGCGGGCGCTATTGAAGCCGCCGGGGCCTGCAACGCCGGGCATGCCGGGGATGCCGCCACCCTGCGCCATCTTCTTCATCATCTTCTGAGCCTGGCCGAAGCGCTCCAGCAGGCCGTTGACCTCGGAGACATGAACGCCAGAACCCTTGGCGATGCGTGCGCGGCGTGAACCGTTGATGATCTTCGGCGCAACACGCTCGTGCGGGGTCATGGAGCGGACGATGGCTTCGACCCGGTCGATCTCGCGCTCGTCGAAGTTTTCCAGCTGCTGACGCATGCCGGCGGCGCCGGGCATCATCATGAGCATCTTCTTCATGGAGCCCATTTTGCGGATCTGCTGCATCTGGGCGAGGAAGTCATCCAGGGTGAAGTCTTCCTGGTCGGCGAACTTCTGCGCCATCCGCTCGGCTTCGCCCTTGTCCCAGTTCTTTTCAGCCTGCTCGATGAGCGTGAGGACGTCGCCCATGTCTAGGATACGGCTGGCCATACGGTCCGGGTGGAACAGCTCGAAATCGTCCAAGCCCTCACCGGTGGACGCGAACATGACGGGTTTGCCGGTCACCGAGGCAACCGAGAGTGCGGCACCACCGCGGGCGTCGCCGTCGAGCTTGGTCAGCACAACGCCGGTGAAGTTGACGCCCTCATTGAAGGCCTGGGCCGTGTTGACGGCATCCTGACCAATCATGGCGTCAATGACGAACAGGACCTCGTCGGGGTTGATGGCGGCGCGGATATCCGCAGCCTGCTTCATCAGTTCAGCGTCAATACCCAGGCGGCCGGCGGTGTCAACAATGACCACGTCGTACAGTTTGGACTTGGCCTCAGCAATACCGGCCTGGGCAACGGCGACGGGATCGCCAGTTGCGGATTCAAACTCGCTGGACACGCCGGGGTGCGGTGCAAAGACGGGAACGCCTGCGCGCTCACCGTTGACCTGCAGCTGCTTGACGGCGTTGGGGCGCTGCAAATCCGCGGCGACCAACAGCGGGCTGTGACCCTGACCCTTGAGCCACTTGGACAGCTTTCCGGCGAGGGTGGTTTTACCAGCACCCTGCAGACCGGCCAACATGATCACGGTGGGCGGGTTCTTGGCCAAGTTGATGCGCCGGGTTTCGCCGCCAAGGATGGCAACGAGTTCCTCGTTGACGATCTTCACGATCTGCTGCGCCGGGTTCAGCGCCTCGTTGACCTCCGAGCCCAGGGCGCGTTCGCGGACCTTGGCGGTGAACGCGCGGACCACGGGCACGGCAACATCGGCGTCCAGGAGGGCGCGGCGGATCTCGCGCACTGTGGCATCGACGTCGGCCTCGCTCAGCCGTCCCTTGCCACGCAAGTTCTTAAAAGTTGCTGTCAGCCGGTCAGATAGGGAGTTGAACACGCGCCGGGTACTTCTTTCGTCAGGGATTAACCAACGCCCGCGCGGGACAGCCCTGCGGCCGGCCCGCGCATGAACGCGGCAATTTACGTTAGTCAGGATGAGAACGGCGGAACGGCGCTAACACCGCCCCACTCCCTTTCCTGAGGGACTTAACTATCAAGGGTACCAACTACGCCGACTCTTCGCTGCACATTCCGTTTCAACTTTGGCAATTGCGCCACGGGGAAAATTTCCGCCACGCACCAGCGCAACACCCTGAAAATTGGCCCCGTTTGGTGGCATGCTGAAGGGGTGATGAAAAACACCGAAGCCTCTGCCAATCCGAATTCCACGCACGACGCCGGGTCCCCGACTTCCGCGGCCAGCCCGGGTGGGCGGGTCAAGACGTTAGTGATTTTAGGGGCCTCAGGTGATCTCACCGGCCGGCTCCTGTTGCCCGGTGTGGCCCGGCTCATTGCCTCGGGCCGCGCGCCCGGGCTGCAGCTGGTGGGCGCCGGTAGCGATGACTGGTCGCCGGCGCAATGGCAGGAACGGCTCAGCGGTAGTTTCGCTGATGCATTCTCCCTCGAGTCAGACTCCAGTTCCGAGGGCCGGGAGGAATTGCAAAGGGTCCAAGAGGGCAGCAGCTATCACCAGCTCGATGTCACGGCCAAGGGCGCCTTGGGAGAATTCCTTGCAACTGTTGAAGGCCCTGTTGCGCTGTACTTTGCCCTGCCACCGGCGGTAAGCCAGAAGGCCTGTGAAACGCTGTTGGCCAAGGAACTGCCTCCGGGCACCCGGTTGGTCATGGAGAAGCCGTTCGGTTCAAGTGCCGAATCTGCCCGGGCGCTCAACGCCACCTTGGCCAAGCTGGTTCCAGAGGACCACATCCACCGCGTAGATCATTTCTTGGGCAAGTCCACGGTCCTGAACATCATGGGGTTGCGCTTTGCCAACCGCCTCTTGGAGCATTCGTGGAACAGTGAGCACATTGAAAAGGTGGAGATCATTTTCGATGAATCCCTCACCTTGGAGAACCGCGCCCGCTACTACGATCATGCAGGAGCCGGCCGGGACATGATCCAGAGCCATCTGCTGCAAATCATGGCGATCATGGCCATGGAACCGCCGGCAACACTGGAAGCAAACGATGTCCGCTCCAACATCGCCGCGGTGATGCGTGCCAGCACCATCGGCCCGCACGGCAGTACCGACTTCGTCTCCCACACCCGCCGGGCCCGCTACACAGCCGGCACCATTGGCGACCGCCAGGTGCCCGATTACCTCTCCGAAGACGGCGTTGACCCGGCCAACGATACCGAGACCCTGGCCGAGGTAGAGGTCTATGTGAACAACTGGCGCTGGGCCGGAGTGCCGTTCATCTTGCGTTCCGGGAAGGCGCTGGGCCGGACCCGCAAGGAAGCCGTAGTCACCTTCAAGCCGGTCCCCCATTTGCCCCTAGGCTTCAAAGGCACCGACTCCCCCACTCGCATGCACATTGGTTTCGGCCCGGAGTCCCTAACCCTGGATCTGGACGTCATTGGCCCCGGCGATCTCTTCACACTCGATCGGGTACAGCTGGAATCTGAACTGGGTAGCGATCCTCTACTGCCCTATGGTGAAGTGCTCGACGGCGTACTCAGCGAGGACCCGCTGTTGTCCGTACGCGGAGACACTGCCGAAGAGTGCTGGCGGATCGTGGAACCGGCATTCGCAGCCTGGAAGGCGGCAACCGTCCCCATGGAGGAATACCCGGCTGGCTCCACCGGACCAGAGACGTGGACTACCAGCGGGGACTGACTCTCTTCTGTATGGTCTCTCTTCTGTATGGCCAGCTTAGGACCGACAAAGACGCTCGCAGCCACACCAGATGATTGGGTGTGGCTGCGAGCGTCTCTTTGACGGTGGGACTGGACCGATCGTGAGGCTAGATCGCGGCGACGCCTCGTTCGCCGGTTCGCACGCGCATTACTTCTTGCACGGCGACCATCCAGACCTTGCCATCGCCGGGGTTTCCAGTGTTGGAGCTACCCACAATGATGTCCATCAGATCCCAGGCCACCTCATCAGAGGCTAGAACTTCGATCCGGATTTTCGCATGGAGGTCCACTGCGTACTCGGCGCCTCGGTAGACTTCGGTGTGCCCGCGCTGACGTCCGTAGCCGTGTGCCCCGCTGATGGTCAGGCCTTGTACGCCGTAGCTTTCCAGCGCGTTGCGGACGTCTTCGAGTTGTTCGGGGCGAATGATGGCGGTGATCAGTTTCATGCGTCTACCTTTACTTCGGTGGTGGCGGCCGTTGCGGGCTCGGAGGTGACGCTGCGCTTCTCGGTCATCGGTACAAAGCTGCCGGTGGCGCGGCCACCGAAGTCGTAAGCGGACTCGGCGTGGACTGATACGTCCACTCCTGCTGCCTCGTCGGCAGATGAAATCCGGAAGCCCATGGTTTTGTTGATGACCCAGCCAATGGCGTAGGCGATGACGAATGAGTAGATCATGACTGCTCCGGCAGCGATTGCCTGCTTGCCGAGAAGTTCCAGTCCGCCGCCGTAGAACAGGCCCGTTCCGGCTGCGGGAGAGTTGGGATCGGCAGCGAGGCCAATGAACAAGGTGCCAACCAGGCCACCCACCAAGTGAACGCCAACGACGTCGAGCGAGTCATCGATGCCCAGACGGTACTTCAAGCCAACCGCCAGGGCGCATACTGCACCAGCCAGCAGACCCAGCACGATGGACCACATAGGAGTCAGGGCCGAGCATGCCGGGGTGATGGCGACCAAACCGGCCACGGCACCCGAGGCGGCACCAAGGGAGGTGGCGTGTCCGTCACGGAGCTTCTCAACTACCAGCCAGCCAAGGATTGCTGCGGCAGGGGCGGCGAGGGTGTTGATCCAGGCGTACCCGGCTACAGCGTTGGCGCCGAGCGCGGATCCGGCGTTGAAGCCGAACCAACCGAACCAGAGCAGGCCGGCACCGAGCATGACGAACGGGAGGTTGTGAGGGCGGTGGCTGGGATCCTTGCCGAAGCCTTTGCGGCGGCCAAGGATCAGGGCGAGCGCCAGAGCCGCGGCACCTGCGTTGATGTGTACGGCGGTTCCGCCGGCAAAGTCAATGGCTCCCATGCCTTGGCCGATCCAACCACCTGTGGGGTTGCCGTTGGCGTCTTCGGTGAAAGAGAACACCCAGTGCGCTACGGGGAAGTAGACCACCGTGACCCAGATGGCAGCGAACGTCATCCAGGCACCGAACTTGGCACGGTCAGCGATGGCGCCGGTGATCAGTGCCACGGTGATGATGGCGAAGACGGCTTGGAAGCCAACAAAAACAATCTCGGGGATGGTGCCCACTAGCGGCGCGCCGTCGCCGGTATCCAGGACGCCCTGCAGCCCCAGCTTCTCCAACGGGTTGCCGAGCAGTCCTCCACCTAGGTCAGTTCCAAAAGCTGCGGAGTAACCAAACATCACCCAGAGGACGGCAACTACGCCGATGGCTCCGAAGCTCATCATCATCATGTTCAGGACGGCCTTGGCGCGAGTCATGCCGCCGTAGAAGAATGCAAGCCCCGGTGTCATCAGCAGAACTAGTGCTGCTGAGATGAGGACCCATGCTGTATCGCCAGTGTTCATTGGGCTGGCCTTTCGTTGCAAGAGTTGTTGCCGGCCGCTTCTTCGAGGCTGTGCAGGGTGGACTCTTACAATGAAAGTGCTTGCGTGTTTCGTGATGGCGCGGACTAAGTTTCCACGGCGTTACATTTGGGGCGCGTAGGTTAACTCGTTGCGACGGGTAGGTTTCGGGCATGTTTCTAACTAGGCTGGCCCAACCTGTCAGTAACACTAAGCTGCCCAGTTGGCCGAGGTCGTCCCGCTTGTGAAGCTGGCGCTTAAAACAGAAAATGCCCGCCGTAGCGGACATTTTCTGGTGCTCAGGCAAGAACCGATTCCCTGGCACTCGCTCGGCTAGGTCAGCTAGTTCAGCAGTGCATCCACAAAGCTTTCGGCGTCGAACGGGGCCAGGTCGTCGGCGCCTTCGCCCAAGCCAACGAGCTTGACCGGCACGCCGAGCGTCTTCTGGATGGCCACTACGATGCCACCCTTGGCGGTGCCGTCAAGCTTGGTCAGCACAATGCCGGTGATGTTGACAACCTCGGCGAAAACCTTGGCCTGGGTCAGGCCGTTCTGCCCGGTGGTCGCATCAAGCACCAGCAGCACCTCGTCAACCGTGGCCTGCTTTTCAATGACGCGCTTGACCTTGCCGAGCTCGTCCATCAAGCCAACCTTGTTCTGCAAGCGGCCGGCCGTATCAATCATGACAACGTCAACTTCCTGCTCGATGCCCACCTTGACCGCCTCAAAGGCGACGGAGGCTGGGTCTGCCCCATCGACGTCGGACTTCACAGTGGGAACGCCAACGCGGGCACCCCAGGTGGCCAGCTGCTCGGCGGCGGCGGCGCGGAAGGTATCAGCCGCGCCCAGGAGCACGTCCTTGTCCTCGGCCACCAGCACGCGGGCCAGCTTGCCAACGGTGGTGGTCTTGCCCACGCCATTGACGCCAACCACCATGAGCACGGCCGGGCGGTCATCGTGGCGGGTGATGTTCAGGGTGCGGTCCATGGTGGGATCGACCAGTTTGATGAGTTCTTCGCGCAGCATCGACTGGACATGTTCGGGGCTGCGGACGCCCAGAACTTTCACGCGGTCGCGCAGCGTGTCCACCAATTCCATCGTGGAATCGGTGCCGATGTCCGCCAGCAGCAGCGTCTCCTCGACCTCTTCCCACACATCTTCATCAATGGTGTCGCGGGACAGCAGCGCGAGCAGGCCCTTGCCCAGCGCGTTGTTGGACTTGGCTAGGCGGGCACGCAGGCGCACCAGACGGCCCTCAACGGGCAGCGGGGTCTCTAGCGAAGGTGCCGCTGGCGCTTCCGGCTCAAGCTCTACGGTTTCAAGGTCCGACGGCGGCACCTGGGTTTCCGGGCGGTCCTCCACCAAGGTGCCACCACCTTGGGCATCACCGCTTTGGGGGCCAGCAGAGTCCAGCGGGGCCGGATCATTGGCGTCGCGCGGGCCGGTGTAATTCTGGCTGTTCCGGCGGGCCTTGAGGAAGACGGGGATGAGACCGCCAATGACGGCGAGTCCAACCACGATGGACAGGATGATGGGGAGAAGTTCGTTCACTCCACCAGTCTCTCACGGGCATGGAAGGAGCCCGTTTTTACACCATTTTTGGCCCTTTGTGGGACACTCATCAGTGATGTCACCCTCTACTTCCTCCTCGAATACTCCGCCTGCGAAGAAATCTTCTGATCTGCCCGTGGTGAAACTGCCCCGTGACATCAAGGTCCTGGTCGCAGCTGCGTTCATGATTGCCATTGGCTTTGGCATCGTGGCCCCGGTGCTGCCGCAATTCGCGCAGAGCTTCGACGTAAGCGTCAGCGCTGCCGCCGTGGTGGTCAGCGCTTTTGCGTTCACCCGGTTGCTGTTTGCCCCCATGAGCGGGTGGCTCGTGGAGCGGATGGGAGAACGCCGCACCTACATTCTTGGCATCCTGATCGTTGCCGCGTCGTCCGCTGCATGCGCCTTCGCTCAGAACTATTGGCAGCTACTTCTCTACCGTGGCCTGGGTGGAATTGGTTCAACCATGTTCACGGTGGCAGCCATGGGACTGCTGATCAGGCTCGCTCCCCCACAGGCCCGCGGACGGATTTCAAGTCTCTATGCCGGATCATTTCTGCTCGGCAATATTGCTGGCCCAGCTGTCGGTGGCTTGCTGGCAGGTCTCGGAATGCAGCTTCCATTCCTGGTGTACGCGGCCGCACTGGTGTTGGTAGCCCTCTTGGTGGCTACCCAGTTACCCTCTGTTGCTGCCGCTGCTCGCCGGGCTGCTGCACAAGCAAGGACCGGGGCTGCCACAGACAATGGGACAGGTTTTCAGTCAGGTAGTGGGACCAGGAATGGGGCCGGTGTTACGACTGCTGTGAAAAAGGCGGTACTTCCGCTGCGTGAAGCCCTGTGCATGCCGGCCTACCGCGCCGTCTTGACCTCGGGGTTCGCCAATGGTTGGTCCGCTTTCGGTATTCGCATGGCTCTGGTTCCGCTCTTCGCCACAGTGGCCTTGGAAGCCGGGACAGAAGTGGCCGGCCTGTCACTTGCCGTATTTGCCGTGGGGACCGGCGTTGCGCTGACCTTCTCAGGAAAACTGGCTGACACCTGGGGCCGCAAACCCATGATCCTCTCCGGGCTGGCCGTCAATGGCATCGCCATGGGAGTTCTTGGCTTCACGGGCAACGAGTTCTGGTTCTTCCTGGTTTCCGCTATTGCAGGTCTGGGCAGCGGTCTCATGGGCCCCGCCCAGCAAGCCGTCGTCGCCGACGTCATTGGAAACGAGCGCTCCGGCGGCAAGGTACTGGCGACTTTCCAAATGAGTTCAGATCTGGGCGCCATCATCGGACCTATCGCAGCCGGCATGCTGGTCGATGCCTTCTCCTTTGGACCGGCTTTCCTCATGGCGACCGCGGTAGCGCTCATCAGCTTCCTGTTCTGGCTACCCGCGAAGGACACGAAACTGCTCTAGCCATCAGACGATGGGACGCAGGGACGCAAGCGCCGCAGATCCCTTGACCGCCGCGGCCAGATCCACGAGCTGACCACGGGCCCGTGCAAGAGCGCCAGCTCGGCGGCCCGCGTCAGCCCGAGGCCAGGGGCCTCTACCTGAGCACCAACTACACGGCGCTGTTCGCCCTCGAGGTCCCCTCGGAGTCCCTGCCGTTCCTCGCGTTCAGTAAAGATCTCGCCAGAAACTGATGCCGCGCTATTCAAAACCCGCCGGAAACTGATGCCGCGTTACTCAAAACCTGCCGGACAGTGGTGCCGCGTTAGGATGTGGCGCGGTCTAGACGCTGGCTGATGACGGTGGAGACGCCGTCGCCCCTCATGGAGACGCCGTACAGCGCGTCCGCTACGTCCATGGTCCGCTTCTGGTGCGTGATGATGATGAGCTGGCTGGACTCGCGCAGCTCCTCAAAAATGGTGATGAGCCGGCCCAGGTTCGTGTCATCGAGGGCGGCTTCCACCTCGTCCATGACGTAGAACGGTGATGGTCTGGCCTTGAAGATGGCCACGAGCAGAGCCACGGCCGTCAGCGAGCGCTCCCCGCCAGAAAGCAAGGAGAGTCGCTTGATCTTCTTGCCGGCGGGCCGCGCCTCGACCTCAATGCCGGTGGTCAGCATGTTCTCCGGATCGGTCAGGACCAGGCGCCCTTCGCCACCGGGGAAGAGCCGGCCAAAGACTCGTTCAAATTGCACGGCGGTGTCCGCGTACGCGGCAGTGAACACTTCCTCGACGCGCTGGTCCACTTCCTTGATGATGTCCAGCAGGTCCTTGCGGCTGGATTTCAGGTCCTCTAACTGGGCGGACAGGAACTGGTGGCGTTCTTCCAGGGCGGCGAATTCCTCCAGGGCCAAGGGGTTGACCTTACCGAGAGCGGCGAGATCGCGTTCGGCCCGTTTGAGCCGCTTTTCCTGCTCCTCGCGCACAAACACAGTACCTTCGCGGACTTCATTGCCGTCGTCATCCACAGCCACGCGCAGTGCAGCCCACTTATCGGTGACCTCACCCGGACCCAGCGGAACCAGCGTTTCGGGACCGTATTCCTTGATGAGGTGGTCCACGCTGAGACCTAATTCCTCGATCGATTTGTTTTCCAACGTCTCAATTCGCAGCTTCTGCGCTGCACGGGCCAACTCGTCCTTATGCACGGAATCGGTCAACCGCGCCAAGTCCTTCTCAGCCTCCAGCGTGGCGCTGCGGACAGCCATCAGCTCCACTTCCCGCGTGGCCCGCTGCTCCTCGGCCTCATCGCGAACGTGCTCGGCCAGCTCAATGGACTCCTGAACGTGCTCCAAAATGTGCGTGGTTGCCGCAGCCACAGCGGCGGCCTTCCGCGCCTGGAACAGCCGACGCGCAGCACGCTGGGCCGCCTGCTCCCGTGCCTGCCGCTCCGTGGCAGCCGCCCGTTCCAGCGCCGCTGCACGGTTGCGCGCGGCGTTCAACGCGTCCTCCGTGCTGCGCAGGGACAAGCGGGTTTCCAGCTCCACAGCCCTGGCTGCCGTGGCAGCCGCGGCTAGGGCGTCGCGCTCATCCATGGAAGGTTCGACGTCGGCCGGGGCCACTTGCGCTGTTGCCAACCGCGCCGCGAGAACTTCGAGGGCAACTTGTTCCCGTTCCAGGTTGGCGGTGGCGGCCTGCACTGCTTGCTCATGACGTTGCGCCTCGCCAGCGGCCGAACGCAAAGCAGCCCCCAACATACCCAGCCGTTCAGCGACTGCTGCCAACCGGGCGTCGGACTCATTCAGCGCAGCTAGAGCATCAGATTCGGCTTGTGCAAGAGCACCGCGCTGCCCCTGCAAGCCTGCGAGCGCAAAGCGGGATTGTTCGCCGCGGGCCATGGCCTGAGCCAGCCCCGTTTCCGTCTCATCTACGGCAGCTTGCAATTCCAGCAGTGACGGCGCCGTGGCCGAGCCGCCCTGAACCACCCACTGTGTGAACACGTCCCCGGCAGCTGTCACTGCCGTCAGAAACGCATTCTGCGCCAAGACGTCCTGGGCTGCGCTCATATCTGGAACCAACACCACGCCGCTGAGCAGCGCGTCCAGCGTCCGTTCGAGTTCGGGCGGACCACTCACCTGCAAACGTGCGACGACGGCTCCGGGCACTGCGGCTGCGGCAGCGGCTGCGGCAGTTGTTGTGCCTTGGTCTCGACCGGCGGTGCCAGCTCGAGCACCTGTGCCAGCTCGAGTAGCGGAGTCGGCGAGGACCAAGGTGACGCGGCCGCCGTCGTGCGTCTTGACGAGCTCAAGGGCGGCAAGCGCTGCGTCCAGACCGGTGACTCCTACGCCTTCTGCCGCGGCGTTCAAGGCGGCGGCGATGGCTGTCTCATGGCTGGGCACCACCACCAGCAGCTGAGCCATGGACGCCAGCACCCCCTCGGGGCGGGCCTCTAGTAGCTGGGCGCTAGCATCCTTGCGCAACAGACCCACGGCGAGCGCATCGCGGCGGGCGGTCAGGGAATCGCGCTCACGTTCGGCAGCCAGCTGCTCCTGCGTGAGCGCGGCAATCTGCGCGTCCACGGTGGCGAGAGCTGCGGCGGCGGCCTCATAGTCGGCGTCGAGGCGTTCTTCGCCCTCCTCCACACCGGCAACTTGGGATTCGAGCGCAGCGAATTCCTGCGAAGCAACAGCGTGCCGTTCCGCGCCAGCAGCCTTGCTGTTGTGGAGGCGACCGATCTCAGCCTCAGCAGACTCCACTCGGGAGCGCGCGGCGGACACCTTGCCAGCCAGCTTGGCCAGACCCTCGCGGCGATCCGCGGCGGCACGCAACTGCTCACGAACCCGCTCCTCCTCGGCACGGACAGCAGCTTCGGCGTCCTCCTTGATCTCCATGGCCGTTTCCAGTCCATAGCGGCGCTCCTCTAATGCGAGGTCTAGCTCCGCCTCCTCGGCGCGCAGCCGGGCAGCCTGTTCGGCCAAACGGTCGGGGTCACGGCTGGGATCAGGGGCCGCTTCGGTCGCCCCGAGATGGCGTCGACGCTCCGCGGCGAGAACACCGAGGGCTTTGAGTTGATCACGGGTGGCGGAGAGCTGGTACCAGTTGTCCCGTGCCGCGTTGAGCACGGGGGTGGCGGCCGCAGCTTGTTGCTCCAACGCTGCTTGCTGGGCGCGGGCCGCCTGGAGTTCTTCTTCGACACGGATTCGGCGGTTCTTGAGCTCGCGTTCGGCTGCTTCATCACGTTCCACGGTCTGAGTCAGGGTGAGGATGTCGTCCGCGAGCAGGCGTGCTTTGGCATCGCGCACATCAAACTGCACGCTTTGGGCGCGCCTGGCCACAGCGGCCTGCTTGCCCAAGGGTGTTAGCTGGCGGCGGATCTCGCCCGTCAGATCTGTCAGCCTTGCCAAGTTGGCGCCCATGGCATCCAACTTGCGGAGGGTCTTTTCCTTGCGGCGGCGGTGTTTGAGGATACCGGCTGCTTCTTCAATGAAGCCGCGGCGATCCTCAGGTGTGGCATGGAGAACCTTGTCCAACTGCCCCTGGCCGACGATCACATGCATTTCCCGGCCCAGGCCCGAGTCAGAAAGGAGTTCTTGGATATCCAGGAGCCGGCAGGCTGTGCCGTTGATGGCGTATTCGGAACCACCAGCACGGAACAGTGTGCGCGAAATGGTGACTTCGGCATAGTCGATCGGCAGGGCGCCGTCGGTGTTGTCTATGGTTAATGCCACATGGGCGCGGCCCAAAGCGGGGCGGCCGGAGGTGCCGGCGAAGATGACATCTTCCATTTTGCCGCCGCGCAGGGTCTTGGCTCCCTGCTCCCCCATGACCCAGGCCAGCGCGTCGACCACGTTGGATTTCCCTGAGCCGTTGGGGCCCACAACAGCTGTCACACCGGGTTCAAAGTCAAAGGTGGTGGCCGAGGCGAAGGACTTGAATCCGCGCACGGAAAGACTTTTTAGATGCAAACTATTTTCTTCTCCTGCGCCGGGCCGTTTCTCACAAGCTAATCTATCGTGAATTCCTCGCTCTCACCCTGGCGCCGCCTCCGTGTATGCATCGTGGTGCATGTGCGGGAACACCCCTATTAGGTGCATAGTTAAGGGTGGGTCTTGATATGTTTGGGGATCATAAACGGCTTTACGGCACCAATCCCGCACACATCAGGAAACGGTCACTGGATTTCCGGTGCCGCCTAACACCTATATACCCCAAGAAAAAGGCTGGAACTTGATCGGCAACGCTACGTTTCGTCACCACAACACCGCTTTGCTCGCTGTTTCCAGCATTGAGGCTCCAGTGGTGGTCAAGTCCAGCGACTTCGACGCCCGCCTAGCCCCAAGCCTAAAACGCTTACGGCTCTCCAAACGGTTGTTGGAACGCGTGGCCGGTGTGGACGAACGCCGCTGGTGGGCTCCCGGTACCGACTTTGACGACGCCGCCATCGAGGCTGGCGCCAAAGCCTTGGCCGAGGCCGGCATCGATGCCAGCCAGGTGGGCTTGCTGATCAACACCTCCGTGACCCGCCGCAATCTGGAACCCTCGGTTGCCGTCAAGGTCCACAACGGCCTGGGCCTGCCGTCCTCCGCCATGAACTTTGATGTGGCCAACGCCTGCCTGGGATTCGTCAACGGCATGACCTTGGCCGCAAACATGATCGATTCGGGTCAGATCAAGTACGCCTTGATCGTTGCCGGTGAGGACGCCCAAGCCACGCAGGAAACCACGTTCAAGCGCCTCAATGCCGAATCGTCCACGCGTGAAGACTACTTGAAGGAATTCGCCACCTTGACCTTGGGCTCCGGTGCTGCCGCTGCCGTCATGGGTCCGGCGGATCTGCACCCCGATGGTCACCGTATTGTGGGTGGCGTCTCCCGCGCAGGCACCCAGCACCATGAACTGTGTGTTGGCGGCCCCGACGGCATGTTCACCGACACCAAGGGCCTGCTGGACAACGGCCTGGAACTGGTCACCGATGCCTGGCATGAGGCTCACACCGACGGTTGGGACTGGCGTTCCATGGACCGCTACGTGACCCACCAGGTGTCCAACTCCTACACCAACGCCATCATCAAGGCCGTGGATCTGATCAAGGGCCGCGTCCCCATCACGTTCCCCAAGTGGGGCAATGTGGGCCCGGCATCCTTGCCCATGACCTTGGCCCAGGAATCCCAGAGCCTGAACCGTGGCGACCGCGTGCTGTGCATGGGTGTTGGCTCCGGTTTGAACACCGCCATGATGGAAATTGCGTGGTAGCAGTGGCTTCTGAAGGAATTGTTTTTTCTCAGCTTGAAGCACAGCCGCTTTCTCAGCCGTGGCCCGGTGTTGAAGCAGCGTGGCGACACGTTCGCAACGTTCCCTCCACCGCCGCGGTTGATCCCGAGGGCACCAGCCGGCAGTGGCACTATCTGGACAACGAGTCCGATGTGTTGGCCACCGGTCTTGTGCCCCGCGGTACCCTGCTGTGTGTGCACGGCAACCCCACGTGGTCGTATTTGTGGCGGACCCTGCTCGCAGAAGCCACCTCCCCGGAGACCTTGGCCACCGGCGGCCCGTGGCGCGTCATCGCCGTAGATCAGCTCGACATGGGTTTCTCTGAGCGCACCGGCACCTTCCGCCGCCTCGAAGACCGCATCACCGACCTCTCCGACTTCACCGCCGATCTGGGCCTGAGCGGTCCGATTATCAGCGTGGGGCACGACTGGGGCGGCATTATTTCCCTTGGCTGGGCCACCCGCCACAAGGACCAGCTGGCCGCCGTCGTTCTTACCAACACGGCTGTTCACCCAGCCGGATTCTCACTTCCCCCGGCCCTGCAATTGGCCCTTCATCCCGCCGTTCACAAGTGGGGCACGACGACGTCTTCCGCCTTTTTGCGCGTCACCCACAATCTCGCGCAGCCCGCCTTGGCTGATGAGGTCAGGGACGCGTTCATGGCCCCGTACCGCTCTGTGGCGCGGCGAGCCGGTGTAGGTAACTTTGTGGCCGATATTCCGGCCACCCCTTCGCACCCCTCATGGGCTGCGCTGGATGCAGTATCTACGTCCATCAGCTCCTTGGATGTACCCGCGCTGCTGCTGTGGGGTCCCAAGGACCCGGTGTTCTCGGACCGGTATCTGCGTGATCTTTTGACCCGGTTGCCGCAGGCCCAGGTGCACCGCTTTGAAGGTGCCAGCCATTTGGTTCAAGAAGACCGCGACATTGCCACTCCGGCATTCGCGTGGCTGGCCCAAGCGGTAGCCGAGCCTGTGGCGCCGGTTTCCACAAGCTCAACTCTCGCGGCCACCGACGCCACCGACTACATGCCGATGCTGGCTGAGCTGGATTCTCGCAGTACTGACACCACCACCGCCGTCGTAGACATGCTGCCTGGTGGAGCAACCCGCGCCCTGACGTGGGCTCAGTTATTCCGCGACGTGAACGATCTCGCCGCTGGTCTGCGCGAACTCGGTGTCAAGCCCGGAAACCGGGTCAACCTCCTGGTGCCCCCTGGCATCAACCTGACCACTTTGATCTACGCGTGCCTGCGATTGGGTGCTGTCATTGTTGTGGCCGATGCGGGGCTCGGTACCAAGGGACTCAGCCGAGCCATCAAGGGAGCCGGACCGGACTTCCTCATTGGCATTGAACGCGGTCTAGCTGGTGCTCGCCTCTACAACTGGCCCGGCATCCGGATCGCCGCCGAAGATTTCACCGGCTCCACGGCCGCCGTGAAGAAGGCCCTGTTCAACGTTGCTGCCACGGTGCCGCAGCTAATGGCCAATGGTCGCGTCACCCGTCTTGCCGGCTACCCCACCGCTTTTGCCGTTCCCGAACCCGATGCTGATGCAGCCGTGCTGTTCACTTCTGGTTCCACGGGCCCGGCCAAGGGAGTTGTGTACACACACCGCCGCCTGGCCGCTATGCGCGACACTCTCAAGGCCACCTACCGCTTGGAGGCTGGAACCGCCCTTGTGGCCGGATTCGCTCCGTTCGCACTGCTAGGTCCGGCGCTGGGAGCAACCACTGTCACCCCCGATATGGACGTCACGGCCCCGCGCACGCTGAGCGCCAAAGCGTTGGCGGAGGCTGCTGCCGCAATTGACGCAACGGTTGTTTTCGCCTCCCCCGCGGCACTCGTGAACGTGGTGGCGACCGCAGCGGAACTCTCACCCGAGCTGAAAAAGGTGATGGCCGGCGTCGAACTTCTCCTCTCGGCCGGTGCTCCCTTGGGACATACCTTGCTCACCCAGGTGCAGGAACTGGCCGCCAACGCCGAACTTCACACGCCGTACGGAATGACCGAAGCGTTGCCGATCACCGACATTGACCTGCCGGGCATCCTTGCCGCCGGCGTGGGAAATGGCGTGTGTGTTGGGACTGCGGTGGCTGGCGCTACGGTGTCGATCGCGCCGATCACGGGCGAGGGGCTGGTGCTGGAGTCGACGACGGCGGCGAATGTCACCGGTGAGATTCTGGTCAGCGCTCCGCATGTGAAGGAACGTTACGATCGTCTGTGGATCACCGAACAGCACAGCGTTTCGATTCCAGGCTGGCACCGGACTGGCGATGTGGGGCATCTGGATTCTGAGGGCCGGTTGTGGGTTGAGGGGCGGATGGAGCACATCCTGACCACAGCCGCTGGCGTGAAGACTCCTGTTGCTCCCGAGCAGGCTATCGAACGCGTGGCTGAAGTTTCTCGGGCGGCTGTGGTTGGTGTAGGGCCGATGGGCACTCAAGCTGCTGTGGCGATCGTGGAAACCAACCCCGCGGTCAAGCGCCCGGGCTTGGCGTCTGCGCCGCTGGCCGCCGCTGTTCGGGAAGCGTCGCTCTCAGTGGGTTTGCCGCTGGCCGCGGTCATCACCATTGACGCCATGCCCACCGATGTACGGCACAATTCCAAGATGGACCGGGCCAAGTTGTCGCGCTGGGCGGCGCGCATGTTGGCTGGGGAGAAAGCCGGACAGCCGTGAGCACCGGCTCTGAAGTTGCGGGCTTGCGCGGCGCTGCAGCCTCTGGCCCTGGCTCCGGCTCCGGCCAGCGACGTGTGCTGGTCACCGGAACCAGCGGCATGCTGGGCCGTGCCGTGGCGCAACTGTTGCACGATCGTGGATATTTTGTCCGCAGCTTGCAGCGCCGCCCGGTCGAAGCTCCCTGGGAATCCATGCAGGGCTCTGTTGCGGATCCTGATGTTGCGGCCCGGGCCGTGGCAGGGATGGGCGCCGTGGTGCATTTGGCGGCGAAGGTTTCCTTCACTGGCGATTGGACAGACTTTGTGTCCACAAACATTGTGGGTACACGTCAGCTGATCTCCGCGTCCCAGCATGAAGGCCTGAGAGATTTCGTGTTTGTTTCTTCTCCCTCCGTGGCGCATTTTGGGAGTTCCATTGTGGGCGCTTCCGCCGGTACCGCCAATCCTGATTTGGCCCGTGGACACTACGCGCGGTCCAAGGCAGCCGCCGAGGTAATCGCACTGTCCGAGGACTCCCCCGAGTTCCGAGTCACGGCTATTCGCCCGCACGTGGTGTGGGGTCCTGGCGATACTCAGCTGGTGGAGCGCGTGGTGGAACGCGCCCGTGCGGGACGCCTCCCATTGCTTGATGGCGGGCGCGCGCTCATCGACACCACCTATGTGGACAACGCAGCCGAGGCCATTGTGCGCGGACTCGAGCGCATGGACCAGGCTCACGGGCAGGCACTGGTTGTCACCAATGGCGAACCCCGTGCCGTGGGCGAGCTCATTGCCGGAATCTGCGCCGCTGCTGGCGTAAAAGCTCCGGGCTACTCCGTCCCAGGATGGCTGGCTCGTGGTGCTGGTTCTGTCATTGAAAAGGTCTGGACAGCTGCCGGTTCGCGGGGCTGGGTTCACGACGAACCTCCCATGACCCGATTCCTCGCCGAACAGCTCTCCACCGCCCACTGGTTCGATCAGCGGCACACCCAAGCGGTGCTGGATTGGACCCCTTCGGTGTCACTCGATGAGGGTCTGGCCCGGCTCGCGGAGTACTACAGCACGCGCTAGGTATTGACCGTCGCGTTGTTTGGAGACCCCTGTGTAGGGTGGGGCGGGCTCCTGCGAGCCGCATATATTGCCGGAACAGACTCCTGCTGGGCCCACCGCAGATGAAACTACCAGCTGATCGGTGGTTAGCCACGTTCTTCGATGTGTAACTACCGATCTCGGGGCTAACATCAGCCCACGTTTGCCGTGGTCAGATATGCGCCTGCTACGCGGCAGCTTGTGCGGCAGAAAGATAGGCCCGCATGATCCTGACTTTGAGCGTTTCGGGATCCTCGAGGTGCTTCCACTTCACCCGAATGAATCTCCAGCCCTCTTCGACCAAAGCGTTTTCGCGTTCACGTTCTTTGATCAATGCCTGTTCTGGGCTGTCCCCGTAGTCGAAGTACTTAGTGTCACCGTCAAACTCCAGGATCAGCCGGATGCCACGCCACATGAAATCCACTCTGAAGCTTCCGTTGTTTGTGCTGATCCAGACTTGTTGCTCCGGCTGCTCAATAGGCAGTTCTCCAACAATGAGTCTGGTTCTTGTTTCGCCAGCGGATTCTGAGGATCTGCTCAAGGATCTGATAGCCTGCCTCGCCCGGCGAATACCACGTCGCCCTAAGGCTCCTTCAAGCAATTTGTCCAGCTCCTGAAGACTCAGCCCAGCCGCCAAAGCCGAATCGCCGATCACCACAGCCTGGGCAAAGGGTGCCACCGTTGCACAGTCGAGCACGGTCCTCTCCAATGTGGTGAACTTGACCCGGCCCAGTCCGTGAATGACCCTTTCGACGATGTCCTCGTCACGGACTTCCTGGGCATGCATCACCACGTCCGACGCAGTTTTTGACGGTGATGAATTGTTGGGAGAACTGATATGGATGAGCGGAGAACTGTTCCACACATGCAGGCGATGTAATCTCGCGGCGCTGAAGTGCGAATAGACGTGCTGACTGTTGGACTGGACAATGTGCGCGGACAGGACAAGCTTGTCCTGAACCCACGGTTTCCGTCCCTGCCACTCGTGCATGGGAATGTACACACCACGACGCATCCGATAAACAAGCCCCGCGTTGACGCCAACTTCCAGATTTCTGGTGGTCAATCCAGCGCTGAGCAGCTGCCCTGTGGTGGCAATAATTCTGCCTTGAGGCCAGAGCTGCGTAAATCGTGCCTCCGTGGGTGAACTGTCCATGGAAGAAAGTCTGGTAAAAATTGGACGCTCAAACAATGGCAAAGTCAGGAAAGCGCCGTTTCTGTGGATAACGCGAGCTCCTCGCCGTACAAACTGAAAAACTTGGGCTGGAGTTAGCCTCGAGATCGGTAGATACACAGCCTCTCACGTGGCTAAGCACCGATCATCTGGTGGACAGGCCCAACGTGGCTCAGCGGTAGATCTCGCGGCAGTGTCTGAGCCGCAAGTCGAGCACAACACGTTGGTCATCGTTGACGTCAGAGGCCACCCTGTAGTCACCGACGCGAATGCGTAGTTCACCATCACCGTCGGTCAGCTGAATACACCCCGACGGGCTTAGATCTTCGCTCAGATTCTCGATGGCGAGCAGAATATTATGCGCAATCGACTGATTGAGTTTCCGAAGCGCCTTCGCAACAGATGGTACGTAGACGATCGAGTAAGACGACGCACCCACAGCCTGCTTTGCCAAAACCCTACATCCGGGCGTTGCGGGGCTTGGGCTGACAGACGGGGCAGCTGTAGGAGCTGCGGTTCATGAACGTATCGCGGCGAATCCTGGTGGACAGGCCAAGCCCCTCGCAGCGATGGCAGAGTTCGCCTTCACGGCCGTAGGCATTCAGTGAGCGGGAAAAGTACCCCGAAGCGCCGTTGACGTTCACGTACAACGAATCGAAGCTGGTGCCACCGGCGTCCAGCGCCCTAGACATGACATCCCGTGACGCGTAAATGATGCGCTCAGTATCGGGACGACGGAGCGTTTCCGTGGGACGGGCATAGTGCATTTTGGCAGCCCAGAGCGCCTCATCAGCGTAGATATTGCCAATACCGGAAACAAAAGCCTGATCTAGCAGCGCCCGCTTGATTCCCGTCTTGCGAGCACGCAGCTTCTGATGGAGAGCCTCAATGTCAAAGTGTGGGTCCAGCGGATCCCGGCCAATATGGGCCGCTTCTTCGGGGATTAGAGCCCAATCACTCACGCCAGCACCGCCGGGAAGTCCGTCGGCGGTGGGGACAAGTGAGGTCACGAAGAGTCCACCGAAGATGCGCTGGTCAACAAAGCGCAATTCTTCCGGTGCGTCGGCTCGCGAGGAAAAGGAAAGACGGACCTTAAGGTGTTTTTCGTGCGGCTGTTCCGGTGACTCCACCAGCAACTGCCCGCTCATACCCAAGTGAGCCACGAGTGCTGTGTGCGGCGTGTCTGAAACGGACGGGTCATCCGACAGCGGCATCCACAGGAACTTGCCGCGGCGAACCACGTCCAGCACGGTGGTGCCGATCAAGTTGCCGCGGAAATCTTCAACACCCAGCGAGTGCCGGCGGATGGAGCGGGGATCAGGGACAGAAACATCCACAATCCTCCGCCCGGCTACCCAGCGCTCAAGGCCGCGGCGGACAACCTCAACCTCGGGCAGCTCCGGCATTATTTGCCAGCGGAAGAAACGTCAGGCGACACACCCGCGGTGGAAGGTACGGCGTCGTTCTTGCCAGTGGACGCAGCAGTGGACGCAGCAGCAGCACCCGGAAAGAACTTCTTCTCCAGATCCACCCAAGCGGCAGCGGCGGCAGTGCGCTCGGCTTCCTTCTTGGAGGGTCCGGTGCCCGTGCCATAATGCTTGCCGCCAATCATCAGGTTGGCGGTGAAGGAGCGGTCATGGTCAGGACCCACACCGGTGATGTCATAGACAATGGTGCCGAGGTGGCGGGAAGCAGCAATTTCCTGGATGTTGGTTTTCCAGTCGGTGCCGGCGCCGAGCACGGCGGAATCGGCCAGCAGTGGGCCAACCAGGCGCATGACCAGTTGGCGGGCAACTTCGATGCCGTGGGTGAGGTAGGCGGCGCCAATGAGCGCTTCCATGGTGTCAGCCAGGATGGAGGACTTGTTGCGGCCCTTGGTGAGCTTTTCGCCCTGTCCGAGGTAGATGAATTCGCCGATCCCCAGTTCGCGGCCAATGGATGCCAAGGCGCGGGTGGAGACCACGGCGGAACGGCGCTTGGCCAGATCACCCTCTGGCAACAACGGGTTGTCGCGGTAGAGCGCGTCGGTCACGGAGAAACCCAGGATGGAGTCGCCCAGGAACTCGAGGCGCTCGTTCGTGGGGAGGCCGCCGTTTTCATAGGCGTAGGACCTATGCGTGAGGGCAAGACGAAGCGTCCCGGCATCAATACTGACACCGAGACGCTTCAAGAGCAGTTTGTGTCCGTCCGTGAGTTCCGGTGATGGAATTTCTGCGGACATGACTCTCCTGCTTAAGTATTAAACAAACTGAACGAACCAAATGGTCCAGGCGTCTTTAGACGTCAGCAACCTTACGGCCCTTGTATTCCAAGAACAGTGCGGTACCGGCTGAGTCGGTGACGACCTTGGCCTGGTGCGGCAGGCTGTAAACAACCTCGCCGTTTTCAATGGTCTTGACCAGAGCAGGCGCGGTGGCCTTCCACTGGGAACGGCGTGCGCGCGTATTGGCACGGGACATCTTCCGCTTGGGAACAGCCACGGCAAACTCTTTTCTCTCGATAACTCACAGGCATCTGCCCATGAGTAAAACTTATTTGCTAGTTTTCTTCGCCGGTTAAGCCCTGTAGGGCAGCCCACCGAGAATCTAGGATCTCGTGATGGTGCCCCGGCTCATCCGCAAGGTGTATTCCGCATTCGGAACACAGACCCTCGCAGTCTTCCCGGCACACCGGCTGGAACGGCAGGGCGGTTACCACTGCGTCCCGCAACACCGGTTCAAGATCGATAGAATCGTGCTCGACCCAACGTTGCTGATCTTCTTCTTGTTCAAGGAATTCCGCGGACGGCTCCTCGTAGAAGAAAAGTTCTTGCACATCGACTTCGAAGTCATCCTCGAACGTCTCCAAGCAGCGGGAACACTCACCTGTCACATCGACAAGTACGTTACCCGAAACAAGAATACCTTCATGAACGGCCTCAAAACGGAGCTCCAGATCCAGTTCGGATCCAGGAACCGCGCCAATGAGCGGGGTGCCAAAATCTTCCGGCACAGGTATACGCTCTTCGAACTTCCACATACTGCCCGGGCTGCGCCCAAGCTCCCTTACACTGACGGTGAGGGGCGTGCCATGGCTGGGCTTGTTGCCCAACGTGGTTTCGCTAATGAGAACTCCTGTAAGAACATATGACCGACGCACCATCTTAGCCCGAAAGCTCCCGGGCATCAAAATGAGCGGTACCAGACCAAATTGGCCTTATTCAGTCTACGACAGTAAGTGCCTTTGCGACGAACCGCAATCCGTGATGTAACTCTCAGGCCGTGCTCGATTGGCTGCTTTGTCCACTTTGGCCCTGATCTGCATGGTTTTCTTCCTTAAGCACGACGCCGGATGGCCGGCCCGTGTCCCTCTCGCTTCCTTTGGCTTGGCCCAGGGTTGGGGACGCCACGGCCGTCAAGAGCTGCTGTTTTCAGGCGCAGTGGCAGCAAAGTGGGCATAATCGAAACCATGATCCTCCCCGTGTACGTCCCCGACTGGCAAATAGGCGATGGTGACATCGAGCACCCCCGCCTTGGCATGTCGCTGAGTCATGTGCTGGTTTTGGAAACGGACAACCGCCGTCCAAAGTTGGATACTGAACAAGACCAGTCGTATGGGAACTTTGGTCAGGAAGTCACGGTGTGCGGAGTGGCCAAGCCGCTGGGGCCCCAATCCGTGTATGCCCTAGGCGCTTTCCCTACAGCGATCCATTGCGAGGGATTCGAGCTGTATTGGGATGCTCCTACCCTGACCGAAGGCCCGGTGACGCTGACCGGGATCATCGATGCCACGGATTACGGCAAGGTGCCCGAAGGCTTTCCGGAAGCCTCCGGTGTGGTGGTCTCCATGGAACTGGCAACACTGCTCTATGAAAACGCAGACGGTGGCGGAGTGCATTGGGCTCCTGCCCACGGTCACGAGCAGCAGTTCCGACCCATCAGCAACTATCCAGACTATGTGCCAGCAGCCGGCGAGGCCGGGGCGGGCACCGAATCGTCTCCTCATCTGGTGACCACAGGTGTGGTGCTGCATCTGGACATCAATGCCGTGGATCCAGAGGCAGCGGCCGCTACAACTGACCCCACACAGGCCGACGCAACTGGCTCGCTTATCCGTATCAGGCTCTATCCCCACTATGCCGATACCGTGCTGTGGTTGTACGGCCCTGTGCCGTATGCCGACGCCAAGCTTTCCCCAGCTCTCACTGCAGACATGGAAGCGTGGGAGGCCTCGTACTACGCCTCGCTCGACAGCAACCAATCATGGAAGCATCCCAAAGCTGCTACACCGTTCACCGCCACCGGGACGAAACTAGCACAGCGGCTCGCCGAAGAACTGGGTGACGGCTTTGAAGTGGACTTCCACTCTTACGCGCCCAGGTCCACCCGCAAGCGCTTCCGCTCGGAGCAGCCCAGCCAGAACCCCGCAGCAGCAGACGCTTTCCGTGCCATGGTGGCCGCCGAGGAGGAACTCAAGGCGCGCATCGAGGCCGATCAGAGCGACGGCGTGGGGTGGTTCGCGTATGCGCCACTTTCCGGGACAGTATATGATCCGGGCGGGCACTTTCCGGCACATCAGCTCAACCCTGCCCAGCAGGAAAACCTCGAAACAGGGCCATAACCGCCAGACATCCCTCAGCCCGCGTCTCCCCGCCCCGCGCCTCAGCAACACAGCAAGACAGCAAGACAGCACTTTATTTATGCGCACGCCACGCCCGGCCAAGCTGCGGTGCTGTGACACTGCCGCAGCTAGGCGCCCTCCGGTTGCGCATAAGTTAAGTCGAACTTTGCGTATCCGCATTGCGGGCCCGCCGCCGATGCGGATAAGTCGCGGAAAGCGGAACCCAAAGCGGCTACCCCTTCGGCGGGACCACGGTGACAGGTCTGGTGTCCGGACCGACGTCGCCTTGCAAGCGGCGCAACACTGCGCGTGGCACAAAATCAGCTACGCTACCGCCGAGTGTGTGCACTTCCTTGATGAGGGTGGAGGACAGGTGCAGGTAACGGCTGTCCCCGGGCAGGAACACAGTCTCCACTCCGGAGAGCTGGCGGTTCATGGTGGCCATCGGCAGTTCGTAATCAAAATCTGAGGAGGACCGCAGACCCTTGACGATGGCGGAGACTCCGCGGTCGTGACAGTAGTCCGAGAGTAGGCCCTCCCCCATGGGCTCGACCACAATCCCTGACAATGCCGCGAAGGTGTTCCGCGCCATGTCCAGACGTTCAGGGAGCGTGAATCGGTACTTCTTCGCATAGTTCGTGGAGACCGCCACGATCACTTCGTCGAACAAGGCCGAAGCGCGGGCAATCACCTCAATGTGTCCCTTATGGATAGGGTCAAAGGATCCGGGGCATACAGCGCGTCGCATACAGAAGAATCTAGTCCACCTGCATGCCGCTGACCAATGTTTTTGGCACACACACGTCATCTTGCGTCGAGTACCAGCCGGTAACGATCAATAAGCACCCAACACAGGAACCAACCAGAGCCACCCAACAGCGCAAACCCGGCACACCTCCCCCGCTCGGCCTAGCTACTTATAGGGCTTAGCGCGCCCCGGCCGGTAACCTTGCCAAGGTAGCCTGCGTTATATGAGAACACTATGAGCACTTGATTGAGGAGCATCCATGAGCACGCCCTGGCACCGGACCGCACAAGGAGCCAATCTATTAGGCCCGGACGGGTCCCTCGGGGTGACCATTTTCGAGGAAATAACCACCCTCGCCAACAGGCACCAGGCCATCAATCTCGGCCAGGGCTTCCCGGATGAAGACGGCCCTGCGGAGCTCAGCCGCATCGCCCAAGACGCCATCGCCAACGGCAACAACCAGTACGCGCCCGGCAAGGGCATTCTGGATCTGCGCCGCGCCGTTGCCGACCATCAGCACCGCTTCTACGGCATCACCCTCGATCCGGAAACCGAAGTCATCATCTCCACGGGCGCCACCGAGGCCATCGCCGCCGCTGTTCTGGCACTGTCCGGCCCCGGCGATGAGGTCCTCACCTTCGAGCCTTTCTACGATTCCTACGGCGCCATGATTGCCCTGACCGGCGCCAAACACACCACGGCTGCGCTGCTGGCACCTGACTTCATGCCGGATCTGGCCGCGCTGGAGAAGAGCTTCAGCCCGCGCACCAAAATGGTCATCCTGAACAACCCGCACAACCCCACCGGCGCCATGTTCCCTCTAGAAGTGCTGAGTGAAATTGTCCGCCTCGCCATCAAGTACGACGCCGTCATCCTCAGCGATGAGGTCTATGAGCACCTGACGTTTGGTCCCCGGCACATACCCGTAGCCACGCTGCCCGGCGCGGCAGAACGAACGCTCACCATCTCCTCCGCCGGCAAGACCTTCTCCTTCACCGGCTGGAAGATCGGCTGGCTCTCGGGCCCCGCGGAACTTGTCGCCGCAGCCCGCACCGTCAAACAGTTCCTGAGCTACTCCTCCGGCACACCGTTCCAAGGTGCCGTTGCCGCAGGGCTAAGGATGGAAGAGAGCTTCTTCACCGACGCCGCCGCGACGTTGGCTCACAAGCGCGACATCCTCGCCGAGGGTCTGCGCGCTGCCGGCCTTGACGTCTATTTGCCGCAGGGCACCTATTTCATCAACGCCGATACTCAGAAATTGGGCATCACCGACGCCACCGCACTAGCCCGCCGCCTCCCGGAACTCATTGGCGTTGCCGCCATCCCTGTCCCGGTCTTCTGCCACCCCGAAGGCGCCAAGCGCACCCGCTCCCTGCTGCGGTTCGCCTTCTGCAAACAAGTTCCATTGCTGGAACAGGCCGCCGAACGCCTCGCAACCCTCAAGGACAAGCTCTAATGGCCATGCCCAGCCGTTTCCTGCGCACCGGCGGTGTCCACGCCACGATCGAAGCCGATCCTTGGCACAACAATGCCTTCGTCTTGAGCATCGACGGTGCGGAGCAGTCGCACGTAAACCTTGCTGCACCGCAGGAAGTGTTCTACGAATATCTACGCCGCATTGCCAACGCCATTGATCTGGTCAAGCCTGCTGGGGAACCCATTACTGCGTTGCATCTGGGCGCCGGAGCCCTGACGCTGGCCCGCTACATTCAGGCCACCCGTCCGGGTTCGCTGCAGCACGCCGTGGAACTCGAGCGCGAACTGTTGGACTTTGTCTTGGAGCAGCTGCCCCTGCCCGCCGGCACAAATCTGGCCAGCCATGTGGGCGATGCCCGCGAGGAAATGGCAGCATTGACGGAAGGCCTGAAGTTCGACGTCATTGTCCTGGACATTTTCAGCGGTCCGGACGCGCCTGCTCATCTCGCCTGCGAAGACTTTTACCGCGAAGCCGCGGCAGTGCTGGCGCCGGAAGGAATCCTGGCCGTCAACGTAGGAGACGAGCCCGGTTTCACCCTGGTGACCAGCCAGACCAAGGCACTGCAGGAAGCCATGCCCAGTGTGGCCGCTTATGGCACAACCATGTTATTTAGCCGCCGGTACCCCGGAAACATCATCCTGTTGGGCAAGAACAGCCCATGGCCACAAGGGTGGGCGCAAGCACTAGTGGCGGCAGGACCGCACCCGGCTACAGTCATGAGCGGCGTAGAGCTAGACGAACTGATCAACTGACGAGCTAGCCGCCCGCCCCACTACAGACGCTAGCGCAGTAAATGCCGTGTTTCTCCAGACGCTAGCGCACTAGAAACGGCGTTTCCCAACCCTTCAATCACCCAGCGAGGGAGCTCCTGCAGAAACCGGCGTTACTTCACGGCCCAAGCACAGGCCATGTCCTTGCCGCCTAAATCTGATTCAACGCCGAACACTCTAAAGCCCACTAGATTCCATCCCTCACGTGCAACTAAGGGAAAGTCGATTTGTTCAAAAATAACGCCTTCCTGTCCGGCAGTGGCGGCCACTTGGGCTGTCTTGGACGGGCTCGCCCATAGATCGACAAGACCGGGTGCAGAGTCGGGATATTTTGGTCCAGGACAAATGCCACCCCACGCGACAACCGGGGCCGTCTGCACCGGCCACATCTCCGCTCCGGAGTCAGCTTCTGACCCTGTGTTGTCTGAGATGACAGTGATGGTTCGTTTTTTCAGACCCGTGCCCGGATCGGAGCATGGAATTTCGTCATCGAGTCCAGGAATCCGGTGGTACTCGGTCAGGTTAATGGCCCCCTCGGTGATCACCGGGAGTTCTACCAATGTGGCGCACCTGCCGGTTTCCGCTATCGGATACTTCAACTGCACAGCCCCGGAGACTTCGGCGATCCAGATGTACCAGAAACCTCTAGATCCTTCAGGCGTCTGACCGTCGATGCGAGCCACCGCATCGTCATCGCCGTCCCCGTCAACGTCGCCGTAGACCATCTCACCCAGCTTGTAAGTGCTGGAAAATTCCCCGGGATTTATAGTCGCCTCCCCGTTGACCAGCTTCACCTCGCTCGGCAGTTCTAATCCGCGGAAAGAATACAGCCACGTGGTGTTGGCCAGATCTATGCTCCGAATATCCACTGCGCTGGGCGTGGGAGAGCTGGGTTTCGATGAAGCGGTTGACGGTTTAGTGCCAGCCGAGCCCGTTGCAGTAGCTTCGATGGAGGTTCCATCCGAAGCGCCCGATTCTCCCCCGGATCCTGGCGGATCTGATGCCCCGCCATTACAGGCTGTCAGCGCTGACAACGCCATAGCTCCAAGGACGAGTGAGAGAGTTGCAGTCCGGGTGCGCATAATTGAAGCCTTTGGCTCAGCAAGTGTGCAGTGTCCTGAACTTATGACAACACTGCCGGGCTGTCAACGTTGAGTTTTCAACCGTGCACGGACCCTCCAACAATCGGTCCCACGGCTTTGTTTGAGGAAAGCGAGAGCACCGTTACACGGCCCACATTCTCATTCCGGAGGCGGTTCCCCGTAAGATGGAAGACGGTTCGGGCTGGCACCCGAGGAATTACCGCTTATTCATGGAGATCAATGTCCCGCTCAGCAAGGGTCCGAACATCGGACCGCCGAAGCTCTAGCAAACACGGTTCTGACAAACCGGCTTATCGCCGCATGAACCACTCAGTGGACCACTCCAACCGCAACAAGCGCCGCGCCTTCGCGATCATCTCCGCCTGCGTTGTACTGATCGCAGCCACAGCCCTCGTGCTAGCGCTGGCACCCTTGTTCACGCGCTAGAGCACCTGGCGTTCACGCCCTAGACCACCCAGCCCGCCACGATCACACGCTAATGAGCCAGCAGCCCAGCCACCTCAGCGGCCGAGAATTCCACCGGCTCGCCCGAGGCGATTGAAGCGTAAGCTGCCTCTGCCAGCGCAACCGCCATGACACCGTCAAGCGGGCTAACCCGAGATGGCGAACCAGTGGCCAGTGCCGCAGCAAACTCCGCAATCTGCAAAGTGTAAGGGCTATCAGCCGGTGACTGCACCGGCAGCTGACCGCCCACTTTATCCTCAGCTGCGCCGTCGTCATCGGCGGCCATGGGGAGCGGAAAACGCCACATTCCGGCGTCGCCCTCCACAGAAATGGAGGTGTGGAACGGCATGATGTCCGGGCCCCACTCCCCCTGCAGGAAACTGACGGCACCGCTTTCATGGGTCAGAAACACCTTCGCCGTGACTGGCCGCGGAACCACGCCGTTTACTGTAGGCGGGTCCTGCAGAGCCTCAACTTGGACGACTTCCCCAGCCAGCCACCGAGCCTGGTCGAGATCATGGATCATCTGGTCCCTGACAATGCCCCCGGCCAGCTCCTCGTTGAAAAACCAGGAACCCGCCGCCGGAGCCGCACTTGCACGGCTAAGTCGCACCACCTGCGGAGCACCGAACAGACCCTGATCCAGCCGCTCCTTCGCCTGCACATACTCAGGGAAAAACCGCACCACATGAGCTGGGAACAGCCGTACCTCTGCAGCCTGGGCGGCGTTGACGATCTCGGCGGCCCGGGTGACAGATTCGGCCAGCGGCTTCTCACAGATCACGTCCTTACCCGCAGCAATGGCAGCCATAGCGTAGTGATGGTGCGTCGTGGTAGGCGTGAGAATGCTGACCAGATCGCAATCTGCCAGCAGCGCGTCCAAGGAATCGGCCTCACTAACACCAAACTCCTGCACCAGATGAGCGGCCCCGGAGCGCGAATAAACACTCACCTGTGCCCCCAACTGCTGCCACCCGGCAATGTGAACGCCGGCAATCCCACCGGCACCAATGAGACCTACGCGCAGCTGTGTCACTAAAGCATCCTTGTCGTTAGTCAGTGTGAAAACGCTTCGAGCCGTGGGCCGTTGTGGGTCGGCTGCTTAATCAGTTGAAGGTTCGACGCCGGCCGTTTCAGTCACAGGCTCGGCGAACCAGAGGCGGGTCTCACCGTATTTTTTATGTGCCAGTCCAGTCAATCCGGCCGGCCAGGTGGGCTCGGGCGTGCGTGCTGAACGCTCCACAATCACCACTGCAAAGTGGCTCAGCTGCGGAGCCAACAATTCCAGCACCACAGAGAGTTCTGCCTCGGTCAGGGGGTACGGCGGATCCATGAAGACCAGGTCCCACTGTTCTAGGGCAGCCTCGGCAGTCCTAGCCAGGAACGTTTCCACTTTGGAGCGCTGCACCGTGACAACTTTGGAGCCGAGTACCTTGTTGACCAGTTCGGCATTGAGCTGGCAGACGGCCGCAGCTTTGTCGTTGAACTCGACGAGTTCTACAGATTTTGCACCGCGGCTGGCACTTTCGGCACCCAGAGATCCGGAGCCTGCGTACAGGTCAAGGACCCGCGTGTCAGCGAGCATATTCATGGATTCCAGCCGAGAAAAAAGTGCTTCCTTGACTCGGTCGGTGGTGGGTCGGGTGCCCTCCCCGGGGACTGACACCAAGGTGCTCCCGCCAGCTGCTCCGGCAACAATGCGGGTCATGCCCGCGCTCCAGCTACCATGCAGTTCACGGCCAGGGCTGTGGCAGGCACAGCTGTGCCGCTCGTAGCGCGGCCACTGCGAGCCACGGAATTCTTAGCCACGTTCAAGGAAAGCCTCATTCTGTTCGGTCAAGTACATCTCAATTTCCAGCTTCAGGGCTGGATGGAATTCCAGGTCAGGATCCAGCTCAACAATCCTGATGGCGTCCTGCCTGGCTCTGCCAATCAACGCTTCATCCTTCACCGCACTGAGCATCCGTAAACCACTGACGCCGCCTGATTGCCGAGCACCCAGAATGTCGCCTTCTCGGCGCATTTCCAAATCCTGCTTGGCCAGCACAAAACCGTCAATGGTGGCAGCCACGGCATCGAGCCGTTTCCGGCTCGGGTGATCCCGTTCCAAGCCGGTCACCAACAGGCAGGTTCCGGGGTGCCCGCCGCGCCCAATACGGCCTCGGAGCTGGTGCAGTTGTGACATGCCAAAGCGGTCGGAGTCCACGATCACCATGAGCGTGGCATTGTGCACATCCACCCCCACCTCGATCACCGTGGTCGCCACCAGCACATCAATCTCACCGGCGGTGAATCCCTCCATAACGTCATGCTTCCGGGCAGAATCCATCCGTCCGTGCAGCATCTCAATTCGCAGACCGGCTAGGGCCGGAACCGTGCGCAAGTACTCCAGAGTTTCCAACACACCTGTCATGGGGCGCGCGTCTGTCTTGTCCGCAGGAATGTCCTGCGCATCGGGAGCATCACCGATCTTGGGGCAGACCACATACACCTGATGTCCGGCGTCGACCTCTTCACGAGTGCGGGCCCACACGCGCGATTCCCAGCTGGGGTGCTCCGACAGAGGAGCGACGTAGGTAAGGATGGGTGTGCGCCCAGCCGGCAGCTCCGTCAACTCCGAGACCTCAAGATCTCCAAACACGGTCATGGCCACGGTGCGCGGAATGGGCGTGGCTGTCATGACCAGCAGGTGTGGGGGCTTGTGGGCTTTGGCCCGTAGCACATCGCGCTGCTCCACCCCGAAGCGGTGCTGCTCATCGACCACGATGAGCCCCAGATCGGCAAACTGCACATTGTCGGATAAAAGCGCATGCGTGCCAATAACAATGCCAGCTTCGCCGGAAGCGGCCGCCAGTAGCGCCTTCTTCTTGACCGCGGCGGGCATGGATCCGGTCAGTAGCGTCACTTGAGTGGCGGAGGTACCACCCAGCAAGGAGCCCTCACCCAGCGGACCCAGCAGCGCAGAAATGGAGCGTAGGTGTTGGGCGGCCAGCACCTCGGTGGGGGCTAAGAATGCTGCCTGCCCACCGGCGTCAATCACTTGGAGCATGGCACGCAGGGCGACAACCGTCTTGCCGGAACCCACCTCACCTTGCAAGAGCCGGTGCATGGGGTGGCCCTGGGCAACCTCGGAGGCGAGCAACGCGCCGATCTCCTGCTGGCCAGCGGTGAGGGTGTAGGGCAGTTTGGCGTCGAAGGCATCCAACAATCCGCCGTGGACCGGAGGCCGGCCGGTGGCGTCCTGCTTCATGACCGCCAGACGGCGTTGCGCCAAAGCCGTTTGCAGCGCCAAAGCCTCTTGATAGCGGAAGCGCTTGCGTGCCCGGGGCCACGATTCCATATCCGTAGGAGCGTGGATCTCGTTGTAGGCCTCAGGCAGTGGCATGAGCTGCTCACGCGCGGCAATGTGCTTGGGGATGGGATCGGGCACCTTATCCAGATCCAGCACAGGCAGCAGCGCCTCGATAACATCCGCCGTTTTCCAGCTGGGAAACTTCAATGTGGCCGGATACACCGGAATGGGCCTAGCAGCCTGAAGCTCTGCTTCATGCTCGGCCAGTTCGTCATCCGGCAAAAGAACATAGCCGGGGTTGGTCAGCACCTGGCGGCCACCGTACTCCCCCACCTTGCCGGAGAACAGAGCCAACACTCCCTCTTGGAGTTCCTTCTTAGCGGTGTAGCCGTTGAAAAAACTGATGGCTAGATCGGCCGGACGCCCGGAGTTGTCCTTGATGACAATGTCGGTGATGGTGCCCTTGCGCTTCTGCATAAAGCGAGTGTGCTGGGATACCACGCGTGCCAAGATGGTGGCGTCCTCACCCAGTTCCAATCGGTTCAGATCGGTCAGATCACCGCGCTCCAGATACCGGCGCGGGAACTGGTGCAGCAGCTGGCCGGCCGTGGTGAGGCCTAGGTTTTTTTCCACCACATTGGCCGTGGCTTGGCCCAGCAGACGGGAGATATCCATGGCAAGGTCTGAATTCCCTTGTGCAGGGTTGGGGAATCTGGGGCCGGGGTCAGAGGAGCTCATGGGCGTCCTGCGCTGCAGTGGCGGACAGCGCTGAAATGCTCACGTTGCTGGGATCACCCACAGCATGGATAGCTTCGAGAGCAACATGGGCTGAGGGTACGTGGACATGCACCCGCCACGGGTACGCGCCGGTGGGGTCAGCCTGTTCAGATACCGCGCTCATGATGACCGAGTCACCCATGCCATCGAGTTCCAAACGGAGGCCAGCGGCGGCCAGCGGCGTCAAGGAGATGGTGCACATGACCTCGACACCTTCCTGTTCCGGCATGGTCAGGGCAATATTGGGGTCCTGAACCTTGTAACCAGACAAACCATCCAATAAATCTTCCTGCAACGGCTCCCCGATCATGACCGAACGCAAGCAGTCTAAGATGAGCAGCAGACCGACGCCGCCGGCATCCACCACCTGCGCGTCTGTGAGGACGCCCAGCTGAGATTCGGTCAGCACCACGGCGTCGCGGGCAGCACTGACGGCGCTGTCGATGGTCTCAGCCAACACCTGGTTGGATTCATCCCCGTTGAGGGTAGCTTCCACGGAGACGGCGCCCCGGGCTGCGGCTTCCAGCACGGAAAGCATGGTGCCTGGCATGGGTTCGCTCAGGGCGCTCCAGGCTCGCAATTGCGCACGGTGCAAGGCTGCGGCTAGCAAGGGTCCGCTGATCCGCTGGGCGCCGATCAGAGGTTCGGCCATGGCGGCCAGCGATACGGCGAAAAGAGTTCCGGAGTTGCCCCTAGCCTGTTCCATCGCGGTACGACCGGCGGCAGCGAGTGTGGCGCCAACATCGGAGGGCTCCAGGTCCGCCACTTCCTGTGCGGCCGCACGGACCGTCAAGTACAAGTTGGTGCCCGTATCTGCATCCGCCACCGGGTAGATGTTGATGGCGTTGAGCCTGTCGCTGTGGTTGGCCAACGTTTGTTCGGCCATGGCCAGCCAGCGGCGGACTACGGGTGCAGTTGCGGTGATCTTAGACTGCAAAATGATCCCATCCCAGGGCGCCTGAAACGACGCCTTCAAAATTCTGTCCGTCAATGATCACGGCCGCAACAGCCGCTTCCATAGACACTATTGAGCCTATCCCAATGAACCCTTCCGGGAGGGTGCGGCCTGCCGGGAATGTGGATAACAGTCCATGATCTTCTCCGCCCGTCAGGACCCATTGGAGCGCATTTTTCCCAAGTACGACGGCGGTTTCCTCCAGTTCCGCTGCCATGGCCGCGAGCATGGCGGAGTCTAGATCTACGCAGACTTTACTCGCTGCCGCGATGCGGGTGGCGTCGCGCAGCAGCCCATCTGAAATGTCCATCATGGATGTTGCTCCGGCGCGTGCTGCTGCGGGCCCGGCGGCCAGCGGCGGTACAGGGCGGGCAAAGAGTCCCGCGGCATGAGCCATGGCCGGGGTGAAATCTGATGCGACTACGCTGCTCTCATGCAAGGCCCAGCCAGCGGCGGAGACGCCCATATTTCCGCACACGGCAAGCTGGTCCCCCACCTGAGCTCCGCTGCGCAGCACAGGCTCAAGCCCCTCGAGTGATCCTGTGACCGCGACGGTGACCACTAGTTCACTGCCGCCAGAAAGGTCTCCTCCCGCAACTGAACACTGTGGGGCGCCGAGCGCTACTATCGCGGCACTCAAGCCGTCGGCAAAGTCCTCAACCCAGGTGACCGGCGTCGTACGTGGGAGGGTGAGACTGACAACCATGGCCGTGGCAACGGCACCCATGGCGTTGATGTCGCTGAGGTTTTGCGCGGCGGCCTTCCAGCCGACGTCGTACCCGGAGGAGATGCTGCCGTTGGGCCAGAGGAGGCGGAAATCTTTGTTTTGAACTTGGGTGTCGATGGAGATGACGGTGCGTCCGTCGGGGGCGGCGATGATGGCGGAATCGTCCCCGGGGCCGAGCAGTGTGGTGGTGCCTGTGTGTAGGCGCGGAAAAATACGGGCCAGAAGCTCGGATTCGGAGAGTTGATCCACGGTCAGGTTCATGCTTTAACCGTAGCCGAGGGGTAGGACATTGCTCGCAATGGGCTGGTGGGGTGCTCGCCCACCATGCTCGCAGGTGCGGCAGGACGAGAGCACCCCACCTGTTAGTTCTCCTGCTCCAAATGCTCTAGTAGCTCGGCTTCTGCCCGGTCCAGGTAAAGGCGCAGCGCCTGTGCTGCCTCCTCGCGCTTGCCGTCCTGCAAAAGCGTCACCAGTGAGCCATTGAGCTCGACGTAGTGTGAATGGAAGTCTGGTGCATCGCTCATGGCATGGAAGACGAGACGCATTTGCGCCAATACGCGCGTCATCAATTCCTGCAGACGTTCGCTGCCGGTGGCCCGCACCAACTCTTCATGAAAGCGCTGATTAGCATCGGCCATGGCCGCAGTGTCACCTTCAGCAAGCGCGGCCCGAGCGTCAACCACCACATCCGCCAGCGCCTGAACGTCTAATTGTTGGCCCCAGAGGACGGCCGCAGGTTCGATCATGCGCCGCACACCGTAAATTTCCTTCACGCCCGCGACGCCGGGAGACGCCACAAAGACACCGCGGTTGGGGATGCGGGTGATGATCAGCTCATGATCAAGCACGGTAAAGGCCTCACGCAACGTATTCCGGGATACCCCCAGCGCTTCGGAGAGTGCCAGTTCCGAAAGCTTGGCCCCCGGAAGTAGTTGGCCTTCCGCGATGCGGGCGCGGATCACGGAAGTTACCCAGGCGCCGGTGTGCGCGTGGGTGGACCCCTCCGCGAGGGGTTGGACTGAAAATAACGCGTTCACTGGCATCTTCCCAATCTAATCCACCCCGGTCCCCAACCACGCACCCGCGAGTGTTAAGCGATAGTTCCGAGGACATCGCCCCGGGATATCGCAGCGCCCGGTTCCTGACCACCGCGAGTAAAGGTCCCGGCTTTATGCGCCACAATGTTCGATTCCATCTTCATAGCCTCCAGTACGGCCACGGTGTCACCCTCGGCCACGACCGCGCCGTCCACGAGGACCCATTTGATCAGATTCCCATTCATCGGGGCGCTCAGCGCGGCATCGTCGGTGGCCGCAGCAATATTTTCGGCCGCAACATCGCGTGCCGTCCCGCTTGCGCCATGGCGGATCGAATCAACCAGTGAGGCGGGCAAGCCAATGTTCATGGCCTTGCCATCGATCTCGATAGTCAGAGTTTCGCGTTCGGCACCCGGTTGGGCGGCGGCGATTTCCGGGCTGGCGGCCAGCTCCTGGGCAAACTCGGATTCGATCCACGTGGTGTAGACCCCGTAGCGCTCGTCGTTGGCAAAGTCGGCGTTACGCACCACGGCACGGTGGAAGGGCAACACACTGGGGACACCGGTGATGACCATTTCATCCAGTGCCACCTTGGCCCGGCGCAGCGCCTGGGCGCGGGTGGCGCCTGTGACGATCAGCTTCGCCATCAGCGAGTCATAGTGTGAGGGGATCACCGATCCACTCCGCACCCCGGAGTCCACCCGGATACCCGAACCGGTGGGTGCCTCAAAACCGGTGATGCGGCCCGGGCCGGGCAAGAAGCCACGGGCAGGGTCTTCGGCGTTGATCCGGAACTCGAAGGAGTGGCCCACCGGTGCAGTGTCTTCGGTGAAGGAGAGCGGCAGTCCCGCGGCAATCCGGAATTGCTCGGCCACAAGGTCCACACCGGTGGTTTCCTCGGTGACCGGGTGCTCAACCTGCAGCCTGGTATTGACCTCCAGGAAGGAGATCAGCCCATCCGGTGCCACCAGGTATTCCACGGTTCCGGCGCCATGATAACCGGCCTCGCGACAGATGGACTTCGCTGAGGAATGGATGGAGGCACGCTGTTCCTCGCTCAGGAAAGGGGCCGGCGCCTCCTCGACGAGCTTCTGGTTGCGTCGCTGCAGTGAGCAGTCGCGGGTGCCCACCACCACCACATTGCCGTGCGTGTCAGCCAGAACCTGGGCTTCGACGTGGCGCGGCTTATCGAGGAAACGTTCTACGAAGCATTCGCCGCGGCCAAAGGCCAACGTGGCCTCACGGACCGCCGATTCAAAGGCGTTGTCAATCTCCTCGAAGCTACGCACCACCTTAATGCCGCGCCCGCCGCCACCGAAGGCGGCTTTGATGGCCACCGGCATGCCGAATTCTTCGGCGAAGGCGCGGACCTCGGCACCTGATGCCACCGGGCCATCGGTGCCCGGGACCAACGGGGCTCCGGCACGAACCGCAATTTCACGGGCCGTGACCTTGTTGCCCAGCAACCGAATGGACTCGGGGGTGGGCCCGATCCAGCTCAACCCGGCGTCGATGACAGCCTGCGCAAAGTCGGCATTTTCGGAGAGGAACCCGTATCCCGGGTGCACCGCGTCGGCACCAGAGCGTGCAGCGATGTCAAGGATCTTGGGAATGTTCAGATAGGTGTCGGCACCCGTGGAGCCATTCAGGGCGTAGGCCTCATCGGCCCGGCGCACGTGGAGCGCATCGGCGTCGGGATCCGCGTAGATGGCCACCGAAACCATTGAAGCGTCGGCACAGGCGCGGGCAATGCGGACGGCGATTTCCCCGCGGTTGGCAATCAATACTTTTTTCATGCGTGGATTCCTTCATCGGGGAGGGCCTGAATGGGGGCGTGCAGATCAGACAAAACAAAACGGAGAGAGGCACCGGGCGGCAACTGAGCAGCCGCGGGCAGATCCTCGGCAATGACTCCGGCAATGACGGGATAGCCGCCGGTCACCGGATGATCTGCCAGGAAGAGTACCGGCAGCCCCGAGGGTGGGACCTGCAGGGCACCAGCCGCGACGCCCTCCGAGGCCAGCTCGCCGGTGCGGGCGCGTTCCAGTGCTGTGCCGTCAGCCCCAAGCGCCAGACGAATGCCGACGCGGTTGGATTCCGTCGAGACGCTCCAGATTTGTCCTGTCAGCTGGGCAAGCCCCGCGGCATCGAACCAGTCATCGCGGGGACCCGGACTGATCCGTAAGGTGTATACACCCTCGGCGTCGGGTAGTGGAAGCGTGGAGGATTCCGGGTTGCCAACTACGTGGGCACCACGGATGGCTCCCACGGGCAGCATGGTGCCGCGGGCCAGCGGAGCCGGGCCAATGCCGGACATGGAGTCGGTGGAGCGCGAGCCCAGCACCTGGGGAACATCTATGCCACCGCGGACGGCAAGATAGCTGCGTAGGCCGTCGCCTGCAGGGGTGAGGCTGAGGGTTTCACCCTCCAGCAACGCAAACGGAGTGTCCATCGGAAGTTCGCGTACACCGTGGAAGTCATCGCCATCCACCGGATCCACTGTGATGGTTGCGGTGGCGCCGGAAACAGCCAGGACCACATCGCCCTGGGCGCGCAAGCTCAAGGAACCCATGAGATTTTCGATGACCGCGCACCGATCGTCGTTGCCCACTAGGCGGTTGGCCTGAGCTGCTGAGCGAGTATCGGCTGATCCCGAGGCGGAGACGCCCAGATCGCCCAGTCCGGGACGGCCAAGGTCCTGGATGAGAGATTGCGGACCCGGGTCCAAGATTTCTAGCAGGTTGGTTCCGGCAAGCATTGCCGGAACGTGGGTGTTGGCTAGCGCCGGGGAAACATGGAGAGTCTCGCGGCTCGGTACGAAGCGCACACGATCCTGAGGTCGGATCAATGCTGGTTTTTCACGGTCAAGATCCCACAGCACAGCATCGGTGTGGCCGATCAGTTGCCAGCCGCCAGGAGATTGCCGAGGGTAGACGGCCGAAGAATTCCCGGCCAGTGCCACGGCCCCTGAGGGGACCACCTTACGCGGGGTGGAACGGCGAGGGACGTTGAGCAGCTGATTTTCACCCATGAGGTAAGCGAAGCCCGGCGCGAACCCACCGAAAGCCGCCCGCCAGGTTTGTTGCGTATGCGCGTTGATGACAGCTTCAACGCTCAGTCCGGTCAACCCCGCGACCTCGGCAAGATCATCGCCGTCGTAGTGCACGGGAATTTCGACGAGTGAACCGGTGCTGGCTGCCGCTGTGCCAAGTTCCAAGGCCAGCACCGCGGTCGCGATTTTTTCTGCGTTCTCCGTGGAATCTGCCTTGATGAAGAGAGTGCTTGCCGCAGCCAGTACATCGATCTGACCCGGCAGCGGGTTAGCGCTCAGCAACGCGGCCAGAGCCAGTACCGAATCGAGGTCCGAGAGCTCAACGAGCACCGCCCGGGAACCTGCGAAGCGCGTGGCTAGGACGCTCATACGAAGCTCTTGATGCCGACGCCCGCGTTTTCCAGGCCTGCGCGTACCGCCGCGGCCATGGCCACTGCCCCTGCGGTGTCCCCATGCACGCAGATGCTCTCGGCGTTCATCGGGATCACCGAGCCATCGATGGCCACGATTCTTGCCTCGGTGGCCAGCCGGAGCATGTTTGCGGTGACTTGCGCAGGGTCGTGCAGTACCGCGTTGGCTTCGCGGCGAGAGACAAGGGTACCGTCGGGGTTGTAGTTCCTATCGGCAAATGCCTCGGCGACAGGTCGCAGTCCTGCGGCCGCAGCCTTGGTGAGCGCAACCGAGCCGGGCAGCAATAGCACCGGCAGATCCGAACCGAAGGCACGGATGGCATCCACCACGGCTTGGGCATGGGCTTCGTGATGCACGATGGTGTTGTAGAGGGCGCCGTGTGGTTTGACGTATTTGATGCCCGCTCCGGCGGCCCGTGCCAGCGCCTCGAGGGCACCGAGCTGATAGAGGACGTCGTCGGCCAGCTCGGTGGGGGAACAATCTAGGAAGCGGCGTCCGAAGCCGGCGAGGTCCCGGTAGCCGACGTGCGCGCCGATGGTGACACCCGCGGCGACTGCGTCGCGGCAGGTCTGAGCAATGACGCTGGGATCTCCTGCATGGAATCCGCAGGCAACATTTGCTGAGGAAACTGAGGCGAAAATTGCTGCATCATCCCCCATGGTCCAATTGCCGAAGGATTCTCCGACGTCAGAATTCAAGTCTATGTATGGCATTTGTGACCCCGGTCTCGTGATTTTGCTTGTTCTAAGGATGCACTATGAATCAAGATTGTTCAACAATCTGTGATTGAGCGATTCCTCGCTTCAGGGCCTAGTTCGATGGCCCGGGAACGGCTAGGGCACCAGGTAGCGGCTGTCCCTGGCATCGGTAATGAGCATGTGCCCTGGGGCGTGCCCGATAGCAAGTGCCGGACGTGATTCCATGACCGCAGCCTGGGGCGTGACCCCACAGGCCCAGAACACCGGGATATGCCCGGCCGGGATGTCGACCGCATCACCAAAGTCGGGCTTGGAAAGATCCATAATGCCCAACTCTTCGGGATTGCCAATGTGCACCGGCGCCCCGTGAACGGCCGGGTAGCGCGAGGTGATGCGAACGGCGTCGGACACCTGTGAGGCGGGAATGGGGCGCATGGAGACCACCATGGGCCCGGACATGGTGCCGGCCGAGGCACTGCGGATGTTGGACTTGAACATCGGCACATTGACGCCCGCCTCGATGTGGGCGATGGAGATTCCACCCTCCATCAATGCTGTCTCAAACGTGAATGAGCAGCCCACTATGAACGTCACCAGATCATCGCGCCAGTACTCACTGAGGTCAGTGGGTTCGGCGACCTTGATGCCGTTCTCATAAACGTAGTATTGCGAGACATCCGTGCGGATGTCTCCACCTACCAACAGTTCCCCGCTGGTCTCGCCTGCGTCAAGCACGCCGAGGATAGGACAAGATTTGGGGTTGCGTTGGGCAAAGAGCAGCACGTCGAAGGCCTGCTCCTTGGGCACAATGATCAGGTTGGCCTGCGCGTAGCCCCGGGAGAACCCTGCGGTGGGTCCAACCAGACCGTTGCGGAAAAGTTCGCGTGCCTGCGCAGGTGACAGCTCGGCGCGATTTTCCGGTAGCGAAGCGCTTCGTTTAATTGCGCTCATGACGTGACGATTCCTTTCAAAAGTTCCAAAAGACGTGCGGCCCGGGTGGGAGACGGAGTTACTTAGACCCATAGTTTGGCCAGGCCGGCCAGTGAGTTCCAGCCCAGGAACAGGGTGAGTAGCCAGGTAGCCACACCGATGATCAGCAGCCACTTCGGATAGGCGTAACCCTGCAGTAGATCCCGGCGGCGCCAAGCGGCCCAAAGTAGGACAGCGAAACCGAAGGGCAGGATTAGACCGTTGAAGGCGCCTGCGAAGATCAGCAGTGTCTGGGGAGCCTGGCCTAGGAACAGGTAGATGACAGCGCAGACGGCGATGAAGGCGACGGTGATGAGGTTTCGGGTGCGCTCGGGAGTGCTGGACTTGGTGATGAACGAAACCGAGGTGTATGCGGCACCGATCACCGAGGTCAGAGCGGCAGCCCAGAGGATCACACCGAAGGATCGGATACCGATTTCGCCGGCCGCGTGGCCAAAGGCCTCAGCGGCTTTGTTGTCGCTGGTCAGTACCACGCCACCGGCAACTACGCCGAGGATGGCCAGGAAAAGCAGGACACGCATAACGCCCGTGACGATGATGCTCAAGATTGAGGTTCTGGTGATGTCCTTGACGTTCTCCACACCGGCGGCACCGGAATCGACCATGCGGTGCGCACCGGCGTAGGTGATGTAGCCGCCCACGGTGCCACCGATCAGTGTGGTGATGATCAGGAAGTTAATGTTCTCCGGCGCTACTGCGTTCTTCAGTGCTTCACCCACGGGAGGGGCGGCAACTATGGCTACGTAGAGCATCAGCAGAATCATGATGGCCCCGAGCAGCACCACGATCTTATCGAGCGCCATGCCCGCACGTTTTGAGAGGAAAATGAGGATCGCGATGGCTGCGGAGATGAGTCCACCGATCTTGGGATCCAGCCCGATCATGGCGTTCATGCCCAGACCGGTGCCGGCGATGTTACCAATGTTGAACACCATTCCACCAATGAAGACCAGGGCGGCAAGCGCCCAGCCAGCACCAGGCAGGACCTTGTTGCCCAGTTCCTGGGCGCGCATTCCTGAGACGCCAATGATGCGCCAGACGTTCAACTGAACCGCAATGTCCACCAGGATGGAGACGACAATGGCGAAGGCGAAGGAGGCGCCGATCTGAACCGTGAATTCAGTGGTCTGAGTGATGAATCCGGGACCGATAGCGCTGGTGGCCATGAGGAACATGGCACCGAGCATTGCCGTACGTCGTGCGGAAGCGCTGAGCTTCGGTTTTACAGTGGGAGTAGCCATGATTCCATCCGTCGGAGTGCGGGTGACTGTCGTCACAAGAAGGAGCGATGAGAAGTACACTACAGGTTGTTGAACAATCTCAGCAATAGGTTGTTCAACAATCTTTTAAATAGCGGCCATTATTCGCCGGCGCTCCCGCACCACCCCGCGCTCCCACCCGCCCCCACGCCACCCCGCCGACCCCGTCAGCGAACCACCCGGATATTGAACGGCACCCCTTGGAACTGCTGCATCATCGCCACGAAGAGCGGGAAGTAATGCTCCACTCCTCGAGCGGAGGCGATGCCACCCAGATCCACCTGCGTTTCCACTCCCCAGCCAAGCTCGGCAAGCAGCGAGCTAACCAGAGCCTTGGCCTCGGAATCGTCGCCCGAAAGGAACACTGACGACGCCTCCGGGAGCGATGCCGGCGCCAAGGCCAGAGCTCCCGGCAAAGTGTTGAGCGACTTGACCACCTTCATGGCTGGCAGAGCCTGCTGCAGGAGTTCACCCAGGCTTGCCGTCGGGTACATCAGCTCGAAGCTCGGAGTTACGGCGTTGCCGATGTCCAGCAGCACCTTGCCGGCAAGATCATCGGCCAGCGGAGTCAAGAATTCCAGCGTGAATGAAGCCAAGACCGCATTCACCACGAGGTCAGCATCGCGGATCGCCTCAACAGCGGAGGTGACTGGCGCAGCCAGGTCCGAGTGCGCCGCGGGGTCCCGCGATCCAAAAACCACGGTGTGGCCCGCCGCGATGAACCCACTGGCAAGGGTGGTGGCCATGTGGCCGGTCCCAAGGATTGCAATACGCATGACTATGCTTCTTTCAGAGTGTGGCACTAAACTAAAGTAGTTCGAACTTGAACTACTTTTTCAACGTAGCACTAGTTCAAATTTGAATCAATAGTTTTTCGCAGAGCAAAAAGTAGAGCAACGTAGGAGCCCCCGATGAAGCAACCACTGGACAGCGGTGAACTCGATGCGTACTTTGCGCTCGTCACTGCCGGAGACCTCGTCCAGCGTGCCGTCTCGGCGCAGTGCTCCGAGCATGGATTGACGCCGCTTCAGTTCTCAATCCTCGCCAGGCTCCGAGACACAAAAGATGGACTACGCATGAGCGATCTCGCGGATGCTTTGGTCGTCTCGCGAAGCGGTCTGACGTACCAGATCGGCCAGCTCGAAAAAGCAGGTTTCGTGATCAGGGAATCGTCGAACTCGGATAGCCGGTGTGTGGTTGCCCAGCTAACAGCCACCGGACGTGAGCGAGTGCAGGAGACATTCCCTGGACACGTGGCGTTGGTACGTGAGAAGTTCATCGATCTCCTCAGCCCTCAAGAAGTCGCCACCATCCGCACCGCCCTGGAAAAAGTTGTCGCCAGCCTGCAGTAAGCCCCGGCAGCGAGGACAAGCCAACGAGGAAAAGGCATGTAAAACTAATAGCAATGACAAGCAAAGAGCAGTACCTCAAGGCCTACGACCAGCAACTCCGCACCGACGCCGAAACGCCCAGCGCCATCGACGTCACCAGGCTCGGCCCGCTTCGCCTGGTGACGTTTGCCGGTGGCCGCGGCTTCATCACGTACCAGGACCTCGGCGGCACCCACCACATCCCAACCCTCGTCACCACAGCGCTGGATCATTTCCGCGCCATCCCCGAGATTTCCAGTGTCGAGTGGAAAACCCGCGGCCATGACAACGCGCCCGGCCTGCATGAGGCACTGATCGCCCACGGCTTCGTCCCGGAGGACCCGGAATCGATCATGATTGGCCCACTCGAGGCTTTGGCACAAGAGGTCCAGCTGCCCGCAGGCGTGACGCTACGAAAAATCGAAGGAGAAGCCGACATCCGGGCCATGAGCGCCATGGCTGATGAGGCCTTCGGCGACCCCACCAGCACCCGCATGGCCGACGCTCTGCTCGCACGCTTGGCTCGCAACGACGGCATGGAGCTCTGGGTCGCCGAGGCCGACGGCAGGATTGTCAGTTGCGGCCGCCTCGAGCCCGTCCCCGGCACAGATTTCGCAGGAATCTGGGGCGGCTCCACCCTCAAGGCCTACCGCGGCCGCGGCATCTACCGAGCCCTGACCGCCGCCCGCGCCCGTTCCGCCCTGGCAATGGGCAAAACTCTGGTCCACAGCGATTCCACCGAATTCTCCCGCCCCATCCTTGAACGCTCCGGACTACTGAAGGTGTCCACCACCATCCCCTATTTCTGGAGGCGTTAGAGTACGACGCCGGACACCTCCTTGCGCTGCCGGCCCACCGTGGGCGTAGCGCCCCTCGCCACAAAAATGACGGAGATGTGGTCTTCCGCTGCTGATAATTCAGTAGCGGAAGACCACATCTCCGTCATGAATGAGTGGTGCGGAAGTTTTACTGCTCCTGCATCGGAATCCGCACGCCGCGCTCGGCGGCCACGTCAATGGCCCGCTCGTAGCCAGCGTCGGCGTGGCGAATAACGCCCATGCCGGGATCGTTCGTGAGCAGGCGCGCCAGCTTCTCCCCCGCCAAAGCAGAACCGTCGGCAACGGAAACCTGGCCAGCGTGGATGGAGCGGCCAATGCCCACGCCGCCGCCGTGGTGGATGGAAACCCAGGTGGCACCGGAGGCTGTGTTGAGCATGGCGTTCAGCAGCGGCCAGTCGGCAATGGCATCGGAGCCATCCTTCATGGCTTCAGTTTCGCGGTACGGCGACGCCACGGAGCCGGAGTCAAGGTGGTCGCGGCCAATCACAATAGGTGCCGAGACCCGGCCGGAGGCAACGAGTTCGTTGAACAGCACGCCTGCCTTGGCGCGCTCTCCGTAACCGAGCCAGCAGATGCGAGCCGGCAGGCCCTCGAACTCAACGTGCTGCTGCGCGGCGTCGAGCCAGCGGTGCAAATGCGCGTTCTCGGGGAACAACTCCTTCAGGGCCTCGTCGGTGACGCGAATGTCCTCAGGATCACCGGAGAGCGCCACCCAGCGGAACGGGCCCAGGCCCTCGCAGAACAGCGGGCGGATGTAGGCCGGGACAAAGCCCGGGAACTCGAAGGCCCGCGAATAACCACCCTTGCGCGCCTCGTCACGGATGGAGTTGCCGTAGTCAAAAACCTCGGCACCAGCATCCTGGAAATCGACCATAGCGGCAACGTGGCGGGCCATCGCGTTCTGTGACTTCTTCGTGAAACCCTCAGGATCAGCTTCCGACTCCGCCACCCACTCTTCAACGGAGTATTCGGTGGGCAGGTAAGAGAGCGGATCGTGCGCGCTAGTCTGGTCCGTGACAATATCCACGGTGAACTCGCCGGCCTGGTGGCGGCGCAGAATCTCCGGGAACACTTCAGCCGCGTTGCCCACAACACCCACGGACAGCGGCGTGCCAGAAGCCTTCGCCTCAAGCACACGCTCAAGCGCGGCATCCAGGGACGGTGCCAACTCATCTAGGTACCGCTTGCCCACGCGGCGCTGCAAGCGCTCGGCAGAAACGTCAACTATCAGGCAGGCCCCGCCATTGAGCGTCACGGCCAGTGGCTGCGCCCCGCCCATGCCGCCACAGCCACCGGTCAGCGTCAGTGTCCCGGCAAGAGAGCCGCCAAAGCGCTTCTCGGCAATGGCAGCAAAGGTCTCGAAGGTGCCCTGCAGGATGCCCTGGGTTCCGATGTAGATCCAGGAGCCGGCCGTCATCTGGCCGTACATCATCAGGCCTTCGGCCTCGAGCTTGCGGAACTCAGGCCACGTTGCCCAGTCCCCCACCAGATTCGAGTTGGCCAGCAGTACACGCGGCGCCCAGACGTTGGTGCGGAACACGCCCACGGGCTTGCCCGATTGCACCAGGAGGGTCTCGTCGTCGTCGAGCGTCTTCAGCGTGGCCACAATGGCGTCGTAGGCCTCCCAGGAACGGGCGGCGCGGCCGGTTCCGCCGTAGACCACCAGATCCTCGGGCCGCTCGGCAACCTCGGGGTCCAGATTGTTCATGAGCATGCGCAGCGGCGCCTCGGTCTGCCAGGACTTGGCGGAGAGTTCGGTACCGCGGGCCGCGCGAATGGTGCGGGAGGGGTCATGCATCGTTGCCATGATATTTCCTTAGCTGTCGGTTCAAAGACGGTGGCCGGAACGGATCCGGTGAATGTACCTATGTCTCCATCAAACCTCGACAACGGACCCAATCCTAGGGGCCGGCCGAGCACACCGTCTGTGATACAAGACAGTTAGGTGCCAGGGCGTCCTGCCTTGGAAAGGGCCGACGCCGTGACGCCACCTTGCGCTGCAGCGCCGCCTCACGTCCTGCGCACTTCAGTCCGTCCGTCAGCGGTGCGCGGCAACGAAGGGATCCAGCAACGAATGCAGGTGGGCGTGGACCTGCTGGATGGACTGCCCGGATCCGAGCATGCGCGTGCCTGCGTGGACCACGGAGTTGATCATGTCCACCTGCTGTCCAAGGCAAGGCCGGGGGCCAGAGTGGCAAGGGCGAAGCCCACGGCATGGGCGCCCTCGGCGACTAGGTCCACGTGGGCCAGTGCGTAGGCAAGGATCCGGTCGGCCTTGGTGGGGGCGTCGGCCATGGCACCGGTGACGCGCTCGGTCCAGCGGGGGGAAGATGTCTGCGATGAGTTCCTGCAGCAGGTCCTGGCGGCATCCAGCAGGGCCGTTCGCCCAAATCCGCCCCGCGCAAGGCAGGTCGCGGGCCGTCTGGCGCCGGGCCAGTACTGTGCAAAGGCCCCCATCCGGGGCATGATGGAAAAGTAACGTGATTTTGCACCGCTTGACGAAGACGAAGTTCCAAAGCCTGTCGGAACTGCAAAAGGACGGAGACTGATTCACATGGATTCAACGATGTGGATATGGATTGCCATTGCCGCAGTAGTCATCATCGTGATCATCGCAGTGCTGATTTCCCTCGCCTCCCGGCGACGCCGCGAGGCGAAAGAACTCCAAGCAAAGGAAGATCGGGAGCGGGCGGCCAAGTTGCGCGAAGACGCTAGGGTTGCCGAGCTCGACTCCCGCGAGAAAAACGCCGCTGCAATGCGCAAGGCATCCGATGCGGAACAGGCCGCAGTCGCCGCTGAACGCTTAAGCATGGAAGCCGAGCAGCAACGCTCGGATGCCGCCGTCGCTGCAGCCGCGGCCAGGGAAAAACTTGCCGAGGCCGCCGACGTCGATCCCGGAGCCGATGCATCGAATCGTGCGCAGCCCGCCCCCGCCGAGGATCGCACGGACCGGCCCTCAGGGGAAGGTGCCCCGGAGGAAGGAAATGATGCCGGCACCGGCCGGCACTCAGCAGTGGACAGCCGGCCCCTCCATGACGGCCCCTAAACCCAACCATCACGAGAATTTTGAAAGGACATCAACATGAGCATCGGTGCCGGAGTAGTTCTTTTTGTTATTGGCGCAATTCTGAGGTTTGCCCTCGAGATCCAAGTGGCCTGGCTCGACATCGCGCTGGTCGGCAACATTCTGATGGGGGCCGGAATCGTGGTCTTCATCCTTGGCCTCATTTTCACCTTCCGCAGGCGCCAGTCATCGTCCAGGACCGTCATCCGCCCGACTGACGGAAACGGCACTGTCCGCCACACAGACCGCACGGATGACACCGGCATCTAGCCCTTAAAGAAGCCAGACGGTGCCCGCCTACCAAGGTGGGCGCCGTCGGGCTTCAGGCAGAGGGGCTCAGGCTGAGGGGCTAGACGAACGCGGCAATCCCGGTGATGGCGCGCCCGGCGACCAGAGTGTTGATTTCATAGGTGCCCTCGTAGGTGTAGATGGCCTCGGCGTCGCAGAAGATCTTGGCCATCTCGTAGTCCACGGAGACGCCATTGCCGCCGAGGATGCCCCGGCCCAGCGCCACGGTCTCGCGCATGCACTTGGTGACGAAGGCCTTGGCCATGGCCGAGTGTTCGTTGCGGGTGGTGCCGGCGTCTTCCATTTGCGCCAGCCGGACCATCATGCCCATCGACGCCTGCGCGTTGGAGAGCATGGTGACGAGCTGTTCCTGGATGAGCTGGAAGCTGGCGATCGGCTTGCCGAACTGGTGGCGCTCCACGGCGTAGCGGCGGGCGGTGTCGAACGCGGCCAGCTGGATGCCCACAGCCTGCCAACCCACCGTAGCGCGGGTGGTCTTGAGCACCTTGTTGGTGTCGCGGAAACTGTTGGCACCCGCGAGCTTGTTGAAGTGCGGCACGACGACGTCTTTCAGGACAATGTCGGCATTCTGGACCGCGCGCAGGGCAATCCGATTTTCAATCAGGGTGGCGCTGAACCCCTCCCGCGAGGTCTCCACCAGGAAGCCCTTGACCTGATCATCGGCCACGTCCTTGGCCCAGATAATGACGTAATCGGAGAACGTGGAGTTGCCAATCCAGCGCTTTTCACCGTTCAGCACCCACGAATCGCCGCGCCGCTCAGCCGTGGTCCGGGTGCCGCCGGCAACGTCGGATCCGGCCAGTGGCTCGGTGATGGCGAAGACGCCGGTCTTGCGCAGCGCGTAGATGTCAGGCAGCCATGCAGCCTTTTGTTCCTCGGAGGCCAGCAGTTCGATGGAGCCGGTGAACAGTCCGTCGTGCCCGCTGAAGAAGGTGCCGAAGGAGGCGTCCACGCGGTGGATGGCGGCGGTGATCATGCCGGCCAGCAGGTGCGAATGCCCTTGGCGCCGGACCGGGCTGATCATATCCAGCTTGGCGACCTCCGGGATCAGGTGCACGGGGAACTCGCTGCGGTTCCAGAAATCGCGGGAGATGGGGCGTACATTGGCCTCCATCCAGTCGCGGATTTCATTGAGCCGGGCCAGCTCATTGGCGGGCAGCAGGGTTTCAAAAGCGAAGAAGTCGCCGTCAGGGTACGGCAGGGCGGCGGAAACAGTGGTGTCGGTCAAGGAAATCTCCTCCAGGGAACGGCGGGACAAAAACGGGACAGGACGGGAAGGCCAGGGTGGCCGTTGGCCAGGGAATCGGCTGGAAGGTGGCGTGTGGCGCCGGCTCCGGGCCGCCGCCGTCAATTGCGGCGTACTTCGAACATAGCCCGGACCCGATGCGGAATATGAGCCAGATCACGCAAATCAACCGCTCGTCTCGGATCACAGACGAGTTTGGTGAACCGCATCACTTCACCACCGGCAAACATGCTCAGATTGATTCAAGAAAAACACCAGCGACAACACTAAATTCCAATGGAGGAATGAGATGTCAAGAATCCAAACCGTGCGAAAGAGCGGGCCGGCCATTGAGCGCCGGTCCATCGACTTCGTCCCCCACCGCGAGCGCCATGGCAAGCCCTTTGGCCAGTTCACCCTGTGGTTTGGGGCGAACATGCAGATCACGGCCATCGTCACCGGTGCCCTGGCCGTCATCTTCGGCGCCCCCGCCTTCTGGGGCATTGTCGGCCTGTTCATCGGCAACCTGCTGGGCGGCGCCGTCATGGCCCTGCACGCGGCACAGGGCCCCAAGCTGGGCATGCCGCAGATGATCTCCAGCCGCGCCCAGTTCGGCGTGTTTGGCGCCGTCATCCCGCTGATCTTGGTCATCGTCATGTACCTGGGCTTCGCCGCAACCGGGGCAGTGCTCGCGGGGCAGGCCGTGGACGAGATCCTCCCGACGGACAGCCCCGTCATAGGCGTGCTGATCTTCGGCGCCCTGACGGTACTGGTGGCCACTCTCGGGTACAAATACATTCACATGCTGGGCCGGATCTCCACGATCGTGGGCATCATCGGCTTCACCTACCTGGCCATCCAGCTTTTCCTCAAGCACGACGTCGGATCCGTCATGGGTGTGGGTGGTTTCGCCATCCCCACGTTCCTGCTCGCCATTTCCCTCAGCGCTGGCTGGCAGCTGACCTACGGCCCCTACGTGGCTGACTACTCCCGCTACCTGCCGGCCAACACGCACGCCACCAAGACTTTCTTCGCCTGCATGTCCGGTTCCGTCCTGGGTGCCCAATGGTCCATGACCCTCGGTGCGCTGTTTGCAGCCATCGCGATGCCTGAGGGCAAGGGCTTCATCGACAACCAGGTCTCGTTCGTCGGAGACTTGGCAGGCGGCGGCGTCATCGCCGTGCTGATGTACATGGTGATTGTGGTGGGCAAGCTGACAGTCAACACGCTCAATGCCTACGGCGGCTACATGACCATTTTGACCTCCGTCAGCGCCTTCACCCGCCAGCTGCGCTTCGCGCCCTGGGTCCGCTTTGCGTACGTGATCGGCTTCATCGGCGTCTCCGTCATCATTGCCCTCGTGGCCTCGGAGGACTTCGTCTCCAACTTCAAGAACTTCGTGCTGCTGCTCCTGATGGTCTTCATCCCGTGGAGCTCCATCAACCTGGTGGACTTCTACTTCTCCTCCAAGGAAAAGGTTGACATCCCGGCACTCTACGACCCCAAGGGCCGCTACGGCGGTTGGAACGTTCCGGCGCTGCTCACCTACCTGCTGGGCGTGGTTGTCCAGATCCCGTTCCTGGCCCAGCACATGTACACCGGCCCCATCACTCCCCTGCTCGGCGGGGCCGACATCTCCTGGATCGTTGGCCTGCTGGTCACGGCAGCCGTCTACTACCCCGTGGCCAAGCGGTTCAACCACCCGCCGGCAGAGATGGTCTACCCGGCCGACGACCAAGTCTCAGCCGACCCGGCAACCGCCGCAACGGCACCCGTCGCCTGAGCAACCAGGCCTGACCTGATCTGAGCAACCCTGCCTGCCCAGCCCGCCCCAACACGAAGGAACGATTCATGACCACGCTCCAGACCCCTGAGGCGCTCGCAACCCTGCCAGTGCCTCGGGACCTGGTGGCCACGCTGCCCGTCTATTCCACGGCGGGCGGCACCGTCCCACCCAAGTGGCGGGCGTCGTCGAACGAGTCCTTTTTGCCGCCGTCACCGGCAGTGCTGGCCGCAATTGATGCCGCGGCCCGGCACTGCCAGCGGTACCCCACGCTGCAGGGCGAACCCCTCATCGCCGCACTCAGCGGCAACCTCGGCGTCGCTGCGGAGCAGATCGTGGCGGGCGGGGGTTCGCTCGCGGTGCTCCAGCAGTTGCTGACGGCGTTCGCGGGGCCGGGCAAGGAGGTGGTGTTTGCGTGGCGCAGCTACGAGGCCTACCCCATTCTGGTGCGCCTGACCGGTGCGCAGGACATCCCGGTGCCACTGACTGCCGGCCACGGGCACGACCTGCCCGCTATGGCCGCCGCCGTCACCGCAGACACCGCCGCCGTGATCCTGTGCAGCCCCAACAATCCCACAGGCACCGTCCTGGGTGCGGCCGAGGTGGAGGATTTCCTGGCGCGCATTCCTTCCCATGTGGTGGTGGTGCTGGATCAGGCCTACATCGAATTCGCGGACGACGCCGAGGCCTCCTCCCGGCACAGCCTCGCCTTACTCGCAGCGCATCCAAATCTGGTCCTTTTGCGGACATTTTCCAAGGCGTACGGCTTGGCCGGACTGCGGGCAGGCTACCTGGTGGCCCACCCCGGCATTGCGGCCGCGGTGCGCGCGGTGTCGCCGCCCTTTGGCTTGAATGCGGTGGCCGAGGCTGCCGCCGTTGCCGCTCTCGCGGACACCGGTGCACTGGCCGCAAATGTTTCCACCGTGCGCGAAGGCCGGATAGCGCTTCATGCAGCCCTCGCCTCCCGCGGTCTTGCACTACCTGACAGCGGCGGTAACTTCCTGTGGCTGCCCGCGGGTGAAGGCTCTGCGGCCCTGGAAGCCGCGTGCCTGGCCCAGAGCGTCAGCGTTCGCAGCTTTGCCGGCGAGGGCGTGCGGGTCACTGTTGGCTCCCGGGATGCCGAAGCCGCGGTGCTGCGCGGCGTTGACGCCTGGCTGGCCGGCGGAAGGGTTTAACGCAGCCCCACGCAGTTGCAAAAAGCCCGGCCATCTCCACATACAGCCGGCTCGCGTGCAGCGACAGGTAGGAGACCTCGTCGTCGTCGAGCTTTTACGCCAACGACGCCTTCCATGACATGGTTGTCCAGGAGGGGATAGGACGCGACAGTGGTGGGGCTGGACAGAGCGCCCGAGGTCAGCGACATCGCCCGGATGATCAGTAAGAAGTTTTCCGGCAGTTGAAACGGCAGCGAGCGCCTCACCTCACCGAACTCACCGGCAAAGTCGCGCAACTCCCGAACCAACCGGGACATTTTTGGTGCCCTGACCCGTTAGCGCGCCAGTACCTTGCCGGGGTTGAGAATCCCCTGCGGGTCCAGCGCACTCTTGATGGCCAGCATGACCGGGATGGCGGATGCATGCTCCTTCACCAGGGAGGCAGTCTTGCCCAGTCCGATGCCGTGCTCACCCGTGCAGGTGCCTCCCATGGACAGGGCACGCTCAACGAGCCTGTCGTTGATGGCACCCGCTTTCACCAGAACGCCGTCGTCCCCGGGAGGAAGGACAAAGGCGAGGTGGAAGTTGCCGTCGCCCACGTGGCCAACGATCGGGGCCAGCACACCCTCACGGTCGGTGTCGGCCTTCGTCAGCGTGATGCATTCGGCCAGCCTGGAAATTGGCACGCAAACGTCGGTTGACCAGGTGCTGGAGCCGGGAACCAGGGCCGTGTAGGACGGCAGGGCGTCGTGGCGGGCACGCCAGATGCGGCTGATTTGATCGGGATCACTGGCGTAATCCCAGCCGGTCCCGCCGTTCACCAAGGCAAGCTTGCGGACCGCCTCCCCCTGATCGGCGATGTTCGTGGCCGAGCCCTCAAATTCAAAGATCAGCGTTGACAAGACGGGAAGTCCCAGCCCGCTGTAACGGTTGACGGCATCGACAGTGACGTCATCGAGCAGTTCCACCCTGGAGATGGGCACTCCGGACTCCAGTGTGGACTGGACCACGGCGGTGCAACTTTCCAGGGTGGGGAATGAGCAGATTGCCACGCTGGCTGCTTCAGGGATGCCGTACACGCGCAATGTCACTTCGGTCAGCACGCCAAGGGTTCCCTCGGCGCCGACGAACAGGTGCGTGAGGTCATATCCGGCTGCCGACTTGCGCGAGCGCCCGCCGGTCTTGATGATGGTCCCGTCCGCCAGGACCACTGTCAGGCCCAGCACGTTTTCCTTCATGGTGCCGTACCGGACCGCGGTGGTTCCGCTGGCGCCCGTGGAGGCCATGCCGCCAACGCTTGCATCCACGCCCGGGCCCACGGGGAACGTAAGCCCGTGGCCGGCCAGGGCCGCATTGAGGGCGCTCTTCATGACGCCGGCCTGGACTGTGGCGTCAAGGTCGGCGGAACCGATGCGCAGGATCTTGTCCATGCCGGACAGGTCCAGGCAGATGGAGTCGGCCGTGCTGTTGGCGCCACCTTCCAGCCCGGTTCCCGCCGCGATCGGCACCGCTGCCACGCCGTGGCGTGAACAAATGGCCAGAGCCTCGGATACGTCCCCGGTGCTGGTGCAATGCACCACGGCCATGGGCGCCTCCCACGGCAGGTGCGATCTGTCGTGCCCGCGGGCTGACCAGACACCGTCGTCAGTGTTGACCTTGCTTCCCAGCCCGACCCGCAGCTCGGCCAGGACCGCCGTCTTATTGTCGGGTGCAAGCATTGTCATTGGTTGTTTCCTTCGTGTTGCGTGGCTGTGGCGCGACGCTGCACCGTCGGGCTACCGCAACGATACCCACTGAATCCGAGCTTGTGCGGCCAATCACATTCCTGCGGGCCAATTCTCGGATCCAAGACATTTTCCCATGTTCGACGGCGGCCGGCCCGTCACCCACTGGGGCGTAGCCGGCGCGAAATCTCCGTGGCGCAGCGGGTCACCTCGGGCAGCCATTGCGCAGCCAGGTCCTCCACGTCCACGGTGCGTTCCTGGAGAATTCCCTCGGCCTCATTCCGTGCCGCGGCGGCCGGGCTCAACGCCGGGCGGTTGGCCACAGTGAGCGTCACGCTGGCCACGGCCAGCCCGCTGTTGTCCAGGACAGGAACGGCAATGCTGGAGAACCCGTCGGTGATCTCATCCTGTTCCCAGGAAAAGCCCCGCTCTCGGATCCGCACCAGCAGCTCATTGAGCGCCGGCACCGAGTGCACGCCCGTTTCATACCGTGTGGGGAAGGCTTCAGGCCCCGGATACAGGGCCGCAAGCTGCTCGGCCGACATCGAAGCAAGCATGGCGCGTCCGCTTGCCGTCAGGTGGGCGGGCAGCCGAACACCTGGATTCGTCACCAGCGCGGACTGCCGCTTGGCCCGTTCCTCAATGACGTAAATGACCTCGCGGCCGTGCATGACGGCAAGGTGGGCGGTGCGCTTGGTGCGCTCCACCAGCTGCGCTATGGGAAATCTGGCTAGCCGCTGCAGCGGCGCCTGGCGTGAATAGCCGGTGCCAAGCTCGTGCGCCGTGACGCCGAGCGCATACTTGCGCTCCTCGGGCAGGTGAACCACAAAGCCGTCATCCACCAGCGCGGCCAGCAGGTGGTAGGTGGTGGAGCGCGGCAGCTCCACCTCGCGGGCAATGGCGGCCGCCCCCACCGGGCCGGCCTGCGCCGCCACATAGCGAAGCACCGAAAGGACGTTCTTGGCGGCTGGAACCTGCGGCAAATTCTGTGTACCCATGGAGCCATGGTAGCCGCTGTTCGTCTGTGATCACAGACGGGACCCCTAGCCAAACTGGGACTTTCAGCGCTTTCAGTGCTGTGATGGTACTAACAGTTGCCGCATTGCCGGACCCTCCCCACGTTCAAAGGCTGAATCTTCCATGACCACTCCCCCTCCGGCCACGGCCACCCATGAGCCCGCTGCGCTGAACCGCCCCAGTTCCCTTGAAGGCCTGCGTGTCCTGGACCTGTCCCGGGTGCTGGCAGGCCCCTTTTGTGCCATGATCCTGGCGGACCTCGGCGCTGAAGTCATCAAGGTGGAAAGCCCCGACGGCGACGATTCCCGCCACTTCGGCCCCTGGTACAACGGTGAATCCGCCTACTACCGCCTGTTCAACCGCAGCAAGTACGGCGTCACGATGGACCTGAAGGATGCAGCGGAGCGTGAGCGCCTGCTCGCATTGGTGCGGCGGTCCGACGTCGTGATTGAAAACTTCCGCCCCGGCGTCATGGACAGGCTGGGACTCTCCGCGGAGAGCCTCATGGCGGAAAACCCCCGGCTGGTCATCGTCAGCATTTCCGGGTTTGGCCAGGACGGGCCGCTGCAGAAGGCGCCCGCCTATGACCTCATTGCCCAGGCCATGAGCGGGCTGATGTCCATCACCGGTTGGCCGGATGGGCAGGCCACGCGCATTGGCATCAGCATTGGCGATGTCATTCCGGGGCTCTACGGGGCCATCGCTGCGCTGGCAGCCATCAACGAACGCCACAACACGGGCATGGGCCAACACATTGACGTCGCCATGCTCGACAGCCTCATCTCCGTGCTGGAATCCGTGGGCATGCGCGCCCTCCACGGCGAGGAGCCGGTGGCATGCGGCAACGACCACGCCATGTCAACCCCGTTCAGCACCTACCAAACCGGGCGTGGCTCCATCGCGATCGCGATTGCCGGCGACCGCCTGTTCCCCCGCCTGACGGAGGCGTTGAACCGGCCCGAATGGTTGGTGGATGAACGCTTCCGCGAGCAAACCCGCCGGAATGAATTCCCGGTCGAATTCCGCGCCGCATTGGAGGAGGCCCTGAGCCCGTTCACCGACGACGAGGCGATCGAACTACTGTCCGACCACCACGTCCCGGTATCCAAGGTCCAGACCGTCAACGAGGCACTGACCAGCGAGCATTCGGAATATCGCGGCACGGTCGCCACGGAGTCGGACGGCTTCAAGACTTTGGCCTCACCCCTACGCCTGACCGGCTCGGTACCGCCCTCCCCCGCCCCCACGCTGGGCCAGCACAATGACCAGATCGGCACCTGGCTGGAAGGTCCTGTTCGGACGGGACGTCCATAGTCCCCGGTTAGACTGGGCCGATGCCGAACCCTGTCCAGGGCTGCCCTTGGCCTGCTGGCGGCTCTGTTGGCGTGGCTGGTTTTCGCGTTCCAGCTCTTCTGCAACGTGCACACTCCACCGCTGCAAGCGGCCGACGCCGTGGTGATGCTGCCTGCTGTGTCCGCTTCGATGGCTTGATATGAAGATTGCCCAGAGTTGATGTCTGTGGCTCGTTACAGGAATGCCTCGTGAGTGACCCCCATGCAGGCTGCCGGCCGCACTATGGCCGGAACAATCCGAACCGTCAAAGAGAAAGGAATGAGTATCAATGCCCACTGTCGCGCATCTATATCCATTCATTATCGGTGTAGGCACCCATGCCCGAACCCATACCTACGCCGTGACCGCCACCCACGGTGAGCAACTCGGCATCGAGACTTTCTCCAGTACGTCCCGGGACGGAAGCGGGCGATCTCTTGGGTAGCGCGCCGTATTCAAGGCTACGCTGATACGCTCTGGGTCATTGAAGGGGTCGGTAGCTACGGTGCCTTACTCACAGGCACAGTTTCACGCACCGGTTACCGTGTGGTGGAGGGACCCCAGACATATGGTCCAGCCCGGCGTGGTGCCGGAAAATCAGATCTGTTAGATGCCGCCGCCATTGCTGCGGGCGGCGGCGCTGCCACTTGAAGAGCCTGATCTACGCAATCCACGACAGGATGACGGGATTCGTGCGGCTCTACGGTGTTTTGGTCGATGCTAGAGAACAGATGACGCTTGAACGAACAGCCAAAGCTAACGCGCTCACTGCTCTGCTAAGCCTTGATCCACCGATCCGTTTTGGGGGCTGGCTGAATCCCGTTTTTTGGTGATGTGGCGTTTTTGGGCAGCGGTGGGGCCGGCCTCGCTGCCG
>NZ_JBFBLV010000021.1:0-74273 GCF_040686835.1 Specibacter sp. NPDC078692
TGACTGTGGTAAGCCATATTTTCCCCTAGAAGACGGGCATTTCGTGTTTAAAACGCCGAGCAGCCCCCGAACTTTATCGGTGGATCAAGGCTAAGGACCATGGATCTGGCTGTTGATGTGCGGAAGCCTCTGAGCGATACGCGGATCGTAACTACAGCCGCCCGGGCCTTGGTGGGCGCACGGCATGGCCGGCTGATCCCGGTCTCGCTGCTATTGGGCGCGTTACTGGTCTCCGTCGCCGATATTCTGGGCCGCACCCTCATTTCGCCGGCCCAGATTCCAGCCGGGCTGATGATCGCCCTGATTGGCGGCCCTTACTTTGTAAGGCTGCTCCGGCGCTCGCGCGGGTAGCCTGCCGCGTCAGGCGTGGGCCAGGAAGTCCCGAATCAGGGTGCTGATCAGTTCCGGGCGCTCAGCAATCAACCCGTGGCCGGCGCCGGGCACGATGGCGAGCTGCGCCCCCGGAATCGACGCCGCAATCAGCAGGCTGTGCGCCGGCGGGATTGAGTCCCGGCCCCCCGACATGATGAGCGTCGGTGCGCTGCCGGCGGCCCGATGGGCCGGATCGAGGTTCGGCTCGCTGGTCCACAGCCGCATGAGTTTAGCCAGGACCGCGTCTGCATGCCCGACACCGTCCGGCGAGAGCCGCCCATAATGCATCCGCTCCAAATCCGGCTTCGATTCCCCGGCAATAGGAGCCGACGGCGGGGAGTCCAGTCTGGGGCCATTGCCAGCTACGGGGGTGAAGACGCCGGGATCAAGGTTGGCGCTGATAGCTACCAGCGAGCGCACCCGCTCAGGATGATCCATAGCCAGCATCAGCCCAATGATCGCGCCGTCACTGTAGCCATTCACATGCACCAATTCCAGGCCCTGGGCGTCAAGAAAGGCGAGGGTTTTGGCTATGCCGCGGGCGTAGCTGTAATCCGCGTCAATGTCGGCCGAACGCCCATGGCCTGACCGTTCAAAGGCGAAGACCTAGTAATACTCCATCAACGCATCGGACTGTACACGCAGAGACTCCAGGGAACAGAAACCGCCATGCAGCAACAGGGCGGGATCTCCCGCACCGGTAACTTCCACATACAGCTCTTCCCCGTTGATACTCAGGTATGTCATGGGATCCCACCATCTTTCCGAACCGTTTTACGCGTTGCACTGCTGGGCCGTTCTGCCCGTCAGAGAGTACCACCGTGCCAGGCAGGGCGATCCCCTGATCACTGCGCTCAGCCGCGAGCTGGGCATCGAGGCGGACCAGATCGCCACCGGCGCGGGATCCCTTGCCGTGCTGGCGCAACTGCTGACGGCGTACGCGGGTCCCGGCAAGGAGGTGGTGTTTGCGTGGCGCAGCTACGAGGCTTACCCCATCCTGGTCCGACTCACGGGAGCCCGCGATATCTAGGTTCCGCTCACCGCCACCCACACGCACGATCTGCCCGCCATGACCCGGGCCATCACCGCCGACACGGCTGCCGTCATCCTGTGCAGCCCCAACAATCCCACGGGTACCGTGCTGGATGCGGCGGAACTGGCCACTCTGCTGGCGCACATCCCCGCCCCTGTGCTGGTGGTCCTGGACCAGGCCTATCTGGAATTCATGGACGACGCCGTATCCTCCTCCCAGCAGAGCCTCACCCTGCTCGCGGCTCATCCGAATCTGATCCTGCTGCGCACCTTTTCGAAGGCGTACGGCTTGGCTGGGCTGCGGGCTGGCTATCTGGTGGCCCACCCCGGCATTGTGGCCGCGGTGCGGGCGGTCTCGCCTCCATTTGGCTTGAATAGGGTGGCTGAGGCTGCCGCTGTTGCCGCACTCGCGGACACGGAAGCGCTGGAGGCAAATGTGGCAACGGTACGCAACGGCAGGGATGCCCTGCGCCCCGTCTTGGCCGCCCGCAGCATTGCCGTTCCCAACAGTGGCGGGAACTTCCTGTGGCTTCCGGTGGGTGCCGGAGCGGCTGCGCTGGAAGCGGCGTGTTTGGCTGAAGGCGTCAGCGTCCGCAGCTTTGCCGGCGAGGGTGTGCGCGTCACGCTCGGTTCCCGGGATGCGGAGGCCGCGGTGCTGCGCGTTGTGGACACCTGGCTGGGCAGCGCGGCCAAGGCTGTATCAGGCGAAGGGACGCAGCCGCCGTGAGATTTCGGCCGCGCAGCGGGACACCTCGGGCAGCCATCGTTCCGCCAATTCCGCAACGTCAACGGTGCGCGCCTGAATTATGCCCTCTGCGGTGTTGCGGGCCGCGGCAGCCGGGATGAGGGCGGGACGGTTGGCCACCGTCAGGGTCACGCTGGCCACGGCCAGCCCGCTGCGGTCCAGCACGGGGACAGCAATGCTGGAGAAGCCGTCGGTAACCTCGTCCTGTTCCCACGAGAAGCTTCTCGCCCGGATTTGAACCAGCAGCTCATTCAGCGCGGGCACCGAATTGACACCCGTCTCGTAGCGAGAAGGAAAGGCCTCAGGCCCCGGATACAGGGCGGCCAGCTGCTCAGCCGGCATGGCAGCCAGCATGGCGCGGCCACTCGCCGTCAGGTGGGCCGGCAGCCGAACGCCCGGATTAGTCACCAAGTCAGTCTGCCGTTTGGCCCGTTCCTCAATGACGTAAATGACCTCGCGCCCATGCATGACAGCCAGGTGGGCCGTCCGCTTCGTCCGTTCCACCAGCTGTGCGAGAGGAAAGCGGGCCAGCCGCTGCAGCGGAGCCTGCCGGGAGTACCCTGTGCCGAGCTCATGGGCGGTGACACCGAGGGCGTACTTGCGTTCTTCGGGAAGGTGCACCACAAAGCCGTCATCCACCAGGGCTGCCAGCAGGTGGTAGGTGGTGGAGCGGGGCAGGTCCACCTCGCGGGCAATGGCAGCCGCCCCCACAGGGCCGGCCTGCGCCGCCACATAGCGCAGCACGGACAGCACATTCCTAGCGGCCGGAACCTGCGGCAAATTCTGTGTACCCATGCAGCCATGCTAACCCCGGAGCGTCCGTGCCACCGCGGTCTTTCACCAAAAGAAACCCCGAGATATCAACGAACTCATAAACCCGTCACCGAGCGTGTCCGTTGCCCTGGACTCGGCTGGCACACAGCATGGCCAGCTGACCCCAAACTCGATGCTTTTGGGAGCGCTGCTGGTCTCCAAGGCCGATGTTCTGGGCCACATCCTCATTCCGCCGGTCCAGATTCCAGCCGGAATGATGATCGACCTGATCGGCGGACCCTACTTCTTGTGGCTACTCAGGCGCTCTCGCGGGTAACGGCCCCGCGGTAACCTCAAACCTGAGCTAGGAAGTCCCGAATCAGTGCGCTGATCAGTTCCGGCCGCTCAACAACAATGCGGCTATGGCATCGTCCAACGTTGCAAAGCTGACACCCTTTCACCGATTCAGCCCCTGACGGACCTCACTTTGGGACCGATTGAAGGAACAATTGCATATCTTTCAAAACAGCGCCATAAAAAGCTGCGTAGTCGAACAATTTGGGATCTATATCCTCGTCAAATTCAGTGAGCTGAATCAAAAAAACTTCCACATCCAGTATCTGCAACCCGGAAGAATGATTTTCCCCGGGTAAGTTCACAGCTGGTTCATGAATCGTCATGGAATTTACGTATGGTTCCACGGTGTCACTAAACGCCTTTAATGCGCTAGTTGCAGAACGCTGAAGTACAAGAACATCCACCCCATTCCTGCCCAACAGATTGAACGCGTGCAAAGCAGAGCCTTGCGTTGAAATGGCTTTTGAGGCCGTGGCGGCAATCTGTATTTGCTCAGCACCCGAGAGCTTTTCAGGGAAGACAGCTAGGTAGCCGCAGGTACTCAGGAATGTTGCGATGTACTCCTCGCCGGCGACCTTCCCAGTGGGAACATTCTCGGGACGCTGGTAGAAGACCTTCGCTTTCACCGCCGCTTTCCCTAGCATTTCAATCCGTCGGGCAGTTAGGATGCCGAGGTAAGTCTCGGAGTGGGATTCTGAAAAAAGTATCCCTCCTTGCTGGGGCACAATAAGATTTTCGAATATGGACATTGAGCGCACAAAATGTAGGCGTTCGGTTCCAAAATATCGAAAGATGTCCTTTTGCCAACTCTGCAAATTATCGAAACAAAAGCTATCACGGTCCGCAATAGAGTCAACCTCTGGCAAGACAACTAATTCCAAATCGGGCGAAGTGGCGAGAAGTGAGTACCATATGCGTGTCATCGATTCGGTCACAAAGTGACCGAAGTGGCGATGGAGCGGACCCAAATAAATATATGTTCCTGAGAAATACGCGGGCAGTTCGCCTTTGCGGCCGAATCCTGTTGGGTCACCGTGTCTGAAACGGTTCAGGCTGACGACTTCTCCGTTGACCTGCCTCAGCTGGTTCATGAAAACTGGAGACCCATCAACCGGGGCTATGCCTCCTCTTACGGTGCCGTTCGAGCTTGTCAACGCTCCCGGGAGGACCTTGGCATCTCTCATGGTCATGTATTTCAAGTCGCCAATCGTACTCACGTCGAACTGCTGATCCATAACTATCCACTTCCCATATAGTTGCCGAACTCTCGAAGCCACCTAACGTCATTTTGGCCAAGACTGTTTTCATGCCTCCAGAGCATTGGACGTTCGAAGGGGCTGCTCAAGGTCCGACAGATCCGAGCTCTTGTTACAGGATCTCTTCTAGCCAGCTAGTCACGACCGTACCGGCTTCGAACCTTCTGCTGTATGCTCTGGCAGCCGACGATTCTATTGATCGGGTGCTCTCATCCAGCGCCAGTGAGTGAATCTGATTTACGGCCGATTCAGTGTCATTGATTAGCCATCTGTCACCAAAAATTCCTTCAACTCCTGGCCTGGGCCAGAAGACGGGAATTGCCCCACTAGCCATGCCCTCAGCTGGTGCCAGGTGAAAGCTCTCATCGGAGCTGGGGGAAAGCATGAACCCGATTTTTCTCATCCACGAGCCCATGTCCGCACCGAACGGTTCGAAGACTATAGCTTTACGTAGCTTTTCATCAGCACCTATGTCCGCAAAAATCTGCCGGTAGGCTAGTTGCTGAGTCGGCTTGTTCCATTCATAGGAGTACTCCCATGGCATGCGTCCCCGAACATGAAGGGTATAGCGCTCGTCTCGTTCCAGCAGGCCGGAGAGCAGGTCCACGGCACGATCAAGGCGCTTTCGAATCGGGACAATGCCAACAATACCTAAACGAAAGTGGCTGCCATCGAGCTTAGCGCGGAACAGATCGTGCCCATCCACTGCGTTAGGAATGACACGAATGTTGGCATCTTCCCAACCGGGCGTTGCTCGGACTCGTTCCTCGTACAAGTCTGAGACACAAACCAAAGTGTCGATCTCATCCACATCAATATTTTGCAGCCAGGGCCCACGTAGCTCGAACATATGCAGCCGGACAATTAGCTTTTGACGCCGCCGCTTGTTGTTTGAGTACCAGACCGCGTTTGGGCCGGCCCATTCGCAGATTATGACATCTGCCCAGTCGAGCATCTCCTTGGAATGACTCTCTTGATGGGTGTGCAGCGAGGTCCACCGATCAAACCTTAGTTCTATGTCCTCGCGAGACGACAACATGTTTACTAGTTCGCCGGCGAACTTGAAATCATGGCTGACCAACAGAACGCGGGTCTTCTTCTTCCCTTTAGGAACTATTGAGTAGTCTGCTTCTGTAGCAACAAAATACTCTTCCAAGCGAGCCGCCGAGGAAGAGATCGAGTACGGTTCCACGGACCGACGCACACGTTCTCGTAGTGACCTGCTGACAGAACCCAATGATGAAATGGTTTTCACGACCAAATTTTCATCGTCGTCTTCCAAAAAAAGAGGATAGTCAGCCCCGAAAATCTCCTCATGTGAAGCCGTCCTATTAATCACTGGCGGTACCGCCATTGCTGCCGATTCTAGGACCTTTGTGGAGATCTCAAAGCTGTCGTCCATATCCCTACTGCGCCAGCTTAGCGAAACGTCGTGTCGGGCCACCTCCAAGGCCGCTTCGTCTCTAGGCATACCACCGAGCCAATTCACTCCATCATTGTGAATGGCGTCTTGCATAAGCGACGCCCAGTTCTTGTCCGCAGGATTGTCCTGAAACTTGTCACCAATCATGGTTATCGACGACGACAAGCCGGCCGCGCTTAGCGCATCGGGCAATTCGCACATCTCAAGAGTGCGCCAATCCTTGGCAAATTTCCCCGAGTAGACAATCCTCGTTGTGTCATCATCAGATTCCCTAGGCAGGTACCGGTAGTACTCATCCGGAACCATGGGATTTAGAATGAGTGTCTTGCCACAGGCTTCAGGAATAGCTGCTTCCAAGTACGATTGTGCATCCCTGGTCTGAGCAAAAATTCGCTTGCATGTCCCGATGGAAGCCCGCAGCTGCTGCAACCGTGCTTCCCCAATTTTTTCCACGGGGTGCGGAATATCCGTCATGTAGATCCAAGATTTGGAGCCCAGCTGTGCAGAGGCAGCTACATGGGCGCACACCTTGGAACCACGGCAGATGACGATGTCTGCGGCGATGACCTTGTCTATTTCTGCAAGTTTCTGGGCCGCGGCACGAGGCGCCAGTTCGGCATCGCTCGAGTCTGGTCTTCCCGAGAACGGTTCAATGATGTCAACATTGCCCAGCTTCGCTATGCGGCCCAAAAAGCCGTCTCGTGTCACACGCGATTTAAGCAGCAATGTCACATGGGAGTTTGTCGCAGCTAAGGCTTCGGTCATGGACATCAACCAGATGGCGGACCCATCTATGATATTCAAATTCACATCTCCATAAAGGAGAATTCGTCGGCCAGACGCCGTGACTGACCCGCTGGTCGCATTAAGTTTCTCGTTTAACATCTTAATTTTGAACTCCTGCTAAATACTCATTGACGGCATCAAGAAATCTGACGGAGAGCCCTTCGTCCCATGCCGCCTCGGAGCTGTTAAAACCGAAGACGGAAGTGGCCAGTCTGCGGTATTCGTTCGTGTAAGGGCTCGGGACGGAATCTGTTGCAATAAACCACACGGGAATACCCGAACTCTTGGCGAGCTCGATGGTGGCTGCCAGCTCCGTAAAAAGAAGAGTTCCCGTAGCGGCGTCCGCTCCGAACCAAGCGCCCGATTCGAATGCCCTCTGGTCAATCACCACCTGAGTAGGTCCGGACCGGGCAATCTGCTCCCTAGCGACACTCGGGGAGAGTTCAGTGACCTGGTACTGACCCTGCAAAACGTCTTTCAGCTCACGAGAAAGGACACCTGTAAGGTTTGGACGCGAGCCACCCCTTGATCCATGGTTGAGAAGATCAAACAATACTGATTGGCGTTGCACTGATTCGGGAACACTGGCGGCGGTACGCCCAATGACTAGTTGGCCTGTGGCACTGGGCATGACAGGTGCATTCTTGGCCGCGACAGGGGCATGCTTGACAGGGCTGGCTTTCTCAATTGTTGTTGCAGGGCCAACAACAGATGGTTGGGCCCTAAACTCATTTCGAAGCAGCTGTTTGAGCGAATCAAACCGCGCGTCAAGTTCAACATTTCTCGTGTTAATTGACTTCGCAGTGGTCGCCACCTTCCATTCAAGCTGGATCACTCTCGATGCCAAAATTCCAACAATCAGCGATAGCAGGCTGATACCCATCGCGGGGAGAATCCGTGCACCAACGGACATGTAGACAACAGCGGCGACAATCACCAACGCTAAAAATGAGGCGATGATCTGAAGGAACCGGCTTTTACGTAGGTGTACCAGTTGTTTCACCTCAGGACACCAACATTGCTGTGCTGAATGCGCTCTCAGTTGAATTCACGATACCCCGTGTATCAACCACTGCACGTCCAGTAAAAGCGAGCTGATCAATTGCCTTCACTTCATCGTGATCAACCAGCACAGCTACTACTCCAGAGCGCTTAATGGCTTCACCGACACTGACCAGAGTTACGTTATCGGTTTCATCAAATGCTTGGGGCAAGACGCTAATGTGTGGTTCTGCAACATTGATCATTCGATTGGGCAGACGTCGAGCCAGATCAAGGGCAATCTCCACTGAAGGTGATTCGCGCAAATCATCAATATTGGCTTTGAAGGCCAACCCCAAGACCGCGATTTCGGCGTCCTCCGGGAACGATTTCAGCCCGGCTAAGACCTGCTCTACTACCCAGCGGGGTTTGGCGTCGTTTACCTCACGAGCTGTGCGGATGAGACGGGATTCCTCGGGTGCACCCGCCACAATAAACCACGGATCCACGGCGATGCAGTGGCCGCCTACGCCAGGGCCAGGCTGAAGAATGTTGACGCGGGGGTGGTGGTTGGCCAGCCTGATCAGTTCCCACACGTTGACGCCGAATTTCCCGGAGATTACAGAGAGTTCATTGGCAAAAGCAATGTTGACATCCCGGAAGGAGTTTTCCACCAGCTTGGCCAGCTCAGCGGTAGCAGCATCGGTGATGAGCAATTCACCCTCACAGAACACCGCGTACAAGTCACGGGCAAGTACCGCCGCCTCAGGCGATACACCGCCAATGATGCGGTCATTACTCACCATCTCTTCCATGATCTTCCCCGGCAACACGCGCTCCGGGCAATGCGCCACGTGAATGGCAGGCTTCCCTTCACCGTTACGCAGCGACAAGTCAGGGCGTAATTCAATCAAGAACTGCCCTAGTCTTTCCGAGGTCCCAGGGGGCGCCGTCGATTCCAAAATGATTAGTTCCCCACCGCGCAGCTGAGGAGCAATACCCTCTGCTGCTGCATGGATGAATCGCACATCCACGCTTTTGTCAGCTAGAAACGGCGTCGGCACGGCAACGATGTAGGCCTCTGCTGCTGGAGTTTCGGTGCCCGCCGTGAGAAATCCTCGGTCGACGGCGTCTTTGACCACGGCGCCTAGCCCGGGCTCAACAAACGGCACTTCACCGGCGTTAATTGCGGCGATGGTCCTTTCGTTCAAGTCCACGCCACTGACCCGGACACCCTTACTAGCCAGAATTGCGGCCGTTGGCAGGCCAATGTAACCCAAGCCAACAACGGCTACGTGGTTGATGGTATTCATGTCTTCTTACCCCTAAAAGAAAATATTTGATGTGTGGACAGCAAGTGCAGTGTCAGCAGTTCCAGCTGACGCCGGCGAAGGCTGCTTACCCTGCGTAAGGCGAAGGTAGTTGAATCGGTCTGCCGAATAGATGGTGCCGCCACCTTGATGCAGCCGGTCCAGGAATTCCTGTTCTGGACCCTGCTCCTGCAAGCGGAAAGGTAGCGCTGCGAAAGTCTCTGACGTCGCCGTGACAGTGGAGCTAAGCACCGAAGTGGTCCAATGGTGCTCGCTTTGGCGCGACTTCCAGTTCCCCTGACCGGTCCTTCGATTAAAGGCATAGTGTGTCTGTTTGCCAACCACGTCGGCACCCGAGTAACCCAAGGCGAACAGCTGGTCACAGAGATAGTGGGGGCCGTAGTGATCGGCGGCATCCATCAGCGCTATAAAGTGTCCGTTCGACGCTTCGATGGCCAGATTCAGGCATTCGCCGCGGCTGCTCGTTGCATCAGCTCTCAACCCCGTGACGGTCAAGCCCTCATAGCCCGCTCCAAGATTCGTAATCTCGTCATCGCTGAGGCTGAAACCGCGAGTTACAAGCAGTAACTCCAGATTCACACCAAGTTGACCGCCAGCTGTTTCCAAAACATGTTGTATCTGAGCCATTTCGTCCACAAGCACGACGGCGGTAACTTGGCGCGAGCTCTCTCCAAGAGCCAAGTGCGGGGCAAATGCCGCTAGGACGCTCTCGCAGCGGTGACGGTATGTGTGTCCATCCCAGATCCGGCGCTGAGCCAGATGCAGCCCCCTTTCACCGGCGAAAGGATCCCGCGTTAGGGCAGTCACGGCCTCTTCGACTTCGTGTTCTGTGGCGCAGACATGAATTTCACCGGGTTCAAATAGCTGCGAAAGAGCCTTGCTCGGCGTGGAGATGACGTTTGTGCCGGAGGCCAGGATTTCAAAGACTCTCCGCGCGCACATGGTCGAGGATTCGGTGATGGTGTTGACGTTCAGCATTGCCTTGTAGGCCTTGTAAGCCGTGAGCATTTGGGGATATTCAAGGCTGCCTACAACGTGTCTGGCCAAGTCATTCGGGAATTGATATTTTCCAGCGCCGCCAAGCTGCCGGGAAAAGATCTCCAAGCCATGCTCCATATTGCTTGAGAGCCTGGCCGCCGTGCCGAGGAGGAGGTCCATTTGTGCACGTCGTGAGTCATATTTTTCACTGAAATACATGCCCCCAAAGGCAACATCACGTTCGTGCCAGCCCGTATCTGGGCGTATCGGGTTGTGGAGTCTGGGCTGTGCGGCAAAGGGCAAGAGCCCAACCTTGTCATGGCCGAGTTCCTGCAGGTAGGCCGGGATCCTGTCAGCATCGGAGGTAAAGACATGGTCGAAGAGGCGGGCCGCGGCGAGGAAGTCGCCAAAGTGCACCGGATCTTCCTTGTTCCAGAACACAGTAGGAATTCCCTTGCTGGCAAAGTAAGCGACGATGTCCGCAAGTTCGGAACCCTGGTGACTGCCACCGTCGAGCTTTCCAAACCATTCCTTCTTATAGCCGGCCCAAGCAGATTCCACGAAGAGTAGGTTGAAATCCGCGGCCTCAACCTGATCCCGCCAAGACTTTCGGGACAGCTGGGTGCAGTGCCACTCGCTACTGAAAGCCAAATTTGAGAAGTCGTCAAGAATAACAGCGGCCCGAACCTGAGGATTCCTCGGGCCACACTGGCTTTCAACGGAGGCCGGAGCGAATTCCAGGCGACGGTCGCTCCCAGTTCCCACCCAGGCTCCGGTAGCCCCAGAGCGTTCCTTCACGGCGGGCTCATCGCTTTGCAAGCCTTTGGACTGGGCCCAAGTACGGACCTGGCTCAAACCGCCTTTGCGAAGATGCCAAAGTGCCGTCCGCATCGTGGTTGCCACATCCTTGCGGGGAACAGCAGCAGTGTCCGTCGGCTCACGGCTTGAATGGTTTGGCAACTGGGGACCTTCAGTTTCGATGTTCATGGTGTGGCCAGCAGGTGCTTGCCATCGCTGCCATTCAGTCAGTCAGAATATAATGAACTTCAGTTGAACGCAAAGAGCCTCTTCGGGGTTGCCGAGATGAAACTCCGAGGAACGCTTGTCATATCCATTGGCAATGGCGCATTCATGCTCTAGTTGCCCAGTAGCGTGAAGACATATTCTGTGCCGGGCCGGCGCATATCCGGCGTAGCTACCCTTCGATTCCAGAGCGATCGTGCTCCTCGCAAACCACAAAGGTGAACCATGTCTGTTGTTATGCCTATCTATGGCACTCGTCCGGAAGCCATCAAGATGGCCCCCATCGTTGCGGCGCTTAAGGCTGACCCAGCTTTTGAGTGCGTGGTGACAGTCACTGGACAGCACCGTGAAATGCTTGATCAGGTCAATGATCTCTTTGGCATCACCCCAGACCATGACCTGAACATCCATCAGGGTGGACAGTCCCTATCAGACATCCTGACTCGCACCATCACCGGACTCGATGAGCTTTTCAAGTCGGTCCGACCGGACATCGTCATTGTCCAAGGAGATACCACCACCTCCACGGCTGGCGCGATCGCGGCATTCTACGCGGGCATCCCTGTGGTCCATGCCGAGGCTGGACTGCGATCTCACAATCTGTTCTCTCCGTTCCCGGAGGAGGCAAACCGCAAAATCACCACGCAAATCGCATCTTTGCACTTGGCCCCCACCAGCACCTCCAAAGCCAACCTTCTCGCCGAAGGCGTCAATCCTGACCACGTTGTGGTCACGGGCAACACCGTCATAGATGCCTTGCTAACCACCGTCGGCAAGAACATTCCCTTCACCGATCCTGCGTTGGAAGCCCTGGCAGTTTCCGGCCGACGCATTCTCCTCGTCACCACCCACCGGCGCGAAAATCAGGGTGACGCCATGAGAGGCGTAGGGCGAGCGCTTGCCACTCTGGCAGACTCACACCCAGACCTGGTCATAGTTCTTCCCGCACACAAAAACCCGGCCGTTCGAGAAGCTGTTCTCCCCGCCTTGGAGGGCAAGGACAACGTGCTAGTAACTGAGCCACTCCCCTATGGTGAATTCACACGACTCATTTCATTGGCACACGTGGTTCTCACCGATTCCGGCGGAGTCCAGGAAGAGGCTCCCAGTCTTGGCAAGCCTGTCTTAGTTATGAGAGACAACACCGAACGCCCGGAAGCCGTTGTGGCCGGCACGGTCAAACTTATTGGCACTGATGAATACGTCATCGTCAATGAAGTCAACCAGCTTCTCACCGACCAACACGCTTTCAACTCCATGGCCAACGCAACGAATCCCTACGGCGATGGCGAGGCAGCCGCCCGGACCGTGGCGGCCATCAGCCGGCTTCTGGGACAGGGCGAACGCCTACCGGAATTCGGGCAGTAAGGATATTTCTTCCCTCTCAAAATCATCGAAGCCCCCAATCAGAAGGCACTCTCTTGAACGTTCCGAACTCCATCTCCTTCAGCAACATTCGCATGGCTGGAGGGATACGCATCGATCTCGATTGCGTGATAATTTCAGCCGATGGAACCACAGATAGCCACGCCTTGTGGTTTGAGTTCAACAAGCCTGTCCACTTGGACGACAATATGTTGGCTGTGGCCCTCTCAACTCTCTGCGGACAGACATATCGGAACATCTACATGGATTTGTCGCCAGCCGCGAGGACTGTGAAGGAGATAGAGGTCTTCACCTCTGCGTCTGTCACCACAAACGGTTCAGGCTATTCCGTGGACGTCCGCCGCGAAGGGCACGTGCTGAGTTTTAGCGGCGGTTTTGATTCGCTTGCGGCGCTGTCCCTAATGCCGGACGGCACAGAGCTGGTGTCCATGGACTTCGGCGGCCGCTTCGGCCGGGAACGCACCTTCTTTGAGAATTTCGATACCACTATCGTCTCTACAAACCTCCTAGATACGCCCCTGAAGAAAAACTCTTGGTCATTCATGGGCGCCGGAGCTATTCTCGCCAGCTCACACCAACGCCGTGAATTCCACACTTTTGGCAGCATTCTGGAGGCGGGGGCTGATAATTTGCGTAGCAACCCCGTGGCTGCGGCCGGAGGTACTTTCCTGCCGTTCAAATCTGCTGGGTTCCAGAATGCACCCTATGTCCTCGGACTAACCGAGATCGGCACGCTGTTGGTTTTGGCCCGGTACCAACGCGAGCACATTGGCAACTCGCTGTTGTCGTTGGCCAGCCCGGGTGAGGAAAAGCTGTATCGAAAGCAGGTCCTTGCGAACATCATCGAGGACCGGCTGGGTACCGACCTTCACATTCCTATAGTTCAGAAGCCTGCGCGTCCCCACTTTGCCTTCGGTGAAAACTTCGCATTGGATTTCCTGACCATATATGTCGCCAAATACGCCGGTCATGACATCGCCAACGATTTGGTCAGGGATATTCCACCCGAGATCCTGAATCTAGGATCCCAGCTGGATCTTACTTTTTACGAGCGGGCCAACAGCACCTTGTACGAAAATTTTCCGGCACCGCTGATGGGCGGGCTGGCTGGGAAACTGGCAGGGGCCAAGATTCCGTTCTACGTGGAGAGGGACTGGAATGACTTTTCCAGAGTCCGTGAAGCTCTGGCCAAGTACTACCCCGTCGTCGCCTCCTAACGTTTGTGAGCGGAGCGTCCCAGAACAATGGCCAGTTAGAATTAGCCGATGCCTCCCACCGCAACCCCATTTCGCCGCCATCTCAAGCACGTGATCGTGGCTGTGCTGGCTGTTGTAGTGCTTTGGCTGCTTGTGGCAAGTCAGTTGTTTTACAACGTACACACCCCCACACCACAAAAAGCCGAGGCCGTAGTGATGCTTGGTGGTGCAAGCAAGGAACGGTTACTCGAAGCCTTATTGCTCCGAGATGAACTGGATGCGCCCTACTTGGTGCTTTCAAATACCGGAACCCCAGGCAATGCCAGCGCCGATGACTACTGCGATACTCACAGCAACAAGGCCATCTATCCAGATGTCATCTGCTTTACCCCAGATCCCATGAACACCCGTGGTGAAGCGGACGCTATCGGGTTGTTGGCCACCGAACGTGGGTGGAAGTCGCTCGCGGTGGTGACTTCCAAATACCACATAGCCAGATCTGAACGGCTCCTGAATCAGTGCAGCCCCTCCAAAATCCAGATGGTTGCAACAGATCCTGATCTTTCCCCCAAGGAATGGCTCCGGCGGTTCGTCATTGAGACTGGTGGATTGCTGACCGTATTCCTCAGTCCCGAGTGCAACTCCCCTATCCGGTAAGCTTGCCGGATATCCAATTCACTTCTTTGGGGGAACTTTGCCTGTTGTCATGCCCATCTATGGGACCCGTCCTGAAGCCATCAAGATGGCGCCTATTGTTGCTGCACTCAAAGCATCAGAAAAACTCGATTGTGTGGTGACAGTTACAGGACAACACCGCGAGATGTTGGATCAGGTCAACGAACTCTTCGACATAGTCCCGGATCATGACTTGGATATTCTGCAACCTGGCCAATCACTTTCTGATATTCTCACGCGGACGATCACCGGACTGGACAAGCTCTTTGCGCAATCTAAGCCGGACGTAGTAGTGGTCCAAGGCGACACAACCACGTCCACGGCCGGGGCCATTGCCGCTTTCTATGCCGGCATCCCTGTGGTGCACGCCGAAGCCGGACTGCGCAGTCACAACCTGTTTTCGCCCTTCCCTGAGGAAGCGAATAGGAAGATCACCACCCAGCTTGCTAGCCTGCACTTGGCACCTACCAGCACAAGTAAGCAGAACCTCCTCAATGAAGGCGTGAATGAAGCCGACATTGTGGTCACGGGAAACACAGTCATCGATGCCCTCTTGACGACGGTGAACAAGCAAATTCCCTTTACCGATCCAGCTCTGGAAACCCTCAGCTCAACGGGTCAGCAGATCCTCTTGGTGACAACCCACCGGCGTGAAAACCAAGGCGACGCCATGCGAGGAGTCGGGCGCGCACTCGCCCGCATCGCGGACGCATACCCAAAGATGATGATTGTTCTCCCGGCGCACAAAAACCCGATCGTGCGGGAAGCTGTTCTGCCGGCCATTGCGGGCAAGACCAACGTACTAGTCACTGAACCGCTGGCGTACGGTGAGTTCACACGCTTGATCTCCATGGCCTACATGGTATTGACCGATTCCGGTGGAGTCCAAGAGGAGGCACCGAGTTTGGGCAAGCCCGTACTTGTCCTGAGAGACAACACCGAACGCCCCGAGGCCGTACTGGCGGGAACCGTCAAACTCATTGGCACAAATGAGGACACTATCGTCTCGGAAGTAAATCGCCTGATTCAGGATCTGGAATATTTCCAAACCATGGCACTCGCCGTGAACCCCTATGGCGATGGCAAGGCCGCTGCGCGAAGCGTTGCCGCCATAGAAGCGTTGCTTGGGCTTGGCCACCGCCAAGACGAGTTCAACGCATAGCACATCAAAATGTGCTCCTTGACACATTCCCATTAACATGACAAGAATTTTTTAGACTTTCACCATCGATAAGATAAAATCCTTTTTGGGGGATTCCACGCACGCCAACTCGGCACCAGCACTGGACTGCCCACTTCATGTGGACGATGGTCATGAATTCCCCTAGTTAACTCACCTATTTAGGGGAAGATCCGTCACATAATGACTATTCAAGCTGTAATTTTGGCCGCAGGTATGGGCACTCGGCTGGCTCGTCCCCATCCGAAGCCACTGACTGAACTCAGTGATGGCCGCACCATCATGCACCAGCAACTCCACAACTTGCAGACGTCCTTCGGCAAAAAACTGCGTTTGGCCATCGTTGTGGGCTACAAATTGGAGCAGGTCATGGAACACGTTCCAGACGTTTCCTTTGTCTACAACGAGAACTTCGATCAGACCAACACCTCCAAGAGCCTCCTCAAGGCGCTGAAGAACTCTCCCAAGGGTGGCGTTCTTTGGATGAACGGGGACGTTGTATTCGCACCAGAAATCCTCCCGATGCTCCGCCCCTACATGAAGGCTGGAAAGTCATTCATCACGGTAGATAAGTCCTCAGTTTCCGATGAAGAAGTTAAGTACACCGTGGACGCTGACGGATTCATCGATCTTCTTTCAAAGCGCGTACCTCAGGACACGGCCCTGGGCGAAGCTGTCGGTATCAACTACGTCTCCAAGAAAGACAAAAAAGCGCTGATCAAGCGTCTGGAACAGGTCGAGGAACAGGACTACTTCGAAGGTGGCATTGAGCTCACCATCCAGGAAGACGCAGTTCAGTGGCTCCCAGTTGATATCAGCGAATTTTACGCGGTGGAAGTAGATTTCCCGGATGACTTGATTCGCGCCAACGCCAGCATCTAATCACGATTCGTAGCAGGGGGATAGTTCCGCGAGGGAGCTATCCCCCTGCTACAGCATTAATGAATACCATCCGACGCTACGCAAATTACGTATCGTCAAACCTCGAATTCACTGGTCGCTTGATCAAGAAATACACTAGGACAAAAAATGATCGGTTGGCAAGCGGCATTTCTCGCCGCCAAGAAGCTTGAACAAAAGAAGCAATGGCATCGTGCAGAAGCAATCTATTCCAAGGCCTCTGACTTCTCACACCAGAAAAATGCAAAGCTTCTATTTCATCTTGGTCACAGTCAGTTTATGCAAGGCAAGGATCAAGATGCTATCCAGAACATTTCCAAAGCAGTAATCTTGTCACCAGATAGTTCAACTTGGCACTATCGGCTGGGATTCATCCTTGAACGCCAAAAACTCTGGGATCAAGCACTAGTCTCATACGAGCAAGCTATCCTTTTAGATTCCACGAAAGATCAATGGTATTACCGCCGAGGACTAGTGCAAAACTACCTAGGCCTACACGAAGCGGCATTGGCGTCATTCCAAATAGCCCTTCAGAATAATCCAGAAAATCCTCGCTATAGCGAACTCACTTCAAAAGTCGCCCGACAGCACGGGCGTCGCTGGCAAGAACTCAACACCTTGCGAGAAAATCTAGGTGCAAACAAAACAAACATTCAATGGCTTGATCGACTCGGCGAATCAAGCATGCTCATGAATGATTTCTCAGGGGCTGCTGAAGCTTTCGCTCAGGCAAATAAAGTTAAAGCCAATCGCCCCATGTCGCATTATGATGAAGGTCTCGCTTATGAAAGGGCAGGTAATAGCAAAAAATCCGTGGAAGCCTACAACCAGGCTATACTTCTAGACAGAGAACTCAACAGCAATATCGTTGGAATCGGCGCTTTTCATCAAAAAAGGGCGAACTGGCCAGAGGCCGTTAGTGCATATAAAGAAGCGACTCAGAATAATCCACATAATTCTGACCTGCATTACCGCTTGGGACTCTCTTACGAGAAAATAATGAAATGGGATGAAGCAGCCACGTCATACCAACTTTCTGCATCCCTTTCTGAAAATACACCACGCATTCACTACAAGTATGCAACCATGCTTGAACGCCAGAAAAAATGGTCGGATGCAGCAGATGCTTACCAGTATGCTATTACCCTCGACGGCAGCAACCGAAAAGACTGGCGCACAAGACTTGCATACGTAAGTTTCTGTGGTGGCAATTACGAATACTCTAGTCGCCTTTTCCTGAATCGCGAATCGGAAGTCAAACTCGACTACTCAGAGATTACTGACATAACCCATGATGAAAACGCTACAGACACAACATCAACGTTGGATTTACATACCTACCAACAAAAACAAATCGATGCATTAGCTGAACTCTCACGCCGCTCTAACAGTAGAGAGATCTACGCGCGACTAGGAGATCTGCAAAGCGAAGCGCAACAATTGGACAAAGCAAAAGTATCATACGGGAAATCTATTGACCGCCAGTCCAAGGTCTCTTTCTCAGCAGTTCAAAAGCTCGCCAACATTCTTTACGACGAACACAAATTTGAAGAAGCCAGTTTCATATCTTACGAATCGAAATTACTGGACATTGAACTTGCACAGCAAGTCGGGAAGAAGAATGGTCTCACTTCACCGCAAGAAAATAGGCTTTCTTATCTGCAGTTTTACAAAAATCTAAGTATCAAATATAAGCACGTATTTTTTGAAAGTAACCATGGGGCATCTCTAACCTGTAGCCCATTATCCATCCTCGAATCACTTCTGAATGACGATAATTACATCGACTACACATTCGTGTGTGTCGTTAATGACCGACATAAGACCCCTCAGAATATATTTCAAGATTCACGAGTAATTATTGTACAAAAAGATTCCGAATCCTATCTTCGGTATTTGGCTACGTGCAAGTACCTTGTTAATAACTCCACTTTCCCTCCCTATTTCATTCGGAAAGACGGACAGAGATATCTGAACACTTGGCACGGCACGCCACTTAAGGCTATGGGAAAATATGTCAAGTCTGGAGCATTTGAGCACAAGAATGTCGCCAGGAACTTCCTACACACAACTCACCTAATCGTCCCAAACGACCACACCGCTGAAGTCCTCATTGAGGCCCATGATGTTAAAGGTCATTTCAAGGGAAAGATTGGTCTCACCGGATATCCACGGATTGACAAAACAATGGATACCAGTCACGAAAAACGTATCAGGATGCTGCAATCACTTGGCATTTCGCCCGATACGGATAAGCCGGTCGTATTCTACGCGCCCACTTGGCGCGGGGGTTTGGCCGTAAAAGATCGCGAATTTGACGACGGCCAGCTTCTTCAGGATATCCAAGGTCTAGTTTCTGATAGATACCATCTGGTTTTTAGGGCACATCATTTCGCTGAAGAATTCATTTCATCCTCGAACATCGACGCGATAATCCCGTCAGGTGAAATCGATACTAACGATATTCTGTCTTTAGTGGACGTTTTGATCACCGACTACTCAAGCGTATTTTTTGACTATATGGCCACAGGGAAAAAAATGATCTTCTATGCCTACGACCTGGATGAGTACAGGGACAGCCGTGGTTTTTGTTTAGACATTGAGGATATGCCTGGTCCAATCTGCAAATCACTTAGTGATGTTTGTCTGGCCATCGATTCGGCACTGGCCAAATCAGTTCCCTCCGAAAACTACAGGCACTGTCAGTCAATCTACACACCCATGGAAGATGGTAATGCCACGGAAAGGGCGATCGCATTCTTCTTCGAGGATGACGACACCCATCGAATTCCACCCCGTGTAGACAATCGAAAGAAGCTGCTATTCTATCAAGGCTCCTTTATGCCGAATGGTATTACCACAGCATTTGGAAACCTGATCGCCTCCCTAGATCCAGATAAGTACAACGTCACTATTGTGATTGAACCTAACACTGTGTATGGCGATCCCGAACGTCTTAATAAATTTTTGCAGCTACCTGAAAATGTACAAGTACTCGGCCGAGTTGGGGTGCAACTTCTTTCATCCGAAGAAAATTGGGGTCTCGGGAAATTCAATTCTAGAATGAAATTTGATTCACCTGCTCTGGCTGATCTCCATCAGGAAATCTTTGATCGTGAATTCCTTAGGCTATTTGGAGATGCCGAATTTGATGCCATTATTGACTTTGAAGGCTACTCCCGTTTCTGGGCAGGAATTTTTTCAACTCAATCCACGCGCGTGAAGAAGCGACTCATCTATCTGCACAATGATATGAGAGCCGAATGGCTAACAAGGTTCCCTGATCTAGAATGTGTTTTTAGTCTCTATTCGAGATATGACGAATTTATTTCTGTAACTAAGAGTGTTATGGAAGAGAATTCTTTGAATCTTAGCGAGATTTGCTCGATGGATGAGAATGTTTTTTCTTATGCGAATAACCCTATCGAAATAGAACGTGTTCCATACCTTTCCAGTCTACCCGCGGATAGTTCTTGTACGGCGCTGGTTGACCATGATGGAATAACGTTCATTACAATGGGACGCCTCTCACCGGAGAAGGACCATCAGAAGTTGATCGATGCCTTTTCTGTCATCAATCAGAAAGTACCAAACACACGCTTACTGATTCTCGGCGAAGGCCCTCTTCGTGGAGACCTGGAACACCAGATCAAGACGCTTGATCTTGAGGGCCAAGTCACGCTGGTAGGTCTTGTCGATAACCCATTCCCGCTACTGGCTGTTGCTGACTGCTTTGTATTCTCTTCCAACTACGAAGGCCAAGGCTTGGCAGTCATCGAGGCCCTGCAGTTGCGTATTCCTGTTGTCTCCACTGACGTAGTGGGCCCCCGGAGTGTTCTGGAAGATGGCTATGGACTGCTTGTTGATAACTCTACCGATGGCCTCATCCAGGGAATGCTGGAGTTCATCAGCGGTAATCTGGATTTCAAAACCTTCGATCCCAATGTTTATCAAAGAAATGCTGTGGATAGTTTCGAAACTATTCTGAATAGGGATTCGCTACCACACCTAACTGCATCGATACATTAGCCTCGAACTTTCATCACGCGGGGTTTGTGGTGGATTAGAGCCGACTGTCTGCCTCATGAAAAATCGAGACTGGTAGACGAGCGCCTTGCGGTAGCAAGATCAGAAATAGACTTACTGGTTCTCCCTCAAGGCCCTCGCCTTAGTTGGCTCTCCGTGGTTCGTGGTGAAATCTAGTTTCGTGTAACTGAACGAAAGTGGGTCGTAGCGCTGTCATCGATGGATGCTCTGACGCATTCATCGATGACAGGACTCAGGGCTCCTGACTGTGATGATGGTAGTAGGCCGTCAGTCTGGTGTGGCCCAGCTCCTGACTGACACCCTGAGTGGTTGTCCTGAAGATGATCAGTCCATCGGGCTGACGGCCAGCACCAACCATGTTGCCCGGCCGGACATGACTTCATAGGAGCTCGATCTAGGAGTCCCATCACAGTCCTGTCTGCCCGACCGGACACCACGAGCCACCCTGTTGCTTGAAGTTTCAGAGGAGCTTGTTCCATCATGACAAATGTACAGTTCAAAGTCATCGCCGGGATCGACACTCACGCCGATACCCACCACGTCGCACTCATCACCGACTATGGAAAGAGGCTGGGGGATCGTAAGTTCCTGGCTATCGGATCCGGGTACCAAGAAATCGCTGCGTACCTGACCAGCCACGGTCCCGTCACCGCTGTTGGCGTCGAGGGAACCGGCTCCTACGGGGCCGAACTGACTCGTGTCCTGGCCGGCCACGGATTCACCGTTCGGGAGATGAACCGGTCCAACCGTGCCGAGCGTCGTTTGCACGGAAAATCAGATCCTCTGGATGCCTACCAGACTGCCGAATCCGCCCTGGCGGAGCGGGGCACCTCCACGCCCAAATCCGCGACGGATTCGTTGAAGCCCTGCGCGTGATCCGCACCGCTCGGTCCAGCGCTATGAAGGCCCGCACCGCCCTGCTGAACCAGATCAGCGGGGCCCTGGCCTCAGCTCCGGAGCAGGTCAGGGCCAAATACCGTGGCACGAGCAGTGAAGGGCGGGTCAAGACCATGGCCGTCAGCCGTCCCGCCGGAGACCCTGCAGACCCGGTCGTGGCGACCCTGCTGACGCTCAGGCGACTGGGTGCCCGGCACCGGTTTCTGAGCGATGAAATCGCCGAGATTGATGCAGAGCTGGCCTTCATTGTTTCCGCTCATGCTCCGGAGATCTTGGAAGTCAATGGGGTCGGCGCCGTCGTCGCATCTCAGCTGCTGGTGACGTTCGGTGACAACCCGGAACGGATGGTCAGCGAGGCCTCCTTTGCCGCCTTGACCGGGGTCGCCCCGGTCCCGGCATCCTCGGGCAAAACGAGTCGCTACCGGCTATCTCGGGGAGGTGACAGGGAAGCAAATTCCTCGCTCTACCGTATTGTTCAGGTGCGCATGTCCAAGGACAAACGCACCCGCGACTACGTGGCCAAACGCACCGAAGAAGGCAAGAGTAAAAAGGAAATCATCCGTTGTCTCAAGCGCTATGTTGCCCGGGAAATATACCGGGTCATGAGCAACCCGCGGCCGGCGCCACTGACCAACGACCTGCGTTCGCTGCGTCTGGCGCTGGGTTTGACGCAAGTAATGGTGGCCGTCGCTTTGGGGACCTGGCCAACAGCGATTTCGAGGATCGAGCGCGGCAACTGCAGAGACCTACAAGTCATTGCCGAGTACCGGATCTGGCTTGAAAACGAGCCCAAGAAACCAATTGACAAAGATAGGAACATCATCACGATTTAATTGATAAGAGCCGCGGTCTTGGTATTGATGGCGTATTTGAGGATCAGGTTGCTGCCGGGGTAGCGGGTTTCGGCGGCGGTCAGGTGGTTGCAGAGGTCGGCGGCGGCCGCAGTTTTCGCTGTGGTCGGTAGCGGGTCCAAGGTGATGGTTAAGTATCCGGGCTCAGTGGTGTCGATGTCGCCACTCTGATGGAACATCTGGCGCATGAGGGCGTGGGCTTCCTGCTTCGCGCGCCGGTAGCCGGTATTGGTGCGGATCTCCCTAGCGATCGTCATGGCCGTGTTGTAGGCGGCCATCCGGATGCCGGTGTGGATCATCTTCACCTCGGTATCCAGGACTTGCTGGCCCGGATTCAGGTCACCGAGGCGGATCTTCGCCGGGATTCCCTGATGAATCTTTTCAGCAGCAGCCAAGGCATTTTCTGCTTCCCATACTGGTGCCATGACGTGGTTGTGCATGGCACTAGTCACCGTGACTTCGTCAGTACCTTCGGTCGGGGTTTTCAGCGCCAGCAGGTTCAGATCAGCCACGGCTGCTGCTTCTGCGTGGTGGCGCCGGGCGGCAACAACTTTTTGGTAGGCACGGGCCTTCGCCGGTTCCGGCACCAAACGGTCCTCGTTGTCATCACTGGAACTGTAGGAGTCATGGGAGTCGAGCTCGAAGTGCATGCGGGCGTAACGGAACTGGTTTTCCTGCCGCCACCTGTTCCCCATCCGATACACGACCTCGCCCGCAGGGAGGGTCCGGTCGGTGGTGAGGATGTGGATTTGCCTGGTGCCACCACCGGTGGTGCCCACAATGCGGCTGATCTGGCGGATGTTGAACACTTCCCCAGTTTTCTTGGTGGTGTTCAGGGGCAGGTCAACGAGCGTGTCAGCGATCGGCCAGGACCGTGTCTGGCTGTGTTCATCGGTATGGGAGACCTCTTTGAAGAGATCTTCCTTGATATCGGCCGTTGTGCCCTTGCGCCAAGAAAGCACATCAAAACCAGCCGCATCCATGTGTTTGAACAAGACCGGAGACCAACCGCCACGGTCAAAACCAACCAGCACCCGGCGGTCGTCCCCAATAGCGGTGCGCAGTTCCGGCAGCAGGTCGCGGAGTTCCGCGGCCAGGGACGCACCCGGTGCGGCCATGACAACGAACACGGGGGCGCCGTTCGCGTCGGTGACCCAGGTTTCCTCGGTCGCCGGGACCGGAAACTTCAACCTTGTGGAGTAGAGTCTCCCAATCTTTTTCGTGCCCTGATAGGCGCGCACATGCCCGTCAACGTAGAGGAGCGCTGCCAGGTCCTCACCACCAGGACCGGTGCCGGCCAGATGGTGTTTGGCCAAGGCGGCGATCAGTTCCTGGACTTTGCCGCTCTCGGCGAGTTGGCTGATCCGGCGGCGGAAGGTTTTCACTTCCGGGGCCCGATCCAAACCCAACACCCGCCCCAGCTCTTGGGGGTCAAAACGGGTGGAGCCCTCGGCCCGGGCTTCCCCAGCCAATGCCCGCAGCACACTATCGATCAGGACGGTTTCGAGGCAGCAAAACCCGTTCGGTAGCGCTCCGTAAACCTCCTTCGCGCAGGCGAGCAGGCCGGTGGTTTCCAGTGCGGGGAATGCCAGAAACAGCCCGGCGTGACGGAAATGTGCGGCCGGGGCAAACGCCGGAGCAGCGCATTCGAGCATGCTGGCAGCTGCTCGCTCGGCCGTGCGGGGTGCCGGGGCCGGCAAGAGCGGTAGTTCCCGCTGTTGCGCAACAGCGGGTGCTGGTTCTAGGGGCTCAGGGTTACCCGCGGCGGCTATGTCTGCAGCGTCAGTAGTGGCTTGTTCCGCAGCGATTTTCAGGGCCCGGCGGACGCTGAACTCAGAGACGCCTACCGCGTTGCCGACGGCCTGCTGGGACAGGCCCGTGCTGCGCAGTTCCACGATCCGGGTGATGACAGCGCCGGTGAGTAGGGAAGCTTTCTTTGGCCCCTTCTTTTCCGGCACTAACGCGATGATGCCGCCATCAGCCAGCAACTGCTTCCATAACCACACCGTTGACGGGGTGACGTAACCACACCGTTGACGGGGTGACGTCAAAGACGGCAGCGATCTCACCGACTCCGGCGGCCTTCATCGCCGCTAGTTTCACCGCTGCCCAGCGGCGGCCGGCCTCGTCCCCCGCGTCCCAGGAAAACGAGGCTTGGCCGTGAAGAAAAACGGTGCCACCACCATCGGCGTCCCTCACCAGTTCTCCGGCCAGACCCAGCGGCACAGCATCCAGAACCATCGCCACAGGAAGATGAGGTTGAGCAGTCATAACACTCATCATTTCACCCGTCCAAGAGACACTGTTTCTTGCATCTATTATATCGAAGAGTGGGCAGAATTAACAGGGTTACATCAAGGGAAATCCCGAAAAAATCAACGAACTCGAAAACCCGTCACCCGAGCGTGTCCGGAGTCCTGAGCTCAGCGTTTCCCAATGAACCAGTACGCAGCAGCGTTCTAGCCTGTTCTTTCACGTCCCAAACACCCTTGTGAATATTTTCTCTTTGGTGCCAGCAATATTGCGGTTGGGGCCCACCCGTAGCATTGCTGGGAGCCACGCAATAGGCTCCTTCCATCATGTGATAGCCACATGGTCGAAGGAGTACTGGTAATGGTACGGACGATCAAAGCGAAGTTGGTTTTGCAGCTACGCAATCAAAACCTGTCGCGTCGAGCGATTGAATCAGCGCATAAGATATCCCGGCACAGCATTTAGGCTGTCCTTGATGCGGCGCAGCTGGCAGGACTTGCTTCCGATGACGTTGCCGAATTAGCGGTGGCCGAGGTATGCACGGCGTTGTTTCCCGGCCGCGGGATCCGTGAAAGCGTGTTCTTGCAGACTGACTGGGCTGGGGTGCACACCGAGCTTCCGCAAGTTGGTGTGACGTTGAAGTTTTTGCACCACGTGTATGGGGGCGAAAATTTCCCTGGCAATTGTTTCATGGCGAACATTAGCTACTACTCAACAGCCCAAGAAGGTAGGCACCGTAACCGCTTTTTGCCAGTGGCTCGGCCCGTTGACGAAGCTCATCATCGGTGAGAAAGCCTTGACGCCATGAAACTTCTTCGGGCGCGCCGATTTTGAGGCCCTGCCGATTTTCGACTGTCCTGACGAAGTTTGATGCGTCGTTCAAGTCTGTAAAGGTCCCAGTATCCAGCCATGCCGTTCCGCGCGGGAGAATTTCTACCTGCAGCTTACCCTTCTCGAGGTAAGTGCGATTTACATCGGTGATCTCAAGTTCGCCTCGCGGCGACGGCCTAAGGTTTCGAGCAATTTCTACGACGTCATTGTCGTAGAAGTAGAGGCCTGGGACGGCGTAATGACTGCGAGGTTTGGCAGGCTTCTCTTCGAGAGAGATTGCCATTCCGGAGTCGTCGAATTCAACCACGCCATATGCCTGCGGGTTTTGAACCCAGTATCCGAATACAGCTCCACCGACTATGTTGCTGTGACGTCTTAGCTGCTGCCCCATTCCGGGACCGTAGAAGATGTTGTCGCCTAGAACTAGGGCAACGGGTTCATGGCCGATGTGCTCGGCGCCAATTGTGAACGCTTGGGCTAGACCATCCGGCGAAGGCTGTGACTTATAGGTCAGGTTGATTCCGAACTGTGATCCGTCGCCCAGTAAGCGGCGAAATTGCTCAGCATCGCGTGGGGTAGTGATGATCAGAATGTCGCGAATACCAGCCAGAATTAGTGTTGACAGCGGATAGTAGATCATCGGCTTGTCATAGACGGGAACCAGCTGCTTGCTGATGCCATGGGTAATGGGATGAAGTCGTGATCCGGTTCCACCGGCAAGTATTATTCCGCGCACGAGCACCATTCTCTAACGAAGAATACGTATTTCCTAATTCTGATATTCTTATTCACTGTGTATGAGACGAATCCAACGTCCGCTACATAGTAGTTCGGATCCTCTGTTCTGCCCTCGTTAGGTAGGTTTGTAAGATGAAAAGTATTTTGGTTACCGGTGGCGCCGGCTTCATCGGCTCCAATTTTGTCCATTATGTCCTTGAATATACCGACATGCATGTCACGGTGCTGGACAAGCTTACTTATGCCGGTAATTTGGCGTCCTTGGACGGTTTGCCGGCGGATCGGTTCACGTTCGTGCAGGGTGATATTTGTGATGCCGCACTTGTTGATGGACTGGTTGCAGCCGCTGACGCGGTGGTTCACTATGCTGCTGAGTCCCACAATGACAATTCGCTGCACGATCCGCGCCCGTTCCTTGATACGAACATCATTGGCACGTACACGTTGATTGAGGCGGCCCGGAAACACAGTAAGCGTTTCCATCACATCTCCACGGATGAGGTGTATGGGGACCTTGAACTGGATGATCCGCAGCGCTTCACCGCAGAGACGCCCTACGCGCCGTCGAGCCCGTATTCTGCGACGAAGGCCGGCTCGGACATGTTGGTGCGTGCATGGGTGCGTTCCTTTGGATTGCAGGCCACGATCAGCAACTGCTCCAACAACTACGGTCCGTACCAGCACGTGGAGAAGTTCATTCCCCGCCAGATCACCAATGTCATCGACGGGATCCGCCCCAAGCTCTACGGGAAGGGTGAGAATGTGCGGGACTGGATCCATGCGAACGACCACTCATCCGCGGTGCTGGCAATTCTAGATCGGGGCCGCATCGGCGAAACGTACCTGATCGGCGCTGACGGCGAGAAGAACAACAAGGACGTTGTTGAACAGATCCTCACCCATATGGGTCTGCCCGCCGACGCCTATGATCACGTTATCGATCGCCCGGGTCATGACCTGCGCTACGCCATTGAATCCGAGAAACTGCGCACGGAGCTGGGCTGGAGCCCGGAATTCGCTAACTTTGATGCCGGTATCGAGGACACCATCAAGTGGTACCGGGACAACGAGTCATGGTGGCGCCCACAGAAGGCCGCTACCGAAGCAAAATACAAGGAACAGGGCCAGTAGATCATGACGATTGAGTTCTCCAAACAACTCAAAGCCACCACGACCCCCATTCCCGGTGTTGTGCTCTATGATCTTCCGGTCCATGGCGACAACCGTGGCTGGTTCAAGGAAAACTGGCAGCGCGAGAAGATGATGGCCATGGGCCTGCCTGATTTCTCTCCGGTTCAGAACAATATTTCCTTCAATGAGAAGTCCGGCACCACTCGCGGGATCCATGCCGAGCCGTGGGATAAGTTCATCTCGGTTGCAACGGGCAAGATCTTTGGCGCCTGGGTCGATCTGCGCGAAGGTGAGTCATTCGGTGCTGTTTTCACAGCCGAAATGGACCCCTCCCAAGCCATTTTTATCCCCCGCGGGGTGGGCAATGCCTTCCAAACCCTCGAGGATGACACGGCGTACACCTACCTCGTCAATGACCATTGGTCTGCCGACGCACAGGGGCAGTACACGTTCTTGAACCTGGCCGACGAGAGTGCAGCCATCGCCTGGCCCATTCCGTTGGAGCAGGCCGAGCTTTCCGATAAGGACAAGGCTCACCCGCGGCTGGCTGAGGTTGTCCCGATGCCGCCGAAGCTGACACTGGTTTTGGGTGCCGATGGTCAGCTGGGTAAGGCGTTGCGGGAAGTGTACGAAGGCGATGCAAGCGTTGAGTTTGCCACTCGCGCCGATTTTGACCTCACCGCGCCGGACTCCTATGCCGACCGGAACTGGAAGAACTACTCCACGATCATCAACGCCGCCGCCTACACGGCCGTGGACACTGCCGAAACACCCGAAGGGCGCACCAAGGCGTGGGCTATCAATGCCACCGCTGTGGCGTCCCTGGCCAAGGTTGCCACCAGCCACGGGATCGCCCTGGTCCATGTTTCCAGTGACTATGTCTTTGATGGCACAGTCCAAACCCACGGCGAAGACGAAGCGCTCTCGCCGTTGGGTGTCTACGGCCAAAGCAAGGCTGCTGGCGACGCCGTCGTGTCAACAGTGCCCCAGCATTACATTGTGCGCACCAGCTGGGTCATCGGTGAGGGCAATAACTTCGTTCGCACCATGGCTTCGCTGGCGGACCGGGGCATTTCCCCGAGCGTGGTCAATGACCAGATTGGGCGGCTGAGCTTCACCAAGGACATCGCCGCAGGCATCGTGCACCTACTCGAATCCGGGGCGGACTACGGCGTTTACAACCTCAGTAACGACGGAGAGCCGCAGTCATGGGCGGATATCGCCGCCGATGTGTACGAGCTTACCGGTCACAGCCGCGACTCCGTCACAGGCGTCAGCACTGAGGAGTACTTCAAGGGCAAAAGTGCAGCACCTCGGCCGTTGAACAGCACCCTAGACCTCGCCAAGATCAAGGCCATTGGATTCATCCCCGCAGATGCGGTCCACCGCCTTACCGAGTATTTTATGAGCAGGGCGCACAATTCACACTGCAGTTGTTGAGTTTCGAATTTGTAGCCATCAAAAAATCACAATCAATCATTGAATGCTCAACTGAATATTATTGTGGAAATAATCTAATACCGAATGACCAAATATTTTGCAACTCACCGAGTATCCCGCAACGCCAAACACTGGGCAAATTGAAATGAGCAAATATGAACTTCACGTCAAGTACTAGTACTAGTTCTTCCATTTCTACCAGCTCTTCTCTCGATGAAATAGGACTCCAGCACGGTTTGGATCAGAGCTCGCAACATCACGATTATCTCAAGATTTACGCGAAAGAACTCAGCCAATATCAGAATACAATATCTTTTGTCACCATCATTACAGCTCAAGACCCTATTGCATTTGGAAATTCATTTGGTAGCTATTTTTACAACTCTAAGATCACCGTAATAGCTCTCGGAGATAACAAGACAGCCACCGTTTCGGCGTTAGGCAACGTACAGATCATTTATTGTAGCAATTATAATGCTATGCATGACGCGATGATGCTCGGTCCTAGGCCAGATGTACTGATCGAGGACGGTAGTAACAAGAAGAGTCAGAAGCTTGATATCTTTAAGGAGTTCTTTCTCTATCTGAAAGAGAATGGAAAGTATGTTATTGAGGACCTACATGCATCGTACATAGATTCTCTAAATGATGTAGAAGGTGAGGATGTACTCGGCCTTGTGGCCCGCCTCATAGACCAAAAACGGCAAACTAAAGCCGCAATGAAGAAACTATCAGGTGACGAGCGAGAACTTTCGCTAGCGATTCAAAGCTACACAAATTATGGCAAGTTGGCTTTTGTGGTAAAAGCAGGAAATCACTTAATCAAATTGCGTGACAGCCAAGCCAATTTGTGTCTCACTGAACGCTATGGAAATGAATGGGGAAAAAATATATTTTCGAAATTTCCTTTTGAATGGGAACTCAAAAATTCCCCCAAGACCAATGATAAACGATTCGACAAGCGTTTCAAAAATCCAATCCCCGTTCCTGCAATGAATGTAAGAATCTACAATAACGTAGATTGCTTTGCACGAAAAGTTTGTGTTCTAGGTGACTTTATTCTTCCTGACTCATTTCGACATGGTGGAGCCAGACGGCTTGGCAGCACGGGATTAATTGATGCGACCCCCATATTTGCGAGTCTGCCTCCTGTTAGGAAAATTCGAACTCTCGAAGGGCGCTATTACTACCTGGACACTGAGTACCCTGGACACTTTGGTCATATTATGACCGAAGTCGTTTCGCATCTGTGGGCCTGGAAGGAAGCTCTCCATCTATATCCTGATTTGAAGGCACTTGTAAGCCTACCGAAGAATAAGAAATCAATACCTACGTTCCAGGCAGAGATCTTTGATGCATTTGGCATAAATCGCGATCGGATCGAATACATAGAATATGACGAAAAGGTGAGCGTCGAGTTTCTGATCGCCTGTACGCCTCAATTGAGTAATCCGAACTGGGTACATCCTGAGGTAGTCCAAATATGGGATGAAATTGCGCAAAAAGTTATCTCTGAGTCAAAGGTTTTCCCTAAGAATATTTTCGTTTCACGACCCTACGCGGACGAGCGATCGTGTAATAATACATTGGAAGTTGAACATTTCTTTTCAGACCATGGATTCGAGATCGTCTACCCCGAGACTATGACCTTCAGCGAACAATTGTCCTTGTTCTCCGGTGCGAGAAAAATAGCCGGATTTGGTGGCAGCGGATTATTCAATATGATGTTTTGTGCAAATGAGGGAATGCGAATAGTCATTTCTGGTGAAACTTATATCGCGGCCAATGAGCATTTGATAGCCGCGGCAACTGGCGCAGAACTACACTATTTTTGGTGTAAATCTGACAAGCAGTATCCGGTTGGTCGATGGACGGCTGAGGCATTTAGATCGAATTTTACGTTTGATTTTGAGCGTGACGGACATGCACTGTCTCGTCTCTTGAAGGAATAATTCACGGGTAGCCCTGTTCTACTTTTTACCGGCTCTTCCAAATTGAGAGCGTATCGGGGGCTGCGGCAGGGCGTCTGCAAAGTCGTTTAGCTGGTAGTGATGACTGATAGCTTGGGTGCCCGTGCGGGGTATTTTCGGGCTGCGCGTGTGGCGTTGGCGAGGTGGGTTTCGCCGTGGAGTCTCAGAATCGTGATGGCGATGTCGCCTAGGGGGGCCATGACCCGTTGCACTGCGCTGTTTCTGACGTGGCTTTGGTCTTCTATCCAGGTCACGTCGCGCCGGTAGTGAAGTGGCTCTTTGTGGTTCGTGGTGAAATCCACTATTGTCATGGATGATTCACCGCTGTTCGGGCGATGCTCCTGAGCACAATACGAGTCGTACAGTTAGCGCTATTGACGAATGAGCATTTGAGGCTTTGTGTATAGCAGAGGCATTTGGTAGCACCTGTGGGTCGACCGGATAGCACTCGCGGGTGGATCGGGTAGCGCTTTGGTCGCGCCGGCCGATGTTTGCTTTCGTCCGCGAGAGTGGGGCCGTGGACGGTGAGGGGAACCCACTGTACGGGCTGACTGCCAGCACATCGTGTACTTGCTGGTGCGCGGATGCCCATATCGGCAGGTTGAGGCCTTGGCGGCGCCGCGACACCCACACCAGATCGGAAGGGACAGCCAGCCCAGCTAAAACCAATGCCGCCCCTGGCAGCCAAGGTGCTACCCGATCCACCCACGTTCGCTACCGAAAGCCTCGTCTAAACAGCCTTTGAGGCTTTGAGCACCACCTAATCGTGTGATTCAGCACCAGCGTTCGTACGAGAGAGCGCCAGTGGTGGTGTGGCTGGGATCCACCGGCGCCCTCAGTCATGGATTACACGTTGGCCAGGGCGGTATGTTCCCTCATGTTGTAGGTGCCGGTCTCGACCCAGATCGTGTTGTGGATGATCCGGTCCTTGATCTCATCCGCGTGAACACCGGAGCCGATGCGCGGATGCCAGTCCTTGTGCGAATACTGGGTGCAGAACACCGTTGACGTTTGGCCGTAGCGGCGCTCCAGCAACATGCCGCGCATCGATTCCGTCGGCCGATCCAGCAACCACGCATCAACCACGAGCAACCTGAACGCAGCGTACTTGCGCAGGAACTTCCCGGACCCGCCACGTCTCAGGGCTCCTGACCCGCTAGTTGTTCAGGAAAACTCTATCGTTCTACGGGGCGCGACCCAATAAAGTGACTCAAATTTATAGCCACTTCGTACTTTCTGAAATATTCGAGAAAGTGACCATATAAAGAGTAAGACAATTTTATTGGAAGAAATTTTTAAGACAAATACTTAAAGACTCACCCGACGTCCTCTGATTAAATCGCCTTTTAAAATTTGCTCTTTCTACAGCATCATATTCTAGGCCATTTTTCACCAAATGGTCAAAAAAGTCTTGTTTATCTGAGAATTTTGGAAATGGTATTGTCAATCGATAGTCTTCATAGAATCCCCTAGTCACGGTACCGTAGCTATCAATATCCGGAACCAATGCATAAATCGGATTCTTCAAAAGAGCATAATCAAATATAATTGATGAGAAGTCTGTCACAAGCAGATCTGAGGCAAGCATCAGATCGTTGATCTCCGGATAGCTGCTGACTTCAATGACATTCTTTGAACGTAGTTCGGCCCCTCCCGGGGAGTTGTGGTGTCCACGATTCAGGAGAACGAACTGGTTACCCAGATTTTTCCTCAATGAATCCCCGTCAAGGTATCCCACAAAATTACGACTGCCGTTTTTCGCAATAGCGTTGTCACGCCAAGTGGGAGCGTAGAGCACCGCAACCTGCTCGTTTGCAATGCCAAGCTCATTGCGCACCACTGCCCGCCTTTCGAGTGCAGACGCTGTGATGAGAGCATCGTTGCGCGGATAAACACATTCGAGAATCGGCCCATTGTAGCCGAACGCGGTAGGAAAGACCCTAGCCGAGAAGGGATTCTGGGCAAGCAGCAAATCCCACATCTTCGCTTCCCGATCCATCAACCTCCGGTACGACGCCGAAAGATATTCCGTGGGGGCATCAAGTCCAATCTTTTTCAAAGGCGTTCCATGCCAGGTCTGCAGATAGAACTGATGCGGGTTCTTCCGAAAATAGAACGGAAAGTTATTGTTGTTGATCAGGTGTGATGCAGACTGCACCCTACTAGCCCATTTTGCACTTCCACGGACAATCGGAATGGCGTAATCAGGATAAGGTACTGAGAAATCCGTGATGGAGAAATAGATAGCTTTTTCCGGTTCTAACTTGTGCAGCTGGTCTGCAATGGCCCGAGGGCTGTCCGTGCAGAACTTGCCGTTGAAACTCTCAAATACAAAGTGTCCCGCACGGGGTTGTGTCCTGAAATCCTGAAATCTTTTATGGATGAGTCTCTGACCAAATTTGCTGCGGTCAATCAGATCCAACGGCGGGGCAATGGTGACGGCAAACGCCTGTGAGGTTGTCGACCACGCTGTGAGAGCCGAGTGTTCAAGCAAAAAGTCCAAAGGACCTTGATTCGTGATATTAGGTGACGCCTTGATGGGTTGGGCTTTAGCTGATTCCGCTCCCTGCTGACGAAGCGTATAGGCGCCAGCGGGATAGCTGAAGACAGCTCTGTTCCAGCGGCTGTGCCTAAGTGCAAAGGAATAATTCACCCGTCCAGAGTCACCTGTGGTGACATGGTAAGGATCTATCCGTTCTTGAGCGGTGGAGAGGTAGACTTCCTTTGAAGGTAAAGTGCCAGCCCATTCCACTGAGATGGTGAATTCCTCTTGTCCGAGGTCCACTTCAAAAGCACAGACCAGAGGGGATTTTATCAATGCGGTTTGTGCCAGTTTTTGGAAATCACCAGGAGGAGTACGATGCGTGGTTGACCACTGGGCTTCCGCAACTCCGTGCCCGATGATGAATGACTTGACTCGTTCCGGATTAGGAATGTCTGCCAACAGAATCTCGAATCCTGCCTCTGCGTGAGATGCAAAGGCATCGTTCGCGTCAATATCGATGCGTGCATCCACGACACGGGCGACGAGCAATTCAATCGTGCTGCCGTCAGCGTATTCAGCGGAACATCGGATCGAACTGTTGGATCTTTCAGAATTCAGTCCACGGATGAAGGCATACCCCTTAAGTATTAGCCCTCGGCCGTCCCGCAAATCCCGAAGCTTGATGGCCGATTCAAAAACGAGTGATTCAGGCGTGCAAGTCAACGATTCGAGGGCACCATCCAAGCCAATCTGGGAGGAATAGTTGGGCACAGCGTTGAAGGTATCCCCATCGAGCCGGACTTCGAATCCGGTCCCCGTCTCCTGTCTATCAACAATGACAGCTTCAACCGCATCCTTGTTGCCATGCTGGGCCAACGACAAGAAAACGCGAGCATGGGGGTCCAAAGAATTGATCGTGGTCTGAGAAATGACATCCGCGCCAGCGAACAACTGCAGTAGAGACGTGGATCCTTGACACAGATTCTGCCAATAATCATCACCTCTGTTGGCTACAAAGTCGAAGTAGCGAACCATATCACTGCCGAAAAGCCGCTTGTACCAAGTCTGGGCCACCATCGCGTTTGATTCGGACAGGATCAGATGTGACACATCTTGGGCAACAGTCAGCCTATCCTGCAAATTCTGAAGATCAGCTTTTCCTTGGGTGATAGACGAGGAACCTGGGCGCTGCCGCCAGCTGTAGACGTTGATATCGAGGACGTCAAACTGCCTGGCGCGAATAAACGCTCTCGCGGTAGTTTCTTGGTCTTCATAGAGGATGTCCTCTGGGATGGGTCCAACCTTGGTATCCCAGAATTCCCTTTTGAACACCTTGTTCCAAAGGAAAACATCATCGAGTATCTCCGGAAAGTCATTGATGGTGATGGCAACCCGTTTGTTCTCATGCAGGCGTGAAGAAAGCTTTGTGGGAACGTGCTTGTTACCAATGAGCCGGTCAGATGACCCCACAACGAAGTCCGATCCAGATTCTTCAAGTTGCGTCATCATGGCTAAGTAGGCATGATCAGCAACAACATCGTCAGAATCAGCGAATGTTAGGTACTGTCCATTTGCAGCGGCAATAGCAACGTTCCTAGCACGGCCATTGCCACTATGTTCACGTTCAATGATGCTGATTCGTTTATCTCGGCGCGCATAGTCACGTGCAATGGCAAGCGAACCATCGGTTGAGCCATCGTCAACAAGCAGAATCTCGATATACGGGTAGCTTTGAGATGTCACACTGTTGAGACAGTCAGCCAAGAACTCTTCCACATCAAAAATGGGAATGATGACGCTCAGCAGACCTAGATTAGTGATTCTAGCACCCAACGCACGTTGCAGACGGGATCGGCGGGCAGGGTGAACAGCCTTTTTCAAACCCGTTTTTAATCCGGCGGGTAGCCGACGGAACACCTTCCGCGTCACGCCTGTCATTCTCAGTCCCTGTTCTAGCTGGAAACGTTACTGGGCCAGAAGCCGCGAGTATCCACCACGTGCTTGCCAATAAGCAGTTCGGTATCAATTTCGCGGAACTTGTCATGATCTACAAGAAGTGCGACAGCATCAGCCTTGGCCAACGCCTCATCAATGCCAACCAAACGCACGTTAAGCAACCCGACGAGCTCCTTGGGCAGTTTGTCTGTATGGGATTCCACCACAAGGAAAATCGCGTCACAGCGTTCCAGTGCCATTCGGCGAACGATTGCTACTGCAGGTGATTCACGCATGTCATCGATGTTTGGCTTGAAGGCCAACCCCAGGGCAGCAATGACAGGCCTTTCAGATCCCACAAAGGGCGTTAGGATCTGCCGGATAACATGCCCAGGCTTTGCATCATTAACTTCACGGGCAGTCCGGATGAGAGGCGTGTTTTCCAAATCAGCAGACACAATGAACCACGGATCCACAGCAATGCAATGACCGCCGACGCCGGGCCCGGGCTGAAGAATGTTCACACGTGGATGGTGGTTGGCTATGTCAATCAGTTCCCAGACATCCACTCCGAGATTCTTACTGACAATAGAAAGTTCGTTGGCTAGGGCAATGTTCACATCTCGATAGGTATTCTCAACGAGCTTGGAAAGCTCCGCCGTGGCGGCATCTGTTTCCAGTATTTTCCCCAGCGAGAAAATTCGGTAGAGCCGACTGGCCATGGCGGCAGCACCCTCATTAATGCCGCCAATAACCCTGTCATTCGTAACGATCTCAATCATGACCTTGCCAGGGAGGACCCTTTCCGGACAGTGCGCAAAGTACACCACGGGACGTCCATCGGAACCGTCCATGCTTAGATCTGGTCGCACACTCATGATGAAGTCGGCCAGCATCTGCGTTGTCCCTGGAGGCGACGTTGATTCAAGAATGACCAATTCTCCGCCCTTGAGAACAGGTGCTATAGTCTGCGCTGCCGCCAAGATATAGCTCATATCTGCCGACTTGTCTTCAAGGAAAGGCGTAGGGACAGCGATAATGTAAACCGATGCCTCCGGAACAGTCAGTTGAGCCTTGAGCTTGCCCTGTGACACAGCGCCTGCCACATGAATGCCGAGGTCGGGTTCAACGAAGGGAACTTCCCCGCGGTTGACGGCCTCAACCGTTACAGCTGAGATATCTACTCCAATAACGTTGACACCGTTACGGGCCAAAACGGCCGCCGTGGGCAAGCCAATGTAGCCCAGGCCAATCACGGCTACGCTGCTAAATTCTTCCGTGACGGCTTCCGGCTCCAACTCAGATGTCAATGTGTTCATTGGGTCCCCCATAGAATTTCAGTTCACCGGATGCGAGCATCTCGGCGTCGTTCGCTTGCCAGGTGTGTCCATTGCCGGTGCGCACTTGGTAGAAGTTGTAGCGGTCTGTTGAATAGATCTTCAGCCCCGAGCCCCGCGCGTTGCGCAAGAAACCTGTGTCCTCCCCGATCCCTAGCTCCGGAAATGGAACGTCCAGGAAGACTTGGCGGTGGCCCATGATGGTGGGCCCCATGACGAAGTCTGTGAAGCGGTGCTCTTTGTGGCCGAAACGAAGAATAGTGGCGTTTGAGGCCTCGAGGTGCATGTAGTGCGCCTGCTTGCCTACTATGTCCGCCCGCGAATAGTCGAGAGCAAAGAGTTGATCGGAGAGGTAGTTGGAGCCATAGTGATCGTCGTCGTCCATTTTTGTGAGCACCTGGCCCGTGGAAGCCGCAACACAGCGGTTGAGGCACTCCCCTAGGCTGACGTCTCTGCCCGCGGTCAGTAGGACCACGTCCGCTACTCCATATTTTTCCTGCAGTTGCGCCAGTTCCGGGGCAGGAAGTTCAAAGCCGTGGGTCAAAAGGACCAGCTGAGCCCCCACACCAACCTGGTTAGCTAACGTCTTGAAAACGTGCTCGATCTGCCCTGGACGGATGGTGGGTACTAGCGCCGAAATACTGGGCCGATTAGAGCCCGTCACGCGGTTGGGAAGGGCATGCTCCAACACGGTTTCTACGCGGTGCGCATAGGTATGCTGCTGCCAAATTCGCCGTTGTGCCAGATGGGCCGTGCGGTCATTGAGTTCATGGTTGGACACAAGGGCCCGGCTGAGATGCCCAGCCTCTTCCCGAGTGGTGGCGACGGGAACCTCTTCAGCTGAGAAGAAGCTCCTTATAGCCGCGCTCGGCGCAGAGATAACAGGCGTGCCGGCGGCAGAGATCTCAAAGATCCTGCGGGCGCACATGCTCTCCGAATCGACCACGGAGTTGACGTTCAAGAACACCTTGTACGCCTTGTACGCCGACAGCATTTGTTGGTAGGTCAGGGAGCCTACAACGCGAGAATCAAGCGGGGCCGGGAATTGATATTCAGGGCTGCCGCCGAGTTGACGAGAGAATATCTCCAGCCCGGCCTTCATCTTGGCCGAGACATCCATGGCACCAGTGAGGAGCAGGTCCATCTGTTCGCGACGTTCGGGGTACTTGTGGGCAAAATACATGCCTGCAAAGGCTACGTCGCGGTGGTGCCAACCCTTTGACGGGCGTACGGGATTGTGGACCGCTGGCTGGGCAGCAAACGGCAGGACAGCAATCCTCTCGTGGCCGAGGTCCCTGCGGTAGCTTTCAATCCGTCCCTCATCAGAGGTAAAGACAAAGTCAAAGAGCCTGGCAGCGGGGAGGAAATCATCGTAGTGCGGCGGATCTTCTTTGTTCCAGAAGACCGTGGGGATGTTCCGGTGCCGAGCGGCGGCCAGTAATTCAATGAATTGTTCGGACGGGCCGTTGGTACCGGCAATCTTGCCGCGCCATAGACGACTGTTGCCAGCCCATGCCGACTCAATGAACACCAGATCCAGGCCATCGAGCTGTTCCGGTCCCGCGGCAGGATCCAGCGGCACCTGTTCCCATTCGAAGGCAAATGCCATAGCGGAGAAGTCGTCAAGGATGGCGCCAACGCGAAGGTCAGCCAGGCGGGGGGCACCCTGCGGCACTGCGGCTTCGGCGAAGGAAAGCCGGCGCTTCTTACCTTTGCCAATCCAGCCGCCTTCGACCCCTTTGGCGTCCTTGGGGGATGCAAACCCGAGCTCAGACCTGCGCCTGGCCTGCCACTCCTTATACTGGGCTGTACCGCCCTGGCGCAGGTGCCAAACGGCCGTACGGAAATCTTGAGAAGTGTACATTTACCCGGCACTCCGCGTATTCTGGCGCGAAATATCGACGATGCTAACGTTTGCCTGCGAACCTTGGACCTCTGCGCGGAAATTCGCGGCCGTGATGTTATTTCCCTTGGAGAGTTCCTTAGTGAACTTCATGTAGGCCTTGGTAACTTCTTTCGACGGGCCGTCCATGATGAGATCGCCCTTGTCCAGCCACACGGTCCGGCTGGTCATGTCCTTGATCGTGTCGAGGCTGTGACTCACCAAGAGCACACAACCCGCCTCAGACCGGAGTTCGTCCATGCGGCGCTTGCTGCGGGCAGCGAATTGCGCGTCACCGGTGTTCAAAGCCTCGTCAACGAGGAGAATTTCCGGGTTGGCGCAAGCGGCAATCGCAAAGCGAAGGCGGGAGCCCATACCGGAAGAATAAGACTTCATGGGCAGGTGAATAGACTTTTCCAGGCCCGAGACTTCTACAATCTCATCAAACCGTTCAGCAATCTCCGCGTGGGTGAGCCCCATGGCGAGGCAGCCGAGAACCACGTTCTGGTCTCCGGAGAGTTCCGGAACAAGGGCGGCATTTACACCGAGCATGATCGGTGTACTGGATGCGTGGATGGCCCCGGAGGTGGGGCGAATCTGACCGCTGACAAGCTTCATCAGGGTACTTTTACCGGATCCATTGCGGCCAATTACCCCGACCGATTCGCCCCGATTGACCACCAGGGAAAGTTCATTGAGTGCGTGCACCGTCACCGTGTTAGGCAAGGGATTGAGCATTCTCAAGAACTTCATGTGCGGGTACCGAGTGTCCTCTGGAACCTCAGTTGATGGCACCCGGTACCTCATGGCAACATTGTCAGCCACGATGCAAGGGGTGGGCGTCAGGTTGGTGAGCAGATCAGCCACGGACATAAGACTCTTCCCCTTTCCAGAAGTAAACACTGCCAACAATCAATACGGACAGCGACCAAGCAGTAAGTACTATCCACGACTGCAACGCCGGCGTGACGCCATATAGCAAGCAGTCTCGAGTGATGTCGATAATGATGAACATGGGGTTGGCTTGCATGATGCTAAGCAGTACAGGATGGTGAATAAAACGCTCATAAGAGAAGAAAATTGCCGAGAGGTACATCATTGCTCGCAACGCAAAGGGCAACAGGTGGGTGACATCATTGACCCGAGAAATAACTCGGGCCAGAATCATCCCGACTCCCAAATTGAAGAGGAACTGAAGCAGCAGAACCGGGATGATCAACAGCCAACGCCAGGTGATTGGCTCAGTAGGCGGAATGAAAAGTACCAACAGCAACATGGCCAGGATCATGGGGACATTGACCATGGCCTCGCGGATGTTCACGCCCAGTGGCAGTGCCGCGCGTGGGAAAGTAAATCCCTGGACCAAGGCACGATTTTGTTGGATGGATCGAGCACCACCAGTAATGGCGCCAGAAGTCATCTGGAACATGAACACGCCTATGGTCAAATACCCAATGAAGTTGGGGATTCCCTTGCCTGTTCCCAACAACAAACCAAAGATAACAAAGTAAGTCACACCGTTGAAGATGGGGTTCAGCAGTAGCCAAGCACTGCCCAGTTTGTCGCGCCGGGTGCCGCTCTTCACTCGTGCGCGTGCATCGTAGATGATGAAGTTGCGGAAGTCCCAGAGCTGGACCAGATAGTCCAAGAAGGCCGGGCGGGCACCGACTCTGCTGAGGTGGCTTAGGTTGATGGGAAGGATCTTCGCTGCGGCCGGAACTATGGTGCCTTCTTCCGTTTGTGTCATCGCGATGCTCCCGTCCTTGCTTGGTGGTTGATCAATTCTTGGTACTTGTCCTCGTAGCGTTGGGCGTTGGCAGCCCAAGTTCTGCCATGCAGTACCTTCTGCCGGCCGATATCCCCGAGGCGCCGCCGCAACTCTTCGTCGCCCAGTAGCGTAGCCAACGATTCAGCGAGACTTTGTGGATCGTCAGCCGGACTCAGTAAGCCGTTGACACCATGGTCCACAAACTCCCGAAGTGCAGGTAGATCGCTGGCAACCACTGGACGGCCACTGGCTAGGGCTTCAACTGGCTTGAGCGGAGTGACTGCCCGTGTAACGTCGAGGTCCTTACGAGGGACCACAAAAATATCAAGCGCTTGATGGTAGGTGGAGGCTTGTTCACGTGGCACACGTCCGGTGAAAATCACCTTGTCCGACAGGCCCAGCCGTGCGGCCTGGGCTTGCAGAGCTGGGGCTGCTGTTCCGCCACCCACCAACAGCACGCGCAGGGACGGGAACTCGGGAGCCAAAATAGCAAAGGCCTCAATGAGGTGATCGAGTCCCTCGTAGTCGACCAGCGAGCTGACAGTGCCAATGTAGTTGAGTGCTGGGTCTAGGCCGAGTTTTTCCCGAGCAGCCGCGGGTGTTCCGGGTTCCAGCAGGAAATCGCCACCAACTGCGTTGGGACCGAGCACCACCTTGTCCGAGGCGACTCCCTGACTGACGATGCCATCCAGCATGGCTTTGCCCAAAGTCACTATGGCGTCGGCCTCCTGCATGACCTGAGCCTCCGAGGCCTGGAACTTCACATAACGTTCGCTTGCCTTGGCAGCATCGTCACGTGTGGAAGCCCAGGTATCTGCCAGCTGGCCGCGCACCTCATAAACCCACGGAATATTTAGGGCTCGGGCCACTGCGCCAACCACCAAGCCGTTGGTGAAGTGCGTGGTGGTGTGCATGATGTCCGGGCGGAACTCAAGCGCTACCTTGAGTAGTTCCTCGGCTTCCTGCTGCAAGCGCGCATCGGGGGTTGGCGCAAGACTGGACGGAATCATCCTGCGGTAGCGTACGCCGTCGACCAGGTCTTCATCCCCTGCAAGAATCTTGCCAACTTGAACCGGGTAGCCAAGGCGGGTCACGGCCAAAACTTCACGGCCGGCTTCCTGCTGGGCGAGCAAGATGGAATGGCTGCGCTGAGCATAACCGCTACCCGTGTGCGGCAGAGAATTTGTCAGGAGGTGAAGTACACGCCCCTTGACCGGAACCATGGAAGTTTTGGGCAAAACCGGTGTCCAGCCACTAAAAGTGCGGCTCTCCCCTACCAGCCGATCCTGGTGCCGTTTCATTGAACCGTGCTGACCGGCAAGGGCAGCGATGGCACCTTCCATGTCACCGTGGTACCACCGGTTGCGAGCAAGGGTTGCAGGAAAACGCTTCGATAGCTGTGCCAGTGGCAGGAACTTCTCCGCCCATGCGGGCTGGCCAGCGGCCAGAGCAACATCTGCGGCAAGCCGGGCGCGAATGGCCTGCAGCTCAGAGCTCAGCGCCGCGGCGAGCTTGGACTCAAGCCCTGCTGTATCCCCTGTCATGTAGGTTGCCAAAAGCGCAGGGGTGGACGTGGAGCGAGGGCAAAGCCTCGTGACGAGCTTGGCAGCGGGCATGACCACAGCGGACGGCAGTCGCCGGGAAATCTGCAAGGCCAAAACCACAGGATCATCCGCCAGGTGATTTACGGCAGTACTGGCGGCCAGAGTTAGATTCTTTAGCAGGCTCATGCGTCAACACCAACCTTGCCGGTGACCGAATCGATGACGCGCATGTATTTCGCAGCCAAGACAGGATAATTCGCGTGCGCACGCACCCAGTCCCGACCCGAGGTGCCTGCGTCCAAACGGCTGCGATCTGCAGCCAACTCGCGCCAGAGCTCGGCAATCGCTTCAGGCTTCCATGCGACAACGTCGCCAGCATCAGCGTCCTTGACGATGCGGGCAGCCTCGCCACGCACAATGGCCGTAATGTGACGCCCGATAGCCAAAACCTCATACGTCTTGGAGGGAACGGTTGCCTCGAAGGACTTCCAGTCATCTCGCAAGGAGACAATGCAGCTATCCGCAGATTTGTAGCGATCAAGAACTTCTTGACCGTGCAGCGAATCATGAAAAGTCACCGGGGCGTTGAGCTCGGCGGCCAGTTTGATCAGGGCCGGGCGGTGTGTTCCGTGGCCCACCATGTGCAAATGCATGCCCGAACCTACCAAGGCGCTTGCCTTGATCACCGCATCCAACCGCTGGCTTTGGCCATGGTTTCCCAGGTACAAAACCTCGAGGGTTTCCTTGTTCAGGGCGGGTGCCTCAAAGCTGGGGACCGAGTCAACGTCAAGACCATTGCTGACCGTGACCACATTCTTCACGCCGCGAGCTCGCAGCGTTTCGGCGAATCCCTGGGTGACGGCAATGACCACGTCGGCACGGAACTGGATGGCCTCGACCACACGTTCAATGACACTTTTGACGTTGCCTTTGACGAGCCGGGCGTCTCTGGCCAAATCCGGCCAGGCATCGCGCATCTCAACGATAAGTGGAACACGCCTGACTCTGGCAACGACGTATCCAGCCACAAGAATGGGGAGGCTTGGCGCCGTCACGATGACTGCATCCGGCTTGCGCCAGAAGATTCCAGCGGGAATGGACATGGCCGCCGAAAAAAGCTGGTCAATCAGGCGTGCGGGATGGAAATTTCCGCTGTGCGGCAGATAGGGGATGCGCAGAATAACTTCGCCATGAGGGCCCTTTTGGCTGCGGAACACCATGCCAGCAACCTCACGAGGAAGGGTGCGTGTCCCCTGTGGGAAGTGGGCTACGGGGACAACAGCGTCCACCTGCCAGCCAGCTGCGCGGAACTCGCGAATCAGCGACGACCAGCGGCGTTGAGGCGGGCTGTTCTCGGGCCAATACGAATGGGCCAGAAGCATGATCCGTGTGTGTTTGCCACTCTTTGCATTTTTGTTCATGTGTGGTCTATTTCACCGGGCCCGTTGCGGCGGCACCAAGGTGCTTGGCACCGCGTTTCATGAACCGCAGGTAGGCCAGACCAATCGCCAACAGTAGGCCGATAACCAGCAGCTGCAGTAGCAGGGAATTACTCGGAGCTGCCGTGTTTGACGCGCTTGACTTGATAGGCAGTGCCTGCGCCGTGATGCTCGGGCTCGGGCTCGGGCTGCCGACTGTGGGGTGAGTGGTAGCCGGAACGGTAGTGGGAGCTGCAGTTGCTGGCGCAGCCGTGGTGGTCTGCACTTCCGCAGGTACCTCTTCCGCGGTCACTTCGACTGGTTCCTGGGTGTTGTCAGCTTCGGCCGCTGGGGTTGCCGGAGCCGGTTTGACTACGGGTGCCGGGGCTGGTTTGGGAGCCGGCTTAACAACAGGCGCAGGGGCTGCGGGCGCCGGTTTGGGGGCCGGTTTGACAACGGGCGCCGGAACGACGGGAGCAGGTGGGGGTGTGTACGGCGGCGTATAAGGAGGCGTGTACGGGGGTTCCGGAACGGGTTCGGGCTCCGGAGCCGGCTCGATTCCAGGTAGCGTGACTACGATTTCACCAGTGTTCGTATTGCCGTCATCGGCGGTAGCAACGGATGCCTGAGGAAGAACAAGAAAACCCAACAGCAAAATAGCTGCCATCAAGGCAATTCGGGCATAACTCCTGCACCCACTGATCATGCTGAGACCGCCCTTACTTCCCCATAGGCAATGAACCGGGCGGCACATCTGCGATGTGGTGCGCGACACATATTCACGGAACTGAAGGGCATTACAATTAGCCCATCCGGTAGATCATCTCACGAGCACAGCAAATTCACTGGATTTTGGGTGAAAACTGTTAGCTTTGTCATGTCCTTTTCTGAGTCATAATCGGTGAATCTTCCTCACAGCTGAGATGAGCCCCTGTCGGGCTTAAAACAAGCAGGGCCCCACTCAAGCGGTCGGGCCCTGCAAGGCTGCGCCGGGCCGGACCGACTCAGCTAGCTTTTAGTACTTGAAATTCATGACGGTGACTGTTCCTGCTGTGAGCGAGAAGGTCTGGGATTGCTGGCCCGGCTTGAAGTCCATGGGTGCGGGGCGCTCGGAATCAGCCTTGGGAGCACCGGCTTCGCCGTCAATCGCCACACCGTCCTGAGCAGAGTAGCTACTGCCCGTCATTTGCGTCATGGTTCCCGTGGCGGGAATGATGGGCAGCTTCAGCGTCACCTTGGTTTGTGGAGCCGTCTCCGGGTTGTTCTGATTGATCAGAACAACAGTGGTTCTGCCGTCCGCCTGCTGGAGGGCGTATGAATAGGCCAGCCCGCCGCCGTCGTTCTGCAGTTTGAGGAACTCTCCCCCACCAATGGCGCCAACCATGGACAAACCGAAGTAGTTGGCTAACGGCTGCATCTCACCGTTCGGCTTGAGGTACTCACCGTCGAAGCACACCACGGACATGGGTGGCCCACCCTTCCAGGTGATGAGTGAGCTATGGAAGTCCAACTGACTTACCCCAACCTGAGCGGAACCGAGCGCATAGTCTGCGCTCCACATTGCCGAGGCATAGGTTTTGGTGGTCTCATTGCCACCTACGCAAGCGGAGATTCCCGTTTCATCAACCCAAATGGGCATGTTGGCATCGTTTCCCGTTGTCACAACTGAGGAGTGGTAGTTGATGGAGCGGTCACGCATATTGGGCGCCATGAGATTGGCCATGGTGGGCTGGTCAGCGGCAAGTCCTGTGCTGCAGCCCGTCAGCGGATAGTTGTGGAAGGTGAGAATTTTTTGGCTGTTTGAGATCCAGGTCCACCCAGACCGAGGCCCAATCTGCCGCTTATGCGCCCGACAACGGAGGAAAGCCTGTCGGCAAGGGTGAGCTAGCTTTCAATGTCAGGGACTATGGAGCTAAGGGCGATAGCGCCACCGATGAAACCGCAGCAGTTCAAGCAGCCATGAACGCCATAAAAGTTGCAGGAGGTGGAGTGCTGTGGTTCCCCAATGGGGAGTATGTGATTCATGGAAACGTGATCCTCTGCGACAATGTGAGCATCACCGGCGCCAAGGGTGCGGTGATTCGAAAGACGACAGGTTCCATAAACTACGCAGTCTTTGTCGGACTTGCTGGGGCGAATCTTGGTTACGGCGGAGGTGTCAAAAACGTTTCACTCACAGGGCTAACCTTCCGCGGCAATCTAGGGGCAGGGGTATCAATTAGCGCAATGACACTCCACCGCGCCTCCGATGTCTATGTAAGCAACTGCCGATTCTTGGAGACCTCCCAGAATGGGCACGTCTTTGACCCGCTCGGATGTGACAACATCTTCATCGAGCGCTCAGAGTTCCGTGGTGTAAAACTGGTTACAAACCGCAGCTATGTTGAGGCCATTCAGTTGGATTCATCTGTCAAGTATGGGTTTGGTGCGCACGACAGTCTAAAGGCTGGCGAGGTTTTCGACGGCACAGCAACACGGAACGTCACGGTACGCGCCTGCACCTTTGGGAGCATCACTGTTGGCGGCATCAAGTACCTTGCACAGCCACCGCTCGGGTCACACTCATGGGTAGAGGGAAACTACTACACCAACATTGTCTTTGAGGACAATGACGTGAGCGAAGTTCAGGAAACAACCGCGGACAGTTACCCTGGCATTCTTCACTTTGTTGCCGCTAAGCAGGTTTATATTCGCAATAATCGCATCGACGGTAGCGGGATCAGCAACCACTTCGTGAGGACTATCAGCCACGCAACCGGGACTCTCCTTGCTGACATAAACCTTGATGCACCAGAACTTAAGCCGATCCCCGCGTACACGCCAACGAGTGACCTCTATGTTGAAGGTAACGAGGTACGCAACTGCACCGGCGTGCAGGTAATTTATATGTACGGGATTTCCGGAAAGTCCCTGACCAACGTCAACATTAAGAACAACACCCTAATTAACTGTCAGGTCGGGATGGGCAGTAACTACATCGCCCATTTTGCGTTTGTTGATGGGCCAGTTATTGCAGGCAATCAGTCGCGTGGATGCGGTGGCGGCTTCGTTTTCCTTAACAACTGCAACACTTCTTCGGTCAGCAACAACACTTCCGACAAGAACGGCTGGTACGCGGTAACAACGGGTGGAACCAACCAAGGTATCGAAATTGTCAACAACACGTTCAAGGCACAGGCACAACAGATCGTGCTGAGCGGGTGCACTAACCCCGTGGTGCTAGGTAACCGTGTTGAGCTGACAGTCGGCAAATCTGCGATCGTAATTTCCGGCACACCCGCAATACCCGGCGTTGTGAGCGTCCAGGGAAACACGGTTTCGTGCACCACTACCTCAACAGAGGGTGGCATTGGTATCGCAGCGGGCTACACCAAAGGGATCGTGCTGGGGAACATCGCACTAGGCTACCCAAGCGCTTCTTCTCAAGCGGCGACCGTGAACGCAGCCAATAACATCTTCGTCTAATGAGGCTGTTTCGGTGACAATAGGACGCCTATTTGATGAGGTCGACTACTCCGCTTATAAGCTTGCTGTCTTTGTTCCCGAGGGTAGACAGAACAAGGTTTGCCTTCGGGGACAATTGGCGTAACGTTCGGAACAGGGGCGACAGGAAATTTATTCGTAGGGAACTTGGCGCAAGGATTCACGCCAGCAGTGTTCGCAGACACCTCGTCGGGTTCGACCATAGGCGTGAACGCCAATAACCTGACATAGCGGGCATGGCAAGCCTAGACGTCGTTAGTGGTGGCCGTTCACGGGTATGGTGAATTAATGACAGAAATAAAGGCCCTGAAATCCTACAGCGATGACCGTGGCAATGAAATTATCTGCCCAACAGCTGGCGAACAACCGGTAACGGTGAACTTCCGTGGCTCGAACAATCGGCTAGCAATTTCTCCAAATGCAAAGATCCGTCACCTCAATGTCCAATTCGACTGCGATAACGGATCGGTCGAGATCGGATCTCATTCAGGGGTTAGCCCGCTCAGGCTTTTTGCACGCATCGGGCAAGACTCGACGGTGCGGCTCGGCAATAATGTATCCACCACGGACAAGTTGACCATCACTGCCGTCGAGGGCGCCGACGTGACCATTGGCGATGACGTCATGATCGCGACTGACGTCGAGATTCGCACTGACGACGCCCACCCGATCTTTGACGTGACAACCGGGCAGCGCGTGAATCTGTCTCAGCCGATCACCATCGGCAACCACGTATGGCTGGCCAAGCGAGCAATCATCATGGGCGGTGTATCCATCGGCAACGGTTCCGTCGTTGGATTCGGAAGCATCGTCACGAAAGATGTCCCGAACAATGCGATAGCCGCCGGCACTCCGGCGCGGGTCATCCGAAAAGACATCGCATGGGAGCGTCCCCACCTGTCAGGCGCCAAGCCCTTCTACAAGCCAGACGCTGACACGGTGACCAAATCGCAATATTGGAATCTGACAGCGGAGTCACACGAGTAGCAGGCGCGCCAGAGGAACTCAACGCAATATTGAAAGGCCACGACCCCGTGGCCTTTTTTATACCCTACCGCGCCCGTCCAAGGGCCACATAGGACCGGTTAAAGGCACCATAAAAACGGGGCTGTAGTGAACCTTGCTACAGCCCCGCGGGTTAGTATCCGTGGATGACACCACAGAACAGGGATTCCCCGACCCGGCCGACCTTGAGTGCATCCTGGCCGCGCTGCGCCTCCTCACCGAGGCGCAGCACCAGGGCGAGACGTCCGCGGCAGACACGCTCAAAGATGGCGCCTCCGTGCGGGAAGCCGCTGCCGGTGCCGGGATCTCCACCAACACCGTCCAGCGCTGGGGATGCAAGCACGGCTGGCCCACCACCGAGCAGCGCACAGGATGGGAAGCCGACAGGGCTAAGCGTGACGAGTGGACGGCTCGCCTCGAGGCAGCATCCGCCGTGTTCGCCCTTCTCGGCGAAGTTGTGGCATAGGAAGCCACACCCGAAAACCCCTAGCCGCATCGACGCCGGCCGCCCCTGAGCGACCGGCCGTGTAGCCGTTGGGTCGTAGCGCATGGGCCAGGACCATGTTGGGGTCAAAGCCGTTGGGTTCATTGCCAATGGAGACGGCCACCAGACGCTTGCCAAAGATCCGCGCGCCATGTTTGACCAGGTCCGCCGCACGCTCGGGGTTGTAGTCACCCAGGTTTACCGGCAGGCTGATAGAGGCATCCGCCTTTCCAGCAGGCCGCTGATGCTCTTCAGATCATCTGGACCCACGGCACGGGCCGGGAGTTTTTTGGTTTCCACGTAACTGGCAGGAAGGGCCTGGCCAGTGGACGTTCAGAAGAAGCTGCGGTCTACGGATTTGCCACCGAAGCGCAGCATCGGTTTGCCGAGCCCCTTAAAGGTGGCCACCACGGATGCGTTGTCACCATTCAACAACGGGTCGGCCCAATCGGTGGACTCCAGCCAGATCCCAACCTGCGTGGGGCTGGTCTTGGTTCCCACCATGGCACTGCTCACGGTCACCGTTTGGGGAGCCACTGCTGTTAGCGGCGAACCTGCAGGCGGGCCGGCTTGCTTATAGAAATTAGTGACGGCCGTGTAGCTGCGGGCCGGAGTGGCCGTTGGCGCAGCCTGCGTCACGGTGGGCTCCACTGTGTCTGGCTCTCCAGCGAGGAGTGGCGGCACAACGAATGCACCGACAGCCACTACCGCAATGGTGGCACCGGCGGAGACAAACCAGGCTGCCCTTTTGCGGGGCCGGCCCTGCTTTTGGCTTTGCGTGGGCAAGGGGTTTTGTTCAGGCGACTCGGCCAAAGGGGTACTCCAAGATTTGTGAGGTCTTACCGGTGGAATCAAACGTCATCAGCGTGTTGTCCGCGTAATCTCATCATGGCATCCACCGGGCACCGGCAACCAGCCCACCAGCGCGCGCAGTTTAAGTGCCGCCCACCAGAGCCATGGTCCGGAGAGCATTCCCAGCTTGAACGGATAGGCTGATGACATGCCTCTGATTTCCCGTTCCTGGCGGACCGCTGTGCCTTTTGCCGCCGCCGCGCTGCTCGTCCTTACCGCCTGCGCGCCATCCGTCACCATCAATGAGGCCACGGATGCAAACAATCCAGCCTGCGCCCCCATGATGGTGGCGCTGCCAGATTCCCTGGCAGACACCAAGCGCCGCACCACCTCCAGCCAAGCGACTGCCGCATGGGGCGACCCCGCAGTTGTGCTCTTGCGCTGTGGCGTTCAGGTCCCTGGCCCCACCACCGATAGGTGTGTGACAGTCAACGGCGTGGACTGGGTCATCAAGGAAGGTGAAACGTCCTGGACGTTCACCACCTATGGGCGTAACCCGGCCACCGAGTTGATTCTGGAGGAGAACAAAGTCCCCTCAGACACGGTCCTGACACAAATCTCAGCGGCCGCAGCAAAGATTCCCTCGACCGGCGGCTGCATTGGAATCGACGACGTGCCCACATCAGCGGCGCAGTAACAGCAGCTGCTGAATGCAATAAAAGGGACCGGGCAAGCGCCCGGTCCCTTTTATTGCATTCAGTTGTTACGTCAGCCCTAGCGCAGACCGTTGTTGTCCATGTGTAGGACCAGTGTGTCCGAGGCGAGGGCATCAGCGATAGCCGCGATGGCGGCGTCGTCCTTGATGACAATTGACTGGCCATCAGCGCTGGTCCCCGTCCCCAAATTGGGAAGCGTGAAGGACAGGACATTGGAGCCGCGGACATCGCGGAGACTCACAGCCATGCTGGCCATCGCTGCTGCATCCAGACCTTCATCAACGGAAACAAAGGGTGAAACCTGGCTCACGAGATCGCTGATCTTGCCAGGGTTAGTCAACGTGGCGGGCGTCAGCGCCGTGTTCATGACCGATTTAAGGAACAGCTGCTGGTTCCGTACTCGCTGGTAATCGCCGTCGCTGAACGCGTAACGCTCACGGACAAACGCCAGCGCCTGATCACCGTTCAAAACCTGCGGGCCGGCATTAAACGTGTGCTGTTTGTTGCCGGTTGTGAATGCCATGGGGACATTTACCTTGACGCCCCCGAGTGAATCGGTGATGGCCTTAAAGCCCTCAAAATCAACAATGGCCACGTGGTCGAGCCGGCTCTTGAACAAACCCTCAAGGGTCTGCACCACCAGAGGGACTCCCCCGTAAGCCATGGCAGCGTTGATCTTGGCTTGACCGTGACCGGGAATGTCTACCCAGGTGTCGCGCATGATGGACATCATGACGATGTTCTTGCCGTCACCCGGGATGTGGACCCACATCATGGTGTCGGAGCGTTGATCGGACGCCTCACCTTCGCTGGCCATGTCCACAGAAGCGGCGCGGCTATCACTACCCAGAACCAGGATGTTCTGGGCTTTTGATGCCGGACCCTCTGTAGCTTTGACGGGCCGCGTGGACTCCTCGGGGAATGCCTGGGCGATCTTCTGAGTCTGGCTGTTGAAGCTGTTAGCCAAGTTAACGACAAAGACCCCACTGACAATGGCTGCCACCACGAACAGGCCTAGGATCACCAGCAGAGTATTGCGCCGGGTTTTCTTGGCCTTGCGGGGACGCAGATCCATCTCAGTTTCATCAATCATGGAGGCCATCCTTACACGTTTAGATGGGAACTCCCCGTGTGACGCTATGCGTCCCCGGGGAAGTCCGTTCCGTCAGTATTTGAAGTTCATGACCGTGACAGTGCCGGCGGTCAACGGGAAGGTCTGCAACTGCTGTCCTGGCTTGAAGTCCATGGGAGCTGGACGTTTGTCATTCGCTCCGGGGGCGGCATCCTGACCGTCGATCTTGCTGGTGTCCTCAGAATCGTAGCTGGTGCCCGTCATCTGGGTCATGGTGGCCGTGGCCGGAATGTTGGGCAGCTTCAGAGTGACTTTAGTTTGCGCCGCAGTCTCCGGGTTGTTCTGGTTGATCAGGACTACTGTGGTGCTGCCATCAGCCTGTTGGAGGGCGTAAGAATAGGCCAGCCCGCCGCCGTCGTTGGTCAATTTCAGGAACTCGCCGCCGCCAATGGTGCCAACCATGGACAAACCAAAGTAGTTGGCACGGCCTTGCATTTCGCCGGTGGGCTTGAGGTACTCACCGTCAAAGCACACGGCGGACATGGGCGGGCCACCTTTGCAGGTGATGAGTGAACTGTGGAAGTCCAGCTGGCTGACGCCAACCTGAGCCGAGCCGAGGGCGTAATCGGCGCTCCACAACGCTGACGCGTGAGTCTTAGTGGTCTCGTTACCGCCAACGCAGGCCGAGATCCCTGTTTCATCAACCCAGATGGGCATGTTGGCAGCATTGCCCGTGGCCACAAAGGTCTTGTGGTAATTGATGGAGCGGTCATGCATGTCGGGGGCAAGAAGGTTAGCCATGGTGGGCTGGTCCGCGGCGAGGCCCGTGGTGCAACCCGTCAGGGGGTAGTTGTGGAAGGTGAGAATCTTGGTCTGCTTGATGTCTAGGTCAACCCAAGCTGAGGCCCAATCCGCAGCATAGGTGCCCGGGCCGGAGATGGGGACGTTCGGGGCCACCTTGTAGATGGCATCAGCGTAGACCTTTGCTTCTTTCCCGAAGTCAGCCGAAGTGTAGCCATTGGGACGGAGCGCATGCGCCAGCACCATATTGGGCGCAAAGCCATTGGGTTCATTACCAATGGTGATGGCCAGTAGGCGCTCGCCAAAGATTTGTGCACCATATTTGGCTAGATCTGCTGCACGGTCCGGATTGTAGTCGCCCAAGTTCACGGACAGGCTGATGTAGGCATCTGCTGCTTCCAGCAATCCATTGACCCGAGTGAAGTCATCGGGACCGACTACTCGAGCAGGGTTAGCTTTGGTTCCGGCATAGCTTGACGGAAGGGCCTCGCCAGTGGACGTCCAGAAGAAGCGACGATCAACCGCGTTGCCGCCGAAGCGCAGAACTGGTTTCCCTAGTCCTTTCAGGGAGGCGACCACGGATTTGTTGTCCCCGCTTAACAGCGGGTCCGCCAAATCGGTGGCTTCGAGTGAAAGTCCGACTTGAGTGGGACTGAGCTTGGTGCCCACTTTGTCTGCGCTGACGGTCACTTTTTGAGGTGCCACTGGCGTCAACGGCGAACCTGCCGGAGGACCAGCCTGCTCGTAAAAATTGGTGACAGGTGCGTAAGTTTTGGCGGGAGTGGGGGCGGCCGTGGGTGCTGCAGAGCTCTCCACCGCAATGGGATCACCTGCGAGCATCGGAGGAACAACAAATGCTGCAACAGCCAATACCGCTACTGTGGCGCCTGCCGAGACAACCCACGCCGCCTTCTTACGAGGTTTCTTCTTTCGTGTGGGCAGCTGAATTTCTTCTGGCGTCTCAGCCATAGGTGTACTCCATAAATCGTGATGGCATACCGGTGGAATCCATCGTCCCCAGCGTAATGTCCACGCAAACGCGTGTCGGCACCCACCGGGCACCAAAGAAATATCTTAGCAGTGGGAGATTTTCTTAAAACCTCTCAGGCGCTCGCTAGCCCTTGACACCTAGTCGCCACAGGGAGGTGATTTCCTTTGATCTGGCATCGAAGAAGGGATCAGTTTTATCCATGGACCGCGGGTGCCTTGCGGGCGTTTCCACGGTGCCTTTAACTTCAAGTCCGCCGGCCGCGATCCAGTCCGTGAGTTCCTCGCGGGAGCGCAGGCCTAGGTGTTCGGCCAGATCCGAGATGATCAACCAGCCCTCTCCACCGGGTTCTAGGTGCTTGGCCAATCCGCTCAGGAAGGCTTTGAGCATGCGGCTCTTGGGGTCATAGACGGCGTTGTCCAGCATGGTGTTGACGGTTCCGGGTAGCCACGGCGGATTGCAGACTACCAGCGGTGCTTTCCCTTCCGGGAACATATTGATTTGAACGGCTTCGACTGTGTCAGCCAGTCCCAGATTTTCCAGGTTCTGCTGTGCGCAGGCAATGGCAGCTGCTTCGCTATCCGTGGCCACAACGTGCTTGACCCCGCGTTTGGCCAGGATGGCTGCCAGTACGCCCGTACCGGTGCCAATATCGAAGGCCAGCTCCGTGGACGGCAGTTCCACGCTGTCCAGCAGTCCCAGATATTCGCTGCGAACGGGCGCGAAGGTGCCGTAGTGCGGGTAAATCACGGCATCGAGTTCTTGGATGAACAATCCATTGCGCCGCCATTCCAAGGCACCAACTGCACCCAGCACATCCTGCAACGGCGCCACAGACGGCTCATCAACGGGGCCTGCGGCGAGCAGCCAGGCCTCTTTCAGATCTGGGGCCCGGCGCAAAGGCACTACCGGCCCGGGAGCCAACGGCACCAACACGCGTCCCAGCATCTTGGCTCGTTGGGTCCGACCCTGGCGGTAGCGGTAGAAGGACTGGGCGACGGATTCGCCGTCGAGCCTTGAAAAGACGGGCAGTCTGCGAGCCATGGCCGAGAGTAGCTGGCGGGCGTTGTGATAGTCACCTTGCCACAGCAAAGCCGTGCCTTGGGCGGCGAGACGGTAGGCGTCGTCGGCCGTCAGAGAGTCATCCACCGCCACCACCTTCTTGGGCATGGCGGCGCCACTGGCACTAATCCACAGCGCCGACTGTTCGGCATCAGGGCGTTCGGTGCCAGACTGTTCGCTGCCACGGGGCATCCAGCGCAGGATGTTCGGCTGCGGCGCAGACTCGGTACTCATGGGGAAGGCTCCTAAAATATCGCCTGCGCCAAGCGTGGTGGTGATTTCTGCTGCAGGACAAGACCAGCGCCCAGTTTATCCCCTGAAAGGGGCAGCGTTCGGTGACTCGGTCCGGCGTCGGGCTTCACTAGTGTTAGCTCCAGCTCAGCTGAGGCCTAGCGCAGCAATGAGCTGGTCCAGCGTTTCAGGCTGTGCAGCGATTTCGATAGTGCCTTCATCCGTTGCGAACGTCATCGCCTGAAGCCCGTAGTCAGGAATGTATTTGCGGTCCTTGCCGCCCACTTTTCGGCGCTCAGGAGAAAAGTTCTGAATGGCGATCGTCGTGTCCCGTCCAAACGGCTCCAGGGTGTCATAGAAGGCTGGCTGGAACTGGATGGAACTGGGGCTGGGGTTTGAACTGGGCGTCGCGATCCCCTGGCTCCAGATGCTGCTCAGTGAACCGGGCCGCGAGTCAGGGTAGCGGAGGTAGACCATCATTTGGCCTTGGTCCTGGAGACTGAGTGTGGCGTTTCTTCTGCGCCGTATTTGGGTGAGCGCAATGAGCCAATAGAACAGGGTCCACACGAACGCGGTGAACAGGGCATACTTCAGGTCCCGTCCGGCTACGATCCAAATCCCGGTGCCAACCGCAAAGAAGAGCACGTATCCCATGGCTAGTGCCTGATAGGGATGGACTCGGATCCATTCCTTCATGGAGTGTCACTTCCTTAGGTGTTCACTTTTCCTACTGTAGGAGCAGAGCAGCACCCAGTGTAGCGGCGGGTTTATCCGCTTGATCAGCCGCTGATCATCCGCTGAAGGAGGCCAGCATTTTTTGGAGGGCCGTAAATTCGCTGCCTTTGGTGTATCCTTTAGCGGCTTCCATCGAATCAAAATCACGCAAGGTTGCGAAACTGACTTGTCTAGACGTTTCACTCCCGAGGTAACTCGGTACACCCGTTTCCACCGTGACCGTGCTTGTCAACAGCTCTGGCTGCATCTCCTCGGGCGCGTTCGCCGTACCTGCACTGATCGAAACACCCACACGAACATTGTTTGTCCAACCGTTGCGAGCCTGTGCCTGTGGCCGTCCGGACAAATCCATTGCAAGCGTCTGGACCGTAAAGTCCTTGGTTTTTGAAAGCAACTCATGGCCAGGAATGACTGCAAGAATCTGCACCGGTAGGATGTCCGGGGGTTGCCGAAACCCAACGACGTTTAGAACTACCAAGGTTGCCATGCGATCGCCGGCGTGGTTGTTCACTTCCAAACCGTCTGGCTGACCCGGTTGTAAGCCTTCTGGGCCCTCGACCACACTCCACAGATCTGGGTATTCAAAGCTGATCTTTGCCGAATTGAGTGTCCCAGAATATGACTTCAATTGCATGTGGCCGTCGGCACCCGCTGTGTCGACCTTTTGTTCTGATTGGGTTGACTCTGAGGCTGAGACTTCGATGCTGTCCGACTGGGAGGCTGTGGCAGTACAACCCGTGAGCAGCGCGACGAACATGGCAAATGTGGTGACAAGTGCCACCTTGGCCGGAAGCGCTGGCTTGGCGGCGGCAACCGTCCGTGGTTTCGTCCGCCGTGGAGTTTCACTGAAAAGAGCGAGGGGATTCATGGGTTGCTGCCTCTCCGGATAGAGGTGAGAGTCACTGGTGTCAGTGTATGGCTCATTCTGCTCCGCGGTATCAGCGAAGACAAGGTGCCGACGAGGCTCAACTAGAGTGGTCGCGAAGCCCGGCCCACCCTTGGCGCAGCAACTGGAGCTGCGTACGACTTTTCCGGATTCCGTATCACCGACGTCCCGCCTATGTGGACGAGAACTCAGGTAGACCCGCAGGCGAAGAATTAGTTGCGTGGCATCGTCTTCCTCCTCCCAGACTTCTATTCCGATAGCGGAACGATAATGTCAGTTTTCAGCCTCTTTTATTCCGTTGACGGGATAGTAGTGTCATGGAGCGAAGTGTCGCGGAATATGCGCAAGAGGCAGGAATATCGGAACGGCGTGTGCGAAAGTTAGCCGAGTCCGGCCAGATCGCAGCTAGAAAGTACGGCAATTCCTGGGTTATCTCAGAGCCATCAGTCTTGTACGCCTCACACCGGCAGGGTAGCGGCAGACCGCTGCAAGAAGCGGCCGCTTGGGATCTTGCCCTGATGCAAGACGGTTACATATCCTCCTCACAGGGCCGAGCCAGAACTCAGGAGCGAGCCACGCTTCTGAGATCGTTCAGTAGCGAACAGGGCTATGATCCGCAGCTCGAGAAACTGGCAATGCGGTGGCTGCACAAGCGCGCGACAACCAAGTATTTCCGAGCCGTTGCTGGCGACCTGAATGACATACGAAACGACCCGAGGCTTCAGGCCACCGGCGTCTCCCACCCCAAGTCAGGCCTCTTGCAAGCCGAAGAATTCGACGCCTACGTGCTCGGTTCAGACAGCCTTCAAATAATCGACGACTACATGCTCATGGACACAACAAGAACCCGCGCCAATGTCACCTTGCGCCTCATAGACTCCACCAAGCTCCCCCGCGTGATCCCTCGCCTACTCATTGCCGTAGTCCTCCTAGAACGAGGAACAACCAGGGAAGTCTCTGCAGGGAAACAACTTTTGGAGGAATCAATTTGATCCAACTCGGAACCCTCCCCGATGAACGGCAAGCGGCTTGGCAAGCCCTCTTTGAACTGCACGCTGTGTTCCCCGCGATTGGGTGCTTGTTGGCGGCCAGAATGTCTACCTCCACGCGATAGAACGCGGGGCTGCAATCGTCAGACCGACCACTGATGCCGACATAGGCTTGGATCTCCGCGCCAGTCCACACATCCTTAGAGATTTCACGGCGACACTAATTGATATGGGGTTCGTTTCCGCCGGCCAAAGCCCGGACAGACACGAACACCGATGGGTCCGCGGCAGCGCCATCATCGATGTGCTTATCCCCCGTGGCACTGGAGAATGTTCCTCCAGCCGCCCAGGGAGCACAGGATCCACGACCATCGAGGCCCCTGCTATCCAGACCGCTATTGACCGAGCTGAAACTGTGGAAGTTTCTACTCGCGGCAGCAACGGCAACATCAACAGGGCCAACATCGTAGGCGCACTCATCGGAAAAGGCGCAGCCTTGCGAATCTTCCATGACCCTAAAAAGGACCGCCATCTCTCCGATGGCATGACCCTGTTGAGCGTCATCGCCGCCCGAGAACTTCGGCGCGATGACTACCAGCCAGCCGAGCGGGCGCACCTTGCCCTACTGCTCAGCCAGCCCGCGGCAAATATGCGGATCGTGAATTCCTTCGAGGACGGCCAAGCTCATCTGGAACGCTTGCGCCGGGTGGCTGGAAAGTGGAGCGCAACCGACCCAAACGCGAGACTGCTCTAACAGCAATGCCGTTCAATTTCCCGAACAAATTTTGGACTAGGCACTCATGGCAAACGCTCCCCCACTTATGTGAGAGTGCGTTTGGCAGAAGCCCGATTATCCGGGACCTGATGGAGCGTTTGAGAAAAAGGGCCGTTTGGTGATGCGGCGTTGGGGAAAAAGCGCCGTTTGGTGATGCGGCGTTGGGGGTTAGCGGAGGCCTACTTTGCGGGTCAGTGCCAGCTGCAACAACTCATCGATCAGCTCCGGGTAACTCAGACCCGAGGCCTGCCACATCTGCGGGTACATGGAACTGGGCGTAAAGCCGGGCATGGTGTTGATCTCGTTGATGATCAGCTCGCCCGCTTCCGTGTAGAAAAAGTCCACGCGGGAAAGCCCCTCAGCCCCCACGGAGTCGAACGCCACCGCTGCCAGCTCACGGACTCGCTCGATGTCAGCATCGGGCATGTCCGCCGGGCAACTGAGGTTCACGGCATTGCCCTGAACGTACTTCGCTTCGAAATCATAGAAGGCGTGCTCGTCGTTGGCCATGGCAATTTCACCAGGCAAGGAGACGCGCGGGGTTTCACTCCCCCGGCCTTCAAGAACAGCAACTTCAATCTCGCGCCCCACAATGCCAGCCTCGATAACCAGCTTCAGATCGTGCTCGCGAGCCTCGGCAATGGCAGTATCCAGCTCGGCCAGCGAATCCACTTTGGAGATTCCCATGGAGGAGCCAGCACGGGCGGGCTTCACGAACACGGGGAAACCAAGCGCGGCAACGCGTTCGCGCACCTTCGCCGGATCAACACTCCATTCGCGGTCGGTAACGGCAATGTACGGTCCAACCGTCAGCCCTGCCGACTCGAAAACCACCTTCATGAAGTGCTTGTCCATACCCATGGCCGAGGCCAGCACACCGGCGCCAACGTAGCGGGTATCGCTGAGTTCCAGCATTCCCTGCAGGGTGCCGTCTTCGCCCCACGGACCGTGCAACAGCGGGAACACCACGTCCACGGCGCCCAGTTCCTGCGGCAGCTGACCGGCTTCGGACAGTACCAGCTGGTGCCCGCCACCCAGGTGAGCCAGCGAAACAGTCTGCTCCCCCGGAGTAACCTCCGGCAGGGCACCACCCGAAAGAGACCAACCGTCGATGCCTTCAGCAGCCAAAACCCACTGGCCGTTTTTCGCGATACCGATGGGAACTACGCTGTACTTGGTCCTGTCAATGGCGCCCAACACACCGGCGGCGGTCACACAGCTCACGGCATGCTCGCTGGAGCGCCCGCCGAAGAGAATGGCCACACGGATGGGCGCAGTTGTAGCGGGGGAATCGGTAGTCACGCGTTAGTCGCCTTCGGATTTCAATTGGCGGGCCAACAACAGCGGCCCCAGTTCATCGACAGTCAGTTTACCCTCAAGGACGCCCACTACCGCGTTGGTGATGGGCATATCCACCCCCATCTTGGCGGCAAGGTCAGAGACTGCACGCCCCGATTTGATGCCCTCGGCGGTCTGCGTCATGCGGTTATTTACCTCATCGAGGGTGAGTCCCTCGCCCAGCATGCGCCCGGCGGTGTGGTTGCGACTCAGCGAGGACGAACACGTAGCCACGAGGTCACCCAAGCCAGCGAGCCCGGCCATGGTTTCGGCCTTGCCGCCCAGTGCCAGGGCCAGCCGCGTGGTCTCGGCGAGTCCGCGCGTGATGACCGAGGCCTTGGTGTTATCGCCCACCTTTTGGCCCTCACACATGCCCACGCACAGGGCGATCACATTCTTCACGATCCCGCCAATCTCCACGCCCACCACGTCATCGACAGTGTACGGCCGGAAGTACTTGGGCTTGCAAACCTTCGCGACCCACTTGGCCGTATTCTCATCCGCGCAGGCCACCACCGAGGCAGTGGGCTCTTGGCGGGCAATCTCCATGGCCAGGTTAGGCCCGGAGACCACCACCACGCGGTCCTTGCCGATCCCCAGTTCCTGCTCGATGACTTCGGACATGCGCTGGTCCGTGCCCAGTTCCAGCCCCTTCATCAAACTCACGACGACGGCATCCTCGGCTAGGTGCCCGGCCAGCCCACGCAGTTGCTCGCGCAAGGTCTGGGCCGGAACGGCCAGCACCACCAGCTCGGCATCCTTGAGGACCTCTTGGACGTCCGTGGAGGCGGAGATGTTCTTGGGCAGCTCCGTGGTGGAGAGGTAGCGCTGGTTGCGATGGAGGTCATTGATCTGATCAACCACTTCTTGGCGGCGGCCCCAGAGTACGATTCTGCGGTCCGTGCCTGCAGCAGCGTCGCCGAGGATCTTGGCAAAGGTGGTTCCCCAGCTGCCGGCACCCAAAACGGCGATCTTTGTTGGCGCCAAACCATCCACAATGCTCACGTCAGGTCCCCTGTTTCTGTTATGCCGGCGTCGGGCTTGGTGTCTGTGCTGGTTTCTGTGGCCTTGTCGTTGTTGGCGGATCCACGCTCAACGAAGCGGCCATGGCTGGACTGCTGATGCGCGGCGGGATCCCAGCGTACGGCCGGGGCCTTTGTCCCGCGGAGTTCCTCGAGCATCTCGGTGATCGCCACCATGATGATTTCGGTCATGGCCTCGAGCGTGGCCTTATCGCCGGAGCGGCCATGGAATTCACTGAGGTCAATCGGGTCACCAACGACTACCTTGACGCGCTTACGCGGGAAGATTTTGAAGCCCTTGCCGTAGCGGGGAAAGACCTCCTGGGCGCCCCAATGAACCACGGGAATGACCTTGGCACTGGTACCCAGGGCGAGCCTGGCCGCACCGGTGCGGCCCTTCATGGGCCACAATTCTGGATCGCGGGTGAGCGTTCCCTCGGGGTAGATCACTACCGCGCCACCGCCGTCGAGCACGGTCTGTGCGGCAACGAGGGACTTGCCAGCACCGGCACCACTGCGCTCCACGGGAATCTGCTGAGCGCCACGCAGGGCGGTGCCGACCACGGGGATGTTGAACAACCCATCCTTGGCGAGAAAGTGCGGCATGATGTTTTGGTTATACAGCAGATGACCCACCACAATCGGGTCAATTTCTGTGCAGTGGTTAGGCACCACGATGAAGCCCTCGTCCCGGGGCAGCTTCTCCAAGCCGTGCCATTGCTTGCCGATGAGCACATTCATGGCGGGCCGGGCGACCCCTGCCACCAGCGTAAAGAATATTCGCGTCTTGGTGCTCATGCCCTTGGGTTTGTAGGGCCGTTTGTGAGGAGCCTTGCCAGTCTCATCAGCGCTCATGATCTCTAGCCTACGAACTTTGTGGAATCGTGCACGTCGAAGTCAGCGCCGAGTCCCTGCAGCTTGGTGGTAAAACGTTCGTAGCCGCGGCTGATGACGTCAATGCCGGTCACGGTGGAGGTTCCTTCGGCTGCAAGAGCTGCGATCATGTGGCTGAAGCCGCCACGTAGATCGGGGACGTTGATGTTGGCGCCCTTCAGAGGTGTTGATCCTGAAATGACGGCCGAGTGAACAAAGTTGCGCTGCCCAAAGCGGCACGGAATACTGCCCAGGCACTCGCGATGAAGCTGGATGTTGGCGCCCATCCGGGTCAGTGCCTTGGTGAAGCCGAAACGGTTTTCGTACACGGTTTCGTGGACGATTGAGACGCCCTCGGCCTGGGTCAGGGCTACCACGAGTGGCTGCTGCCAGTCAGTCATGAAGCCGGGGTGCACATCGGTTTCTAGAACCAGCGGTTTCAAGGCGCCGCCCTTGTGGAAGAAGCGGATGCCGTCGTCCTGGATGTCCATGCCGCCGCCGATTTTGCGGAAGGTGTTCACGAACGTCATCATGTCGCGCTGGCTAGCGCCTTCAACATAGATGTCGCCGCCGGTGACGAGCGCAGCCGAGGCCCAGGATGCGGATTCGTTGCGGTCCGGCAGGGCGGTGTGATCGTAGCCGGTGAGCTCGGTGACCCCCTCAATGCGAATGGTCCGGTCCGTCTGCACGGAGATGATGGCGCCCATCTTTTGCAAGATGGCGATCAAGTCAATGATCTCCGGCTCAGTGGCGGCACCGGAAAGTTCGGTGATGCCTTCGGCGCGAGTGGCGGAAAGCAGCACCTGTTCGGTGGCACCGACGCTGGGGTACGGCAGGGAAATCTTAGTGCCCTGGAGTCCGTTGGGTGCGGTGATGGAGATGCCGCCGCCGGTCTTTTCAACGATGGCGCCAAACTTGCGCAACACATCCAGGTGGTAATCGATGGGACGGTCACCGATTTTGCAGCCACCCAAGTCAGGGATGAAGGCGTGGCCGATCGAGTGAATCAGCGGTCCGCACAACAGGATCGGAATACGTGAGTCACCGGCGTGAGTGTTAATCTCGGCGCTGGATGCCTTCTTGGCGTTTGAAGGGTCCATGGTCAGATCCCCTGTGACGGGGTCCTTTTCCACCTTGATGCCGTGAATCTGGAGCAGCGAGGTTACGACCTCGACGTCCTTGATTTCGGGTACATTGCGTAGCGTTGAGGGCGAATTGCCCAACAAGGCCGCCACCATCGCCTTAGGTACGAGGTTTTTGGCACCGCGCACCTGTACGCGTCCCTTTAGCGGAACACCGCCACGGACTGTCAGAATTCCGCTCATTGTCACCTAATCCTCTGTTCCATCTTTTTGCCCGTTGGCCTACGGGGTTCTCCCGGGCCCGCCGGGCGCCTCCCGGTACACGCCGGGGCTTCAGTCAAGCATAGTTTCTTCGCTACGGATGCTGAAATGTGCGGGAGCCGTTGTGGCGCATGCCTCGCTGGATGTTGCTTGTGGTGCGGTTGATGTTGCGCCTGTTGGTTTTGTCCCCCGTGATCCGGTTGCTGGGGCCTTTGGTGGTCCTGTTGCTTGTCCGCTTGGCGTTTGCCCCCATGAATGCGGCCACTACGGAGCCCCCGGGCCCTGTGGGGACAGTAAATGCGATTCGCCACCGTTCTGCACGGCTGCCAAGGGACGCGGGGGCAGATAAGACGATTCGCCCCCTGTGGACCTATGGCGGATCACGTGAGCTGCCCCCGGTCGTGAAATATCTACCCCCGACTGCAACGGACAGCCATGAAACCCGGGTCATCCACCCCGGACCGATAAGGAAGCGAGGCTCAGAATCTGCCCCGGGACGCGGACCACCACGCGCTGGCGCAAGGCGAGGGCTGCCCAAGGCGGGCCGGCACACTCTGGGCGAGGTCCCGGCGTCCTATTTCTGCTCAGGCAACGCAAAAGCCGGCCCATCCCGAAGGGGACGGACCGGCTTTTTTGCGGCGGGAAGTTAGAACTTCGCCGGCAGCGTGAGCGGCTTGATCGCCGGGCGCTTAGCCTCGAACGCGGTGATATCCGGTTCGTTGCGCAGCGTCAGACCAATATCGTCGAGGCCTTCCAGCAGGCGCCAACGGGTGTAGTCGTCCACCTGGAACGGGGCCACAACGGTGCCGGCCGTGACCATCTTGGCCACCAGGTCAACGGTTACCTCGGTGCCGGGAGCATTCTCCAGAACCTTCCAAATCAGCTCGATGTCGTCCTGGGCAACCTCAGCGGCCACGAGCCCCTGTTTGCCCGAGTTGCCGCGGAAAATGTCGGCGAAGCGGCTGGAGAGCACGGCCTTGAAGCCGTAGTCCTTCAACGCCCAAACAGCGTGCTCGCGTGAGGAACCCGTGCCGAAATCGGCGCCAGCAACCAGCACCGAACCGGCCGAATACGGCTCCTGGTTCAGGATGAATTCCGGGTTCTTGCGCCAGCTCGAGAACAGCGCGTCCTCGAAGCCGGTGCGCGTGATCCGCTTGAGGTAAACGGCGGGGATGATCTGGTCCGTGTCCACGTTGCTCTGACGCAGCGGGACACCAATACCGGTGTGAGTGGAGAACTTTTCCATGGTGTGAGCTCCTTACGCTACGGTGCTTGCGGCAACAGGTGACAGGTCCGACGGCGAGCTGAGGGTTCCGCGAATAGCGGTCGCAGCTGCCACAACAGGAGAGACGAGGTGGGTCCGGCCACCCTTCCCCTGCCGGCCTTCAAAGTTGCGGTTTGAGGTGGACGCGCAACGCTCGCCCGGTTCCAGCTGATCCGGGTTCATGCCCAGGCACATGGAGCAGCCGGCAAAGCGCCACTCTGCACCGAAGTCCAAAAACACCTTATCGAGGCCTTCAGCTTCAGCTTCCAAACGGACCCGTGCGGAGCCCGGAACCACCAGCATGCGGATGTTCGGGTCCTTTTCTCGGCCGCGGATGATGTCAGCGGCGATGCGCAGATCCTCTATGCGGGAGTTGGTGCAGGAGCCCAGGAACACCGTGTCAACACGGATATCCTTCATGGGCGTACCGGCTTCCAGATCCATATAAGCCAGCGCACGCTCGGCGGCGGCCTTGGCGTTTTCATCGCCAAAGTCCTCCGGGTTCGGAACATTATCGCTGAGCGAAACGCCCTGGCCGGGGTTGGTACCCCAGGTCACGAACGGTTCCAGCGTGTTGGCGTCCAGGAACACCTCAGCGTCAAACTCGGCGTCGTCTTCTGTGGGCAGAGACTTCCAGTACTCAAGGGCGTCTTCCCAGTCCTGGCCAACAGGAGCGTGGGCGCGGCCCTTAAGGTACTCGAAGGTAATCTCATCGGGGGCGATCATGCCAGCACGGGCGCCGGCTTCGATGGACATATTGCACACGGTCATGCGTGCATCCATGGACAGGGCGCGGATGGCCGAGCCGCGGTATTCCAGCACGTAGCCCTGGCCACCGCCGGTACCGATCTTGGCAATCACGGCCAAGATGATGTCCTTGGAGGTGACGCCGGGACGCAGCGTGCCTTCAACGTTGATGGCCATGGTCTTGAACGGCTTCAGCGGCAACGTCTGGGTCGCCATGACATGCTCCACCTCGGAGGTGCCGATGCCGAACGCCAACGCGCCGACGGCGCCGTGGGTTGAGGTGTGGGAGTCGCCGCACACAACCGTCATGCCCGGCTGAGTCAGACCCAGCTGCGGGCCAACGACGTGAACGATGCCCTGTTCGGCGTCGCCCAGCGAGTGCAGGCGTACACCAAACTCGGCGCAGTTATTGCGCAGCGTCTGGATCTGGGTGCGGCTGGTGAGGTCAGCGATCGGCTTATCAATGGCCAGCGTGGGAGTGTTGTGATCCTCCGTGGCGATGGTCAGATCGGGGCGGCGCAGCGGCCGGCCCGCCAAGCGCAAGCCTTCGAAGGCCTGCGGCGAGGTGACTTCGTGGATCAGGTGAAGGTCGATGTAGAGAAGGTCGGGCTGGGCAGCGTCGCCCTCGCCGTCGCCTTGCTTGACAACATGGTCGCGCCACACTTTTTCTGCCAGCGTCTTTGCAGCCCTGCGCGGGGCAGACGGTGCCACTTCTACTGTGTCTACTGCGTGGGGAGTGATTGACTCGCTCACAGCAGCTCCCTTCACTTGTTGAAACTCTTGTTTGAATCACTTGTTGAATCATTGGCTCAGCCACTGGTTAAACCACTGGTTAATTCACCGGCTATTCCACCGGCGAAGCCGTACCCCCAGCGGCCCCTTCGCCTAGTATGGAAGGGAACTTCCGGTGGATTCCTTGCTTGTATACCTCTACTGTTCCAGCCCCATCCGGGCGGAAGCCAATTCTTCGATTGGCATCTCACATAATGAGACCGTAATATCATTACATGGACAATTCTAGTGGCGTTGGCGTCATCGACAAAGCGGCTCTTGTGCTTGATGCATTGGAAGCCGGCCCCACCACCTTGGCTCAGCTTGTTGCGGCCACCGGTTTAGCACGGCCTACAGTGCACCGGTTGGCACTAGCCTTGGTACATCACAGGCTCGTTAGCCGCGATATGCAGGGACGCTTTGTGCTCGGCAGCAGGCTCGTTGAGCTGGCCTCGGCCGCTGGCGAGGACCGGCTCATTGCCGCCGCCGGCCCCGTACTTCTGCAATTGCGTGACTCCACCGGTGAGAGCGCTCAAATTTTCCGCCGCCAGGGCGATTCCCGCGTCTGCGTGGCATCGGCCGAACGCCCCATCGGTCTGCGCGACACCATTCCCGTAGGCACACAGCTGACCATGAAGGCCGGTTCCGCCGCACAGGTCCTGCTGGCTTGGGAAGACCACGAACGGCTTTTGGAGGGTTTGCACAACGCCCGCTTCACACCCACCGTTTTGGCTGGCGTGCGACGCCGCGGATGGGGCCAGTCCCTCGGCGAACGTGAACCCGGAGTCGCCTCGGTATCAGCTCCGGTGCGTGGGCCCTCCGGCCGCGTCATTGCCGCCGTTTCCATCTCCGGCCCCATCGAGCGCCTCACCCGTCAGCCCGGCCGCCTGCACGCAGAAATTGTGTGCAACGCGTCCCGGATCCTGACCGAGGCACTGCGCAAGAGCTCTTCCTAGCCACATTTAGCCAGGCCTGGCTGGGTTGGCCCGCGACGCCTGCGTTCCATTACCTTCAAACGGTGCGCCACTCTTGGAGTGGCACACCGTTTGGCGTTAACCATACGCAGCTTCAGGGTTTCACCGACCGGCACTGCCGCACCCGGCTCCGCCTCACCCGCCGGCACCGCCACTGCTACCTCACCTGCCGGCAGTCCCCCACCGTCAGGTAGTGTTTGCGCATGAGCAAATATGCTGTGTTCCTTCGCGGGATCAACGTCGGCGGCATCAAGATGAAAATGGCCGAACTCCGCACAGCACTGTCCACCCTCCCCATCTCCAAAGTCAGAACACTGCTGGCCTCGGGAAACATTGTCTGCACGGCCGAAGTCTCCGCCCCTGAGATGAAAACCATGGTGGAGACCCTCCTGCGCGAACGCTTCGGATACGACGCTTGGGTAGTTGTCATCGACCAGCCCACACTGGAATCCATCATCGCCGCCTGCCCCTACCCAGCCGACGACGCGTCCACCCACAGTTACGTCACGCTCTCCTCAGACCCCGCCACCCTTGACGATCTGGCGCGGCAAGGTGGCGCGATTCCCGGCGTCGAACTTACCAGGCTCAGCCCCGAGGCCCTCGCCTGGACAGCTCCCGCCGGGGGTACGTTGGATAGCCCGTTCAGTAAACTCTCGGCCAAGCCACGCTATAAAAGTACGACGACGACCCGCAACGTGCGCACCCTCGTGAAGTGCCGCGAAACGATGGTTGGGTGACGGCGCCACCGGACGCCCCAAACAGCCCCAGGGTTCAGCGGGTCTCGGCCAGAGCCTCTCGGAATGCGCGGAAATGGGCAATCTCGGCCTCGGTGGGATCCACCACGAGCGTCTCCCCCGTGGCAGCAACACTCTCACGCAGCCGCCGCCTGGCTAGCGAAGCCCTGCCGCTGGCCCCAGCAGCCGCCAGGAACTTCGAGGTGATGGCAAGGAAAATGCCCAGCACCACGCCAGCGAGCACCATCAACGTGGGCAGCGGCCAGCCTTCCACCTTGGGCACCTCGGGAACAGGCATTTGGAAGTAGGCCAGCGCGGCGAGCACACCCAACCACACCAGACCGCCCACGGCCACAAGTAGTGCCAGCCACTGAATTACGGAGAACACCGGCCACCACCAAGCGCGGGTGTTGGCTTTCAGATCGGTGCCAGCCACGGCCTGATCCAAAGCGTCGGGCAACTCGGCACGATTGCTGCGCGCGGCGGCCCGGATGGAGGCACGCCACGGACCAGATGAGCCGGCGCTGGCGGCATCGGCAAAGTCGCGGACGCTGGAATCCAGCTGCGCCAACTCGGCAGCCCCGGCCGCTGGCAGCGAGGTCCGGTTCACCTCAGAAGTGCCCTCGCGGCGCAGACTCAAACGGCGCAGCGGGTCCTTGCGGAAGCGAGAAATCCAGCGAGTTACCGGCCATCCCGTCCGCTTGGTGGCATCCAACTTGTAGGAAGTGCGCACCGCAGACACAACGTTCTCTACGTGGGCGGCGTTGGCCAGCCCGGCAGCCAGCGCCTTACGGTCCTGTTGGTGCACGCCGGCCGCTTCGCCTTCACCTGATGCTTCGGCCAGACGTTGGGCGGCCACGGAAACATCAGCGGCAAGCCGTGCAGACTTGGCGGCCTTGGCCTTCACCACGGTGGCGATCCGAGTACGCAGCTCCGGCACGCCCTGGCCCGTCAAGGCCGAGACGCCGGAGATTTTCACGTTGGAAAGTCCGTCGCGGTCCAGGATAGCAGCCAGCGATTCCAACACAGGCTTGACCTCGGCGGAATCCAGCTTGTCGATCTGATTCAGGACCACCAGGGTTACGTCGGCGTGAGTGGAGAAGGCCCGGATGAAATCGTTGTGAATGGCGGCATCGGCGTACTTTTGCGGATCCAAGACCCACACCAGCACATCCACCTGCCCGGCCAACCGTTCCACAATGGCTCTGTTACTCAACTGCACCGAATCGAAATCCGGCAAATCCAGCAGGACCAACCCGCCGGCGTCGTCCATCAGGCCGGGAACTGGCTTACCCTCGCGCCGATCGGCGATCTCCAGCCAGTCCAACAGTGGCGCGCTGCCCTCCATGCCCCAGATCATGGCGAGCGGCTCGCTGGTGGTGGGCCGGCGCACGGCAACCCGGGCGGCATCCGCGCCAGAGACGGCGTTGAACAGCGAGGACTTCCCACTTCCGGTAGCCCCGAAGAAGCCCACCACCGTGTGATCGGCGCTGAGCGAACGGCGTGAAGTGGCGCGTTCAAGGACGCCGTAGACGTTCTCCAGGGCGGCGTCATCGAGCCGCCCTTCGCCCAATTCGCGAGCTTGGTTAAGTGCGGCGAGTTTGCGATCCAGCGTCGATTCGGTGCGACTTTCGCGGTGCCGACTCATGCCTTGCTCCCTTGCGTACCGAGCTTTCCGAGCTGCTTGGCGAGTTCCGACAGGCGTTTCGAATCAGCTTGCGCAGGAGCGAGCCTGTCCAGAAAACGCTGTTGCTGACCTTCCAAAAGACCTGCGCAACGCTTCTCGAGTGCCGCTTTGGCCTCCTTGGCCAGCCGGCGCACGGCATCCTCGCCGAAGATTGCTTCCAGCAATTTTTGACCCACGACGGCGGTGCCTCCGGCGATGCCCACCTCGGCTCCCGTCAGTCCCCCCGTGAAGGAAAAGACCACGACCATGAGGATGACCCCGAGACCGTTGACGCCGAAGGAAAGCCAGCGTGCTTGGGAGCGTTTGGAGGCGCCTTCGGAGCGGATGAGCGCCAGCACTTCACCTTGCCAGGCCCTGATTTCAGCGGCAACTTGGTCCGGGAAATCTGCGGTGACGCCTGAGAGGTCATCGAGTCCGAGTAGCTGGCGGCCGGCGGGATCTGCCCGCCAGCGCTGATCTGCATCCTCTGCCGCTCGTGCGGCCTGATCCAGGATGACTGCCTGCAACCCGGTTTCAATGGCTGTTTCAACCTTGACCGCTGGTGGCGGCTGGCCCTTGAAGAACGCGCCAATCCTGTCGCGGAAGCGGCCAATGTTGCTTTCCAACGCTCGGAAGAATTCGCCGGTTCCCACGAAGTCCTGCCAGCGGGCCAGGACTTCTCCGCGCAGGAGGGTACCGTCACTGGTGGACTGGGCGATCCTCGTCGCAGCGTCCGCGAAGGCAGCCCGGACGTCTTCGCCCAACTGGCTTCCGGCGTCGTGCTGGTCTTGGACAGCTTGGGACAACATGGTGAGGCGCTCGGAAAGGGAACGCACGGTGCCGTTGAGCGTGCGGCGGACGATCTCCGCGCGGCCGGTGGCATCCTCGCTGATGTTGGCCAGCCAAGCGTTGATGGGCTGGACAGACTCGGGCGGGAGCATGCCGAGCTCGTTCAGGGTGGCCTCGGGAACTACGAATAATTGCGCACCGGCCAGCCCCTCGCGGTTCAGCATGGCGTGGAGATCGTCTGCAACTTCCTGCTCGGCGCCGGCTGGGACACGGTCCAAGATGATGGCCACGGTGATGTCACGCGAGGCGGCGTCCAGGAGGAGTTTCCACGGCACGGCGTCGGCGTAGCGGTTGGCGGTGGTGACGAAGAGCCAGAGATCCGCCGCTGCCAGCAGCTGCCCGGCAAGCTGGCGGTTGTCATCGGAAATTGAGTCCACATCGGGTGCATCCAGGAGAGCCACGCCTTGGGGCACGGCTTGATCGGCAACGAGGACCAGAGACGTCATGGCGCCCGCGTCTGGGGACGCGCCGGCGCGGGAGGCCGGGGTGTTCGCCTTGACCAGCTCACCGTGCACCCTGCTTAAGGTGGGCAGCACCCGGTTGGAGGTGAACCAGTCAGCATCCTGCGGGTGGTGGAGCAAGATTGGCTGGCGCGTGGTGGGGCGAATGGCACCGGATCGAGTAACAGGGTGGCCCACCAAGGCGTTGACGAGCGTCGACTTTCCTGCACCGGTGGAGCCGCCCACCACGGCCAACAGCGGAGCATCCAGACTGCGCCAACGCGGCAGGATGTAGTCATCTAGCTGGCCGAGGGCATTGGCTGCCGTGGTGCGGGCTTCCTGCGCGCCGGGCAGCGCAAGGGGCAACTGCAGTGCGGCCAGTTCAGCACGGGCACTTTCGAGCAGCTCAATGGCTGCCTCTTGCTCCGCCGCGCCGGCGCCGTTGCCAGCGCCATGGCCGGCACTGGTGCTGCCGGGGTAGTTTCCGGAGTAACTCGAATCGGTGGGGTTCACAAGCCTTATCATGCCAGCCCGGCGCCTAGTTTCTGCACATTGGCCGTGTTCCGGTACAGAATTGTTGTGCCGGGGGTTGTATCAGTGGGGGCGAGGCCTAGGTGCCACGTTTCCCGGTACGACAATGCCCCCGCACCTGAGCGTCGGGGGCATTGTGGTGATGGAGGTGTGCTGTTGGGCCTAGTACACGGCCTCCAGCTGCGTTCCGCCGCCAACAGCGGAAGTATTCAGGCTGCTCTGTGCTACGGCAGCGCCAATGGGGCCCAGGAGCAACAAAAGCCAGAACACGGCGTGCCTGCTCATTCCTGATACTCCCTCCACACCAACCGCGAATCGCCACATCCACCAGATGTCCGCAATCGGCACTAGCAGCAGCCATGCGGTGGGGATGCCAGCGCCACGAGCATTCATTTCGATCTTGGTCTTGACGTACCAAACAATCGAGTAAATACCGAAGGTCATGAAGGGAAGAAGTAAGGGTGCGGCAGGACTGCGACGTTTCATGGGGATCCCTTGATCGGGCAAAGCCGGTGTGGCGGGAACAATCAGAGGACATTCTAGGCACGTGTGCGCAGCAGCCCAGCAAATAAGTCCTCACAGCATCCGCCATATTTCGCCGGGACAGTGCCTGGGTCCCGCACCTCGACTTTGAAACAGCAGCAAATGCGATCTACACCCCCACCGCCGATTCGACATCGCAGATATGGCGATGAATCCGCGATTTTTACCGCATCAGCTGCAGTTTGGAACCGGACGCTAGTGGCACGGGATCTCGAATTTTGGCCGCTCACCCCCTCACTCGAGTCCCCAGATATGGCCCGTTTAATCGCATTTTCGGCGCCAGATGTGGCGACCCGAAGATGGCGATCGTGGAAGCCACTGACACGCCCGGGCCATACACACATTTTGGCCGCTAACCCGCAGCTGGGCCCCAAAAGGGCACAGCAAAAAGGCCGGAAACCCGTAGGTTTCCGGCCTTGCTTGTGACCCCAGCGGGATTCGAACCCGCGTTACCGCCGTGAGAGGGCAGCGTACTAGGCCGCTATACGATGGGGCCCTAATACATCCGTTTTTTGCTACCGAACTTCAAGAATAATACTTGAAGATCTACTCGCATGCCAACCGAAAAGCAGCTTATCTAATAAGCGCTGGGATACCAGGACTCGAACCTAGAATGTCGGTACCAGAAACCGATGTGTTGCCAATTACACCATATCCCAATGGCTACGTTCTGCCGTGAAATCCGCAGGTTTCCCCGGTCTTTCTGCGGCCCTCGCGCCGGGATAAAACTATACCCGAGAGTTTCCGGATCGCCAAAACGAAAAGGGTCTTTTAGCGTGAGGCCTGCGTCACATCAGCCGTGCAGGCGCCGGGAGCCCCAGCATCACTCCAACTTCAGCCAGAGTCAGCACCTCTTGGATACCATCCAGAACATCAGAGCCAACTCCAAGCGCTCCGGGAGCCGGCACAGAATCCCTGTTCAACCACACACTGGACAGGCCAGCACAGACAGCACCAACGCCGTCGAGCATGAAGTTGTCCCCCACATAGAGGGTCTCTTCCGGCACAGTGCCCAGCTGACGGCACCCTTCCAGGAAAATCGCGGGGTTCGGCTTCGCCACTCCTACAGTGTCGATGCCAACCAGAACAGCAATGCGTGCCAAGCCTGCCTGGTCCAGCTTGGCGCGCTGGTAGTCGTGCACGTTGTTGCTGACAGCGCCGCAAGGGATCCCAGCGGCGTCCAGAGCGTCGAGTAGCGGCACCACATCGGCAAACGCGCGGATGGAGCGTGGCTGGGCCGCTTCAAAGTCCGCGATCCACTGCGCTTCGGTGTCAGCTGAAAAGTCCACGCCCAGTTTGTCGAAGACCACCCTGGCACGCAGACCACGCTGCTGGTGGAACGTGAATTCGCCGGCGACGTAGCGATCGTAGTAGCGCTGCGGATCAGCCATATACAATGCCGAAAAGTCATCCCACCCCGCGTCAGTGCAACCGGGTAACAAGGCTGAGGAGGCAAGCACCATGGCGTCCTTCATGGCCGCCACAAAGTCTACGAGGGTTTCATCGATATCAAACAAAACACCGCTGACCCGCCCAACAAAAGGGGCGGGGTCAATGGTGTTCTTGTTGTAGGAAGCACTAAGCGTCAAAGCGTTTAGCCTTTGAACGAGCGCAGGCGGGTCAGCGAGGATTCCTTGCCCAGGATCACCATGGACTCGAAGAGCGGCGGTGAAATCTTACGCCCGGACAGTGCCGTGCGGACGGGGCCGAAGGCGAAGCGTGGCTTGATGCCAAGGCCCTCAACCAGTGCGGACTTCAGCGCGGTCTGGATGGACTCGGCATCCCAGCCCGGAAGCGCCTCCAGAGCTGCCAGGGCAGCATCCAGAACCTCAGTCAGGTTCTCCGGCATGCCCTTGAGGGAATCCTCGGCGACGTCAACGGCGTCGTCCTTCTTGAAAAGGAAGGCAATCATCTCAGGAGCCTCGCCCAGCAAGGTGATGCGCTCCTGGACCAACGGGGCGGCCTCGGTAAGGATTTCCTCCTCGCGCGGTGTCAAAACATCCCCCACCAGACCGGCAGCCTGCAGGTACGGAACCAAGCGGTTGCGGAAGTCAGTTGCTTCGAGCATGCGCACGTGCGTGCCGTTGATGGCCTCGGCCTTCTTGATGTCGAAGCGTGCCGGGTTGCCCAGAACATCGTGGATATCGAACTTCTCCACGAGCGTCTCCACGGTGAAGATGTCCTCATCGGCAGAGAGCGACCAGCCCAACAGCGACAGGTAGTTCAGCAGGCCCTCGGGGATGAACCCGCGGTCACGGTGCAAGAACAGGCTCGACTCGGGATCGCGCTTGGAAAGTTTCTTGTTGCCGGCGCCCATGACGTAGGGCAGGTGGCCGAACAGCGGCATGTACGCAGCAACGCCCACCGCGTACAGGGCCTCATACAAGGCAACCTGGCGGGGCGTGGAGGAGAGCAAATCTTCGCCGCGCAACACGTGAGTGACGCCCATCAGGGCATCATCGACGGGGTTCACCAGCGTGTACAACGGCGCACCGTTGGGGCGGACAATTGCGTAGTCCGGGACTGATCCTGCCTTAAAGGTGATCTCGCCCCGGACCAAGTCGTTGAACGTGATGTCGCGGTCCGGCATACGCAAGCGCAGCGCCGGTTGGCGACCCTCGGCCTTGAAAACAGCAATCTGCTCGGCGGTGAGGTCACGGTCAAAGTTGTCGTATCCAAGCTTAACGTCCCGGCCGGCAGCCTTGTGACGATCCTCCACCTCTTCGGGTGTGGAATAGGACTCATAGGCGTGCCCGCCGGCAACCAGCTTGGCGATGACGTCCGTGTAGATGTCACCGCGCTGCGACTGGCGGTACGGCTCGTGCGGGCCACCAACTTCAACACCTTCATCCCAGGTGATGCCGAGCCACTTCAGGGCGTCGAGCAGCTGGAGGTAGCTTTCCTCGCTGTCACGCTTGGCATCGGTGTCTTCGATGCGGAAGATCATCTTGCCGCCGGTGTGGCGGGCGTAGGCCCAGTTGAACAGGGCCGTGCGGATCAGCCCAACGTGGGGCGTTCCCGTGGGCGACGGGCAGAAGCGCACCCGGACAGGAGTTTCGGCGGTGACAAGGGGGATTAAGGCAGCGTTAGTCATGATGAAACCCAGTTTAGCCGCCCTGTCGATGCTTGCCCGCATTGGCTCCCCAGTTTCGAGCACGACGCCGGCCCTCCCCACCTTGGGTGCCACGGCGCCCGCCGCCTTGGGTGGTGTGCCCGAAAAAGACCTTGACGCGGTTTTTCCGCGGGAGTAATCTGCAACCAAATGGTTGTAGATCAGCTCAGTGAAGAAACCGTCGACCGCCTGTTCCAGGCCCTCTCGGATGCCACCCGGCGCGATATTGTCCGGCGTGTTTCCGGTGCCTCGCTTTCAGTGTCCAGCCTCGCCGCGTTTTACGCCATGAGTTTCGCCGCGGTCCAAAAGCATGTGGCCGTACTGGAACGCGCCTCCCTGGTCACCAAGGAAAAGCGCGGACGCGAGCAGCTGGTCCAGGCCAATCCGGACGGTTTAGCACTGGCCCAGCAGCTGCTCGATGAATACGAAGCGATCTGGCGGCAGCGCGCCGCGCGGATCACCAACATCCTGATGGAAGATCCCAAATCTCACGCGAAGGAAATGTCATGACCGTCACCAGCTCCATCAAAAGCCCAGAGGCACTCACCCTCGCCATCACGGCAGAGTTCACGGCCGCCGTCGAACGCGTCTGGCAGATCTGGGAGGACCCGCGCCAGCTGGAGCGCTGGTGGGGCCCGCCGAACTATCCGGCAACCTTTGAGGCCTACGACTTCCAGCCCGGCGGGCTGGCCAGTTACTTCATGACCAGCCCCGACGGCACGAAGCCGCGCGGCTGGTGGAAGTTCACAGCCATCACAGCGCCCTCCCTGCTTGAGCTCGACGACGGTTTTGCCGACGACAACGGCGATCCCATCACCGACATGGGGACTGCGCACATGGTCGTCTCCCTGGCGGAGCTGGACGGGCGCACCTTGATGACCATCACCACCACGTTCGAAAGCACCGAGCAGATGGAGCAGATGGTGGCCATGGGCATGGAAGAAGGCATGCGCGATGCCATGGGCCAGATCGACGCCATCCTCACGGAATAGCAGCCTTCACGCGAGCGTGACGGCGGCTGGCATCTCGCAGGCCTTTTTAGACAAAAGGGACGGCGCTTGCGGGAAAAGACGGTTGTCTACCGCCGTCTTCTGCGTCAAGACGACGCGGCCCACTGCCGTTGTGTTCCCACTAAGGACCGTGAAG
>NZ_JBFBLV010000022.1:0-74134 GCF_040686835.1 Specibacter sp. NPDC078692
GAGTACATACACCACAACGGGGGTGGTTCTTGGGAACTGTCACCATACATGCTTTCAAAGCATGTACAAGGCCCTGCATCCCATATGATTACTGGACAAAAGCCACTTTTCATACACACCTTTTGGCCGCTAACCCCCAAAAGGTGTACAGCCCGGGCATGTCAGTGGCTTCCACGATCGCCATCTTCGAGTCGCCATATCTGGCCCCGAAAATGCGATTAAAGGGGCCATATCTGGGGACTCGAGTGAGGGGGTTAGCGGCCAAAATTCGACATCCCGTGCCACTAGCACCCGGTTCCAAACTGCAGCCGATGCGGTAAAAATCGCGGATTCATCGCCATATCTGCGATGTCGAATCGGCGGTGGGGGTGTAGATCGCATTTGCTGCTGTCTCAAAGTCGAGGTGCGGGACCCAGCCACTGTCCCGGCGCTAGACTCAGGCTGTGACTACGCAAACCTTGAACACTCTGCCCCTTACTCTCAACGACGGCACAGCTACAACGCTGCCTGCTTTGGCTACCAAAGCCGTGCTGCTGGTCAATGTGGCCTCAGAATGTGGCTTCACTAAGCAGTACGACGCCCTTGAGGCCCTCCATGAAAAGTATCGCGACCAGGGTTTGAGCGTTGTTGGCGTCCCCTGCAACCAGTTCGGCGGTCAGGAGCCCGGCACGGAAGAGGAAATTGTTGAGTTCTGCCGCAAGAACTTCGGGGTGACCTTCCCGCTTGCCGCCAAGACCGATGTGAACGGCGCCGATGCCAACCCCATTTTCGCTCTGCTCACCGACAACGGTGCCGCGCCGATCAAATGGAACTTTGAGAAGTTCCTGATCACGAACGACGGCGGCCTGCAAGCCCGTTTTGAATCTGCCGTCACGCCGGACTCACCCGAGCTGGTAGCCGCTGTGGAAGCTGCTCTCGCTTAAAGGGTCAACGAGCGCTAACTGCACATTCACCCGGCTGCGTGGTCCGGCCCGGCCCGGCCAGACCCAGTCCGGCCAGACCCGGCCGAGCCAGGCCCGGTCCGGCCCGGCCCGGCCAGACCCAGTCCGGCCAGACCCGGCCGAGCCAGGCCCGGTCCGGCCCAAGCGGTGAAGCTACTTGGCCAGGCCATCCAGCCAGAACTGCAGAAACGCTGCCCCGGCGAAGTCGTTGATAATGTCATCGCCCAGTTCCAGATCTGCAGCGGTCTTGACCGGGTAGGGCTTCTCCGGCACGCCTTCGGCCGGGCGAACATCAATGTGCTTCACGGCGTGGTCCTGGTGGTGCAACCAGTCAGCCATGGCGTAATCCGTACGGGAATCTCCCACCGTCCGCCACGCCTCCGGGACAATTCCCTGAGCAGCCAGTAGCTCCACGGCCCGGCTAGCGCCCAAATCCTTGCCCAACCGCACCGATTCAATATCCGTGGAAATGATGGACGGATCCACGCGGTAGTCAACGCTGCCAGTTGACCCGGGTGCTCGATGATCAAGGCGCACCGCACCCAAACCGTGCGCTGCCAGCAGAGTCAACGCATCGGCGTCGAACTTCTTCTGCTCAGCCAAATACACGCTGCTCTCTACCTCAATGTGCTGCTCCACCGAGACCATCGCCCGCTTAGTCTCGTCGAAGAACATGTGCTCGGCGTAGGAATCCGCCACGAGGTTGCGGATGTCGTCACCAAAACCGGTCGGCATGGCCAAAGACTTATCGACGTGGATGGGGCCGGGGCCATCGGGGGTGAAACTGAACCAGACGGCGCCCTTCTCGCAAATGGCGTGGACTACGGAACCAGCAGGCAGCCCGGCCTCCAGCATGGGATGCATGAGCTGTTCGGAGATGAAAGCGTCGGAACGGCCGGTGTTGAACACCACCGGAATGCCTCGACGAAGCAATTCGATCAAGCTCTCGATGATGTCCTCGGACACGCGGCGAGTGACGGGGCTGGCCAGTGGGCCGTCAACATCAAGGAGCAGGGCAAGGGGAGGGTGCGCGATTGTCATGCCACCATGTTCCCAGCAGTGGTGCCTAAGAGCCACTTTCGGTAACCATTTTGCAACACACCGTGGCGCTGGAGGGTGACACAGTTCCTTTCACCCACACTTGTCCCTAGTCTGGGGAGGTGATATTCAAAGCTGTTGGCGACAAACGCCCTTACCCGGACCATGGCTACATCACGCCCAAGGACTGGGCTGGTGTGGCGCCACACCAAGTTCGCTTGGCCGAACTGGTCACGACAAAGGCGCAGCTAGACCTAGAAGCCCTGCTGGCTGAGGACTCCACGTTCTTTGGCGACTTGTTCCCGCACGTTGTTCAATGGCGCGGCACACTGTACCTCGAGGACGGCCTACACCGGGCGGTGCGGACTGCTCTGCACCAGCGCACCATTTTGCATGCCCGGGTACTGGTCATCGATGACTAGGCTGCCCGCGGGGGAATCTTCGGATGGTCCCGCGAATAATCCCGCCGCAACGAGCCCTGCAGGGGACGATGACGTCCTGCTGACGGCTCGGCAGCGACGACGGGCCGAGCGGGTTGCGCGCCGTCAAGCCAAGGATGAGGCCTACGAGCTGCGTATGCAGCGCAAAAAGGTCAAAGACGGCACCACTTGGCGTGGGCACCACATTGTGGATTCCAGAGGCCTAGCGGAGGCCTTCCCGGAGCCAGAAACTCCCGAACTGCCAACGAGTACCGTGCGCCGGCGCATCACGCACGCCGTGGTGCTGGTGCTGCTGCTGTCCTTGGTGGTGGCCGGATTGGTCTTGGTGGGCATGATTCAGCGGGGCGAGCTGGATCTGAAAATAGGCTCCGGACGTCCCAGCCCCACGCCTTTTGCCTGCCCCACCGAAACGCTGGATTATCCAGCAAATACTGCAGTCGCGGTCAACGTCTACAACGGTGGCAGCGTCGAAGGTATGGCGGGAAAGGTGGGGGAGGAGCTGAAAAAGCGCGGGTACCAGGTTCAGAAAATTGATAACCATGACTTGGCGCTATTGGCGCCAACGGTGGTCATTTCCGGTCCGAGCGGCCACGCCGCAGCCTTTAACTTGCAGCGTAACTTCCCCAACAGCGAATACGTCGAAGATGATCGCGAAGACGCCACCGTGGATGTGGTGCTGACCAGCCAATTTGGCAGCCTCGTAGCAGCCCCAGAGGTGAATCAAAGTGCCGGAGTATTGTCCTGTCCACGGCTGAGCCCGGCGCCAAGCGATCCCCCGAGCGGTGCTCCAAGCGGCCCGCCGATTGAGCCTTCCGGGAAACCCTAGTCGTCGACAAACTTCACGTCAGGGAGACTCTGACGCGGTGGAAACCCTAGGCCCGTTGGATGGGGCGGCCGTCGGCGTCAAAGGTGGCGCCCACCCCGGCCTGAATGAACCTGACGGCCCCGGTGATGTGGTCCTCATCCGGGGTATCAGCATTGCGGCGGGAGGCGCTGGTGGTCAAGGAGCCGTGGATCAATTGCACGAGCCCTTCAACGTCGGATTCGGGCAGATAGCGCTGGGCCATTCCGGCGCGCAGAATATCCATCAGTATGGTGTTGAGTTCGCCCACATGTACGCCCAACTTGGCGAACGACTCATTCGAAAGCACCGAACGCATGGCGGGACCGGGTGGCAGGTGGCGCCGAGTGAGATCCTCCATCTGCGCCCGCACGTACACCGCCAGGCGGTCTACCGGATTCTCCAGACCGTCAAGGCTGGCCCGGAGGTCAACGACAAACTTGCCGGTCTCATCCAACGCATACGCCACCAGAAGTTGTTCCAGATCGGCAAAATAATTGTAGACGGCGGTTCTTCCCACACCGGCGGTCCTGGCAACATCGGTCATTGTCAGGCCCGGCAGTCCATGGGTAAACAGAAGTTCGCCGAACGCGTTGAGGATTTTGCGCTGCGTTTGCTCGCGCTGCGCCGCGTTCGTGGGGGCGGCTATTCGTGGCATAGTGACATTTTAGCGTCATTTCGTCAGTAAAAGTATTTAGGCTCGTTGGAAGGAACCCTACGGGCCGTTATCGTTTGATGGCAGCGCGCCGAATACCCAAGACACGGACGACGGCGGCACTTACGTGCCGCTCAAACGGCAGTTCCGCCGTGGTCAACAAGGAGGCGTCCAAAGCTTTGTCGATGCACTTGCCCACGAGTCTTTCGGGGATGTGCAGGGACCGGCCAAATCGTAGCCAATCGTTGCGGTTCAGTCCCGTGCGGCTGCCGGCGCTGCCGCCCACGGGCAGGGCCATGCCCGGGTCGCGTGAGGGGTCACCGTCTATGAGGTCGGTCAGGATGCCGCCGGGAACGCCTGCTGCGAAGCCCTGTTCAATTTCGCTGGCCAGCGTGCACTGCAGATCGTAGGCCGGGGCCACGCGCCATTCGCCACTGGGTTGTTGCACCACGGAGATGTTCTTGGCGTGGAGGTTGCCATTGCCGGTGAGCCAGGCAAAGAGGAACTGCAAGAAAATATTTCGGGCGGCCAGGGCTTGGGATGAGCACATGCTGATGGCGGCGGCGGCGACAGCCTCGCTGGGCACCGCGTACTTACGGCTCGGTCCCAGACCCAGCAGCTGGGCGCCGTCTTCCACCGCTAACGGCCCACCGGGGGACCGGTCAAAACGGGAGACGAGCAGCGCGGCTTGGCCAACGCCGTCGTACACCAAGCGGGCATCGGCGATAGGGATGGACAGCCCACGGGCCTTGGTGAGGAGAAGATGTTCGGTCTCGACCTGACGGTGGTGGCTGCCGTCGTTGAATTTGAGGATGTAGGCGCGGGTGGGGTCCTTGTCGTGGCGGTAGGAGGCGGTGACCTTGTCCTGCAACCCGGGCAGAACCGAGAGATCAACCGGGCCAGGAACTGCGGCAAAGTCGGAAAAGTTGATGTCGTCCATGGTCTTGGTGACCGTCAGCAGGGACGGGATGGTCTCCGGCTGCTGCCCGGCGGCAACAATCTGAACATCGCCCAGAGGGTTCTCCCCGGCTGCCACGAGCAGGGAAAACTCGTCATCCATGGTGGTTTTGACGGCCCACCGCAGCTTGGCTAAGCGCTCACCCTCCGGCAGCAGCCCTGCGAAAAAGGCTGGCACGCTGCCGTGGCTCAACGTCACGGGGACATCCAGGGCGGGCAGGGTGGAAGCGATGCCGGGGCCACCTGACGCCAGATATTCCGGCAGGTAGGCGAAAACCACGCCCAGACCAGCTTGCCGGGTCAGCGTCGCCGCGGCTATCCCGCGCTTGTAGATGACAGCCCGGGTGACGGCTTTGGCGTAGTCGAGGTTCTTCACCGGGTCACCGCTAGCGTCAGGCTCATGCCGAGGGCAGCCGCCACGGCGGTCAGGATGTCCAGGCGGACGGTTTCGCGCCCATTTTCCAGATCGCTCAGCACTCGGGTGGAGATGTCGGCGAGATCGGCGGTCTCATTCTGTGTCAGATTCAAGGACCGGCGCCGGGCCCGTAAGGCCGCGCCCAGTTCGACAACGTTCATGGTGGTTCCGACTTTCCCGCAACTGGCCCTAAGTTCCCTCAGGCCCTTGAGTGGCCTGTGGCTCCATACTAAGCCCACGCGGCCTTTTTTGTGCATGATCTTGCAGAAAAACTAGAGGGAAGGTGCTGTCTCTGCGAACGACGGCGTCCGGGTGCGGGCGCGGTCCGGGAGCTGCACACCATTGACTAGTGTTGAGCGGTGAGCAATTTTCTTCTAAAACGTCCGTGGGCAGGTCGCATCGGCGCACTTTTGGGCATCATGGTCATGGCGTTGAGCCTGCGCACCGCTGTTTCTGTGGTGCCGCCATTGCTCGGAGAGCTCAGCGGAGAGCTGGGCTTCGACGCCGGATCAACAGGTCTGCTGGCCATGTTGCCGCCGCTGATGTTTGCGTTCTTCGGGCTGCTGACCCCTGTATTGATCCGCCGGTTCGGGCTCGAAAAGGCATTGGTAGCCGCCGTCGTGCTTGCTGTTTTGGGGCAAGTGGCGCGCTCCGCCACTGACCAGGTCTGGCCCTTTCTGGGGTTCACGGCCGTGGTCATGGCCGGCTATGGCATTGGCAACGTGGTGCTGCCGCCGCTGGTGAAGAAGTACTTCCCGGACCGTGTGGGTGTGGTCACGGCCGGGTATGTGACACTGCTGTCCGTGGGCACCGCGATCAGTCCGCAGCTGGCTGTCCCGGTGGCGGGCCTGAGCAATTGGCGGGTGTCCATTGGCATGTGGGCTACGGTGAGCCTGCTGGTGCTGCTGCCCTGGATCATCCAGTTTGTACGGGATCGCAAGGAACGCAGTGTTGACCCCGGCGGTTCCGGCGAGCAGGCAGCCCACCTCACAGCTGATGCGGTTGCGGGTTCCGCAGCCACACCGAAGTTGCGGCCGTGGCGTTCTCCGGTGGCTTGGGGCCTGGCGATCTTCTTGGCCGGAAACTCGGCCCAAACCTATGTTTACTTCACGTGGCTGCCGCCCTACCTTACCGGGCAGGGGCTCGATGCGGCCACGGCAGGTACGGCGCTGGCCTACTTCGCCATCCTCGGCCTGCCGGTGAGCTTGCTGGTCCCGCTCTGGGTGCCGCGCATGAAGAATCCGATCGTGGCCATCAGCCTCTTCGCGCTGTTCTGGGCCGCCGGACATCTGGGCCTGTACCTTTCACCCGTGGAAGGGACCTGGCTGTGGGTGACATTCTCCGGACTGGGTCAGGGCACCTTCGCTACGGCACTACTCATGGTGAATCTGCGCTCGCGGACAACCCACGGTTCCTCGGTTTTGTCCGGCTTCAGCCAGGGTCTGGGCTATGCGGGGGCTGGGATCGCGCCGCTGTTCTTCGGCACCATCCACGAGGCCACTGGATCCTGGGCCGCATCGTTCGCCACGCTGGGTGTCTGTATGACGGTCATGATGACCGGTGCCGTCATGATCAACGCAAAGCGATACATTGAAGATTCTGCCGCGGAACCGATTGACTCGGCCCCTGCGGAACTGGCAGTCAACCTCAAGGAGTAAACAGGCATGGCCCTTCGATTCTTAGTTACTGAAAGCATCCCAGAGTCTGGTCTGCAAATAATGCGCGACGCCGGTGAGCTCACCGTATTGCCGACCGCCCCGAACACGGCTGAACTGCGTGCCCTGTGTGCCAGCGGCGACTATGACGTGCTGGTGTCCCAATTGGCTGACACCATCGACACGGAACTGCTGGCCGATGCCAAGCTACGGGGAATCTCCAACTACGCCGTAGGCTTTAACAACATTGACGTAGCCGCTGCCACCGCCAAGGGCATTCTGGTAGCTAACACCCCGGGCGTCCTCACCGACGCCACGGCCGATATTGCACTGCTGCTCCTGCTGGGTACGGCCCGCCGAGTCGTGGAAGCAGATGCACTGGTCCGTGCCGGCGAATTTATTGGGTGGAAACCCGAGCTGATGATTGGTAGCGACGTTGCAGGGCAGGTGCTGGGGCTGGCCGGATTCGGTAGGATCGCCCGCGCTACGGCCCGCCGGGCGCTGGGCTTTGGCATGGACGTGGTGTTCTCGCCGCGCCCGCCAGCGGAGCGTATTGTCTCCGATGAAGAGCTGGGAGAGTTCGCTGGAAAGGTCCGTCAGCTGCCGTGGCAGGATGTGGTGGCCCAGTCTGACTACTTGTCCCTGCACGTGCCGCTGACCGAGGACACCCGGCATTTGGTGGATGCTTCTGTGCTGGCGGCCATGAAGCCGGGCGCGATCTTGATCAACACTGCCCGCGGCCCGGTGGTGGATGAAGCGGCGCTGGTGACAGCCCTGCGCGAAGGCGTCATTGCTGGCGCGGGCCTGGATGTTTACGAGAATGAACCGGCATTGGCACCTGGACTCGCCGAACTTCCCAACACGGTGCTGCTGCCTCATATTGGCAGTGCCACGGGCCCTGTCCGGGCCAAAATGGCGGTGCTGGCGGCGGAGAATGCCATCGCCATGGCTAAGGGCGAGCTGCCGCCGCATCCGGTCAACCCCGAGGCGCTGCCCTCCTGACCCTCTTGACCCTCCCCGGCGGCTCTCCCTCGCGACGCTCCCTGGCGACGCTATCGCAGCAATGGTGGCTTTTCATCTGACGCTAGTGCAGCAATGGCGGGTTTTCGGCGAACGCTCTCTCAGTGTGAAGCCAACTGTGTGAAGGTAACACCGGCGCGCCTTGGGGGAGGTGGGGGCGCTGGACGGGAACCGGCGTCGTGCAGGAAGAATCCGTGCTTGGGGAGCTGGGCAGAACCTGGCCCCTAGAAGCGGGATGAGCTGCCGGAGCCGGAGAAGCTGCCACCGCTGGAACCGTAGCCGGAGCTGCTACCGGAACTGGAGTTGCTGCGGGCCGTTTTCACCTGGCTCCGGCCCGTGCTGTAGCCGGTGCTGAAGGAAGGCACCGAGTAGTAGGAGCTCCAGCCGTAGACCGAGCCAAGGATGGTGGGGGAGCTGCTGCGATATGCGCTCTTGCGGCTGATATCCATGGCTAGACGCATCTGAGATTTTTCGGATTTGGTCTTAGCGAATTTTTCAATCATGGCCTCCGAATGCTGTTGCAGCACTGCCGTCAGTTCTTTGCGAAGATCCCGCAACTTATCAAGAGCCTCTTCCGGTGAGAGTTTACCTTCTTGAAAAGAGGCTCCTAGATGCTGAAGTTCGCTCGTCTTTTGCGCGTGGAGGGAGTCGATCGCAAGGGTGGTGGGCAGGCCTTTGGCTTCGCGTTGGCTGACCAATGTTGGCAGCTGGTTGAGGTCATCAAGTAGTGGCTGTGACTGCCGCTCCCAGGCACCTTCCCATCCGGAAAAGCGGTTGAGAAGGGTGTTGGTGTCGCCAATGACATCGTCCAGGGTGTCCAGTTCCTCAGCGAGATCCGCGTACTTTCCCACGATTTTCACGTTGGCGCCTTGTGACAATTCCTTTTTGGTGAAGGCATGGACCTGTTGGTTGAGCACACTGGCCTCGTTATAACGGGAGCTGAAATCACGGTACTTTTCCAGTACGAGGGCACCGTATGTGGAGGTATCCGGGATGGTTTTGGCGTTCAGTTCCGTGGTCTCCAGGGCCAAACTCACACTGGAAAAACTGGCGTCACCGCGTTTGAGATGCTCGGCCGCCTTGGTGCGGTTTTTGCTGCGGACGGCAGCTCGGGCACCAAATCCCAAGAGGGCGACGCCGCCCACGACGCTGGTGGTGATGATGAAACCGGCTGATTGATACCACGGTTGGTTGATCAGCTTCGCGGCCTTCTTAACGCCGGTGATGGTGCCATCGGTCCACTGGGCTTCGCGGAATAGGTCCTTCACAGATTCTTGGATGGCTTCACGTTTTGCCAGTGACACCTTCCGGTCCTCGCCCATGTACGTGCCTACTTGGCGTCCTTGGGGGTCGAAAGCAAAGATGAACAGCCCATCGGCCCACTTTTGCCCATCGGTGCTGATCCATTCTGGGTGGTTGGCCCGGGCGTAGCGCAGGACTTCCTCGTTGAAGTTGTCGCTATAGTCACCGTTTCGGGTGTAAATCACTACGGTGGTGGGGGAATGGAAATCAATCTTCTCCAAGGCCGGCAGCAATTGCGGCTGGTACAGCACACCCGCGGTGTCCTCCACCACGATCTCCGTGGGGGTATCCGCCAGTGCAGCCGGAGCCACACCGAGCAGGGTTAAAAGTGTCAGTGCCAGAATCCCCAATAGCCTTTTCATGGTTCCAGCCCACCATTGTGGCGGGGCAAATGGCAAGTTGTGAACTCGTTAGGGCTAGGCGTGGGGCGGTCCCTTGAGCCGTTTCAACACGTACTCCCAGTTCAGTAGTTCCTGCTCAAGACGCAGCAATGGCTGGTACGTTCCATTCTGCAGATTTGCGTAAACGGCGTGCTCATCAGCGGTCAAATGGTTCAGTGCCCCATGGTTGGGGGTGGCTTCACGGCCCCAAAAATCGCTGTGAGCAAGCAGGGTTTCCTCATCCATGAGGATGCTGCGCACGCGGGGGTGATGGGAACGCAGCTGGCTGAGAATACTAAAGCCATGAGTGTCAATATCGCCCCAATACAACACCTCAACATCAGTCAGCCAGGCAGCGTCCCGGATGCCTTCGAAGCCGTACCCGCCACCAAAAACGGCCAGGGTGCGCGGCATTTGAGGTAGCGCCAGGAAATTGACCAGGTTCTCGGTAGTGATAATTCGGTCCACATCTGGGCGCATCGCCATGAACGCTGCGGCGCTCACCTCGATATCTGCCACACCTGGTGACAGCTCTAGGACAGGGTCAAGGAAACGCAGCCTGACCCGTTCTGGAGCTGCCAGAAAACCATGTCTGCGCGAATAATTCTTGCCCAATAGCGCCCGCTCAGGTGCCAATACCGACACCATCGAATCGATGAGCTTACGGTGGTTTTCCACGAACTTGGTGTGAACCCCTGGCAGGGACAGTTGCCGCAGGTAAATCCCGGGGACCGGATTGGCCACCATCCAGAGGGCCACGCGGGCGGCAATCAACGCGTCTTCGCCCTGCCTGAGAACGTCCAGCGGATGGCGCAAGGCCCACGCTTCCAACTTTGGGTCGAGGGTTACGAGGGTGCGGGCCAATTCCAGGAATCTGGCAGCTTCGCGTCCGAGTCCCAGGAAGGAAATTTCTTCCGCAGCCGAAGCGAACACGGCTGCGGCGGGTAACGTGTTGGCGCCAATGGTGGTTGCCCCGACCGTGACGTACTCCAAGGTTGCGCCGCGGGGTGCCGGATCCCAGGAGGCAGCCCACGCCGCGGCCAGCGCATAGTCGGTGCGCAGCGCGGTGGCACTGGGATGCTTCAAAGTTCGACGCCGGGGATGCAGTCCCGTGGGCGCGTGAAACTCCCGCAGGAGCTCACCGCTGTTCCACGCGCGCAATGCTGCGGCCCGCACATCGCCAGGTGAAGTCCACCCAGAGGTTTTAGCGGCCACGCTTGTCCCGTTCAGCCCGGTATTCGTGAATCGTCATGTTGCGCAGCTGAGAATCCGCCCCGGTTTCGTTGGCGACAAACCCCACATTGGCCACGAACGGCTCAATGACGTGGATCTTTTGCAAGGGGGTGACAATGAGCAGCTGCAATTTGAGGCGTTTAAACAGCTCCAGCCCGTACTTGGCGGACTCGTCCGATCCGCGCCCGAACGCTTCGTCAATGACCACAAATCGGAAGCTGCGCTGATTGCCTGGGCCAGCCGCGATCCCGAACTGGAACGCCAGGGCGGCCGCGAGGATCGTGTAGGCCAGCTTTTCCTTTTGCCCGCCGGACTTGCCGCCGGAATCGGTGAAATGTTCGTGTTCTTCACCGGTCTCCGTCCACTTTTCGGAAGCAGAGAAAGTGAACCAGTTGCGCACGTCGGTGACCTTCGCCGTCCAGCGCTCATCCAGATTGGTGAGTCCCTCGCGGCCACGGAAACGATCCACCAGCGCCTCAACCTGCAGGAACTTTTGCTCAGAATATTGTTCCTGGGCGCCGATGGACCCTTCGGAACAGGCTCGGAGATCGGTGCCGAACTCGCGCACTTCCGGATCCCCGGTGGGCTGTGGCTCCAGCTGAATGTGCCGGCCGGTGTTGTATTCAATTCGAGCCAAGGACTCATTGATTTCGGTGATACGGGAGACGATGTCCTGTTTGCGGGCATCCAAGAACGCGTTGAAGGCCACGATCTCGTGAATGGTGTTCTGCGTCAGCGATTCCTTGAACCGTTCAGCAAAGCGAGGCAGATCGTTCTCCACCAGTTGCGTGAGGATCTTGTTGAACTCGCCAGCGGCTTCAAGCGACGCGTCTAGCTCTGTGGTCTCGGCAGGGTACTTGTTGCGGAAATCCGTCATGAACCGGATGGTGATGCCTTCCGCGGTACTCATCCGCCGGCTCAGGCCGTCGATGCTCCTAGTGAGGGAATCCCGAACCTTGCTTTCAATCTTGGCGGTGTTCTTGTACGTCAAGGTTCCGGACTCGAGTGCCGCAGTGGTGAGTTTGCCCAGCTCAGCCAACAGCCCGGCGTCGGCCGTCAACGGTGTTTCAGCAAGCGATTCACGGCAGTCGGTAATCTGCTCAGCCAAGGTACGAATATCCGCCTTATTGGAGCCAATTCGCTCCATCAGGGTGCGCAGTTTCTCGGTGGCTTTTTCCACACGAGTGGCGGTTTCGCCCTCTCTGCGAGTGAGTTCACGCAGGATATCGCTGGAGGATTCCAGCGCGGACTTCTCCTCCTCCAAGGCGGAGATGGCCCGCACCGTGGCTTCCCAGTTCAAGTCCGTGAAATTTGCGACGGCAGAGATGGTCCCGATGAGCCGTTGCTGACGTCCCAGATTACCAAGCTGTTGATCGACGCGGCCCAGCCCATCCCCTGCAGTGCGGACCTGACCTTCGGCCTGCTCCAACGCTGTACGCAACCGGGCAATTTTATCGTGGTTGTCCCAGCCCAGGACGTAGCTGGAACGGTCGGTGAGCGCCTTGCGGTCGTCCTTCTCGTGGCGTCCGCCACCGCTTTTGAGCTGACCGTTGAGGGTCAGCGCCTTGGGATAGCGGCGGAACTCGGCCATGGTTTCACAGCATTGGTGGTCAAATCTTCGGCCCAGCTCATCTAGCAAGAATTCGCGAAGCGGCGTGCCCGGTTTGATGCTGATTTTTCCGGCCAATGTGTCAGCAGCGACAGGGCGCGGGGTGGCATTCTCGCTGACCTTGAGATAGACCAGCCGGGCACGGAGGTTGTTTGAATCCACCCAGTCGCTGACGGCGGAATAGTGCTGACCGGTAACCAGCAGGGATAGTGCGAAACCATGCAGAGTTCGCTCGGCGGCGCCTTCCCAAGCAGCTTCGGATTCACGGACCTTCATGAGTTCGCCAGCGAAGGGCAGTTCAGATTCGGTGATGCCGGTGCCATCGCAAAGTTTTTTGCGCAGCGCAATCAGCCAACCGGGCAGCAGGTTTTGCCTGTTCAGTAGGCTTTTGAGTTCTTCGGTGTGGTCCTTCACCTGTTCGGCTGCATCAGAACGTTGGCGGTCAAGTGCTGTGCGTTGTCCTTGCAGCTCGGCATTGGCCTCAAAAAGATGTTTCTCCACCCCCGGCAAGGCTGCTGCATTGGCGTCAAAGACCACTTGGTCCTCAGGTTCAAAGAGGCCAAGAACTGTTGCTGCGTCGGAGTAGGTGGCGTACCGCTCGCGCTGGGCCCCTGATTCGATGCTCATGCGCGCCAGTTCAGCATCAATGGCCGCGATCCGCCCGCCGCCGCTGGTGCGAATGTCATCGCGCAGATCCGCCAGTTCCCGGTTGAAGCTGCCCAATTCGGCGTTGAGCGCGTTTTGCTGCTCAGTGACCTTGGCTGCGGCACGCTCCAATTCCAGCAGGTGTGCCTCACTGAGTTGCAGCTTGCGGGAGGTGAACCACGGGGAGAGCTGGTCACGCTGCTGCTGTGACTTGAGGTGGTCCGCCGTCAGCTCTTGGTGGCGGGCAGCGTTGTCCCGAACAGGTTCAAGCATGCGGATCTGATCCTTGGCCCGCAACACGGCATCGTGGGCTTTCTTCAGGTCATCAAAATGGTGGAGGAGGTTCTTGATGCGTGTTTCGACATCGTCCTCTTCAAGCATGTTGGTGCGCACAAAGTGGGTGATGTTCTCCACCTGCTTCATGGAGACGGTGCGGTGGAACAGATCCATGGCTTGAGCGGAACTAATACCGAAGTGGCGCTTGAAGGCGGCCCCGTACTTTTCAAACACATCAAAAACGTCGACGCCGTCATTGCGCAGCCGCCGCTTGAGCTTGGCAAGGTCGGTGCCAAAATCGGAGAAGTCACCCTTGATGGATTGCTCACCCTCGGCGATGGAGTAGAAACGGGTGGGTTGCCCGGCCTCCTGTGTGGCCCACAAGGTGATGGCCAAGGTGATGCTTTTGTTCAACGTGGCGTTGTGGAAGACGCCCAGCACCACAGTGAAGGTACCCGGACCTCTCAGTGCAACCGGACGTGAGGCGTCCCCGATACCGCTACGTGCGCTTTTGTGGAAGCCGCGCACATAGGACATGAGGCTGCGTTCCTTCTTTTGCGCACCGGCAGCCTTGTTGTACTCAATCCGGTTGGCTGGCAACAAAAGGGTGGTGATGGCGTCCACCACCGTGGATTTTCCGGAGCCGATATCGCCGGTGAGCAGGCTGTTTTCCCCGTCCAGTCGGAAGGTCCGCACGTCCTTATTAAAGGTGCCCCAGTTGAGCAGCTCCAAACGGTGCAGCCGAAAGCCTGGCCGAGTGCCGGCGTCGTCCGTGGTGAGGTCATCGAGGCTGAAGAGTCCTTGCTGAGTTTGCGTGCTCATGCTGTGGCCGCCTTCGACTGTGCTTTTGCCTTGCTGGCTGGTGAGGTCTCGCCGTCGAGGGCGGCGCGGTAGTCGGCGAGCCGTGCGTCGAACTCCTCGAGCCACTGCGCGTCCACATAGGCCTTGAGGATACGGGCCACCTCATACGTTTGATCCTGGCCGCGGAGCTTACGCAGGAAACCAAGTTCGGTGACCTTTTTGATGTTCGTGGCCAGTTGGTCCAGAACACGGGCCTCGTTGCTGGATTCGGGCAGAAATACGGAGACCATGTCAGCAATTTGTGCGGTGGTCATAATGAGCCTGGTCTCGCTGTTTTGTTGGTCAAATTCGGCCAGCCGGGCGCGCAACAGGGCTAGGAGGAGGCTCACATGGAAGGTCAGCTGGCGGCGGGGGATTAGGCGTGGCAGGTCAGCATCGGCGTCCGGATGTGAACGCAAGAAGGCGTACCCTTCGGTGTCATCGAGGACCAGTTCCAGGCCCAGCACAGCAACATAGTCGCGCGTTTGGGCGGACAATGCCATGAGACGCTGCCACAGCTTTTCATCCCCCTCGCGGTAGACGACCCCTTTGAACAGCTTGGTGACAACCAGAGGAAGACCATCGGGGGTTCGCTGCCCTGATTCCGGGTTTTCTTCAGCTTCGAGGTTGGTTTCAAGGGCGGCGGTCATGATGGCCTCACAAAAATGATTTTTTCAACGGTGGCTTCCCTCAGACTGCCGTCGGGGAGCGTCCAGGAAAGTGTTTGAGATGAGTCTGGGTCGATGGTTGCAGATTTTGATTCGGTAGCGAGCTGGAAATAGGTGACGAGTTCGGCCAAACCTTGGCTGAGCGGGAAAGCGTCAGCAACGTCCGCCAAGGTGGCTTGCTCGGCGTCGGCCAAGACCGCATCAATGTGGGCTTCGAGCTTTTGTGGGTCCACATGGAACTGGTCAAAGAGCGCGTGCGCGTCCACATCGAGGTCCTCGGCGACTTCGACGGCGTCGTCAATGGGGGTTTGGCGGCTGGGTTCGTACAGCGGGCGTTCGAACGGCAGCGCGACCGGCACATCATGGCCGGCCAATTCGGCGAAGGCCCCGGGCGGCGGAGTGGCACGGACCGCGACGGCGCCAGATTCAATGTTGCGGATCAACGCCATGATGCGCTTATTCTCCAGGAATACTTTGTCATCGAGCAGACGCCTTATCTGGGCTGAGAGTTGGCGGACCGTGGACTGGGTCTGTTCGACCGCGGGCAGCCAGTCCTTTTGCATCGAGGTGATCGAGTGCAGACCCTCTTGAGTTGCCAGTGCTTCGATCTGGGTGGCCCGGTCCAGGAGTTCGTGCAATTCAGAGCGAAGCTGTGGGGACATCAGGTAGTCCCAAAATCCTTGAAAAGTACGTCCTTGGAGGGAGCCGCTGATGTCCTGTTGGGAGGAGAAGATCGACTCCAGAAGATCGCCCTGGCCGCCTTCCCACATGGAGATCTGTTCGCGCAGATTGCGGTCCAGCTTGCGGAAATTCGCCTCCACTTCGCGGAAGTCAGAGAGCAGGTCCTTGGCCTGGGTGGTGAGCTGATGGAAGTGGTCTACGGCTTCGGGGCCGGTCATGACGGGGATGGTTCCGGAGCGAATAAGTTCCATTTGGGCATCGATCTCATCGCGTTGGCGCTGCAGTTCAGCGAGGCGCGCTTCGGGATCGGTCTCTGACCCGTGGACCAGGGTTTTGAGTAGATTGAAGATGCTGGACAGCCGTGATTGGGTGGGGACGAAGTCGCGGCCACGCAACGATTCCACCCAGCGGATCACGTCTTCGGTGGAGGCTGTGAGGTCATAGACGGGTTCGTCACGGTTGTCGGTGTAGAACTTTCTGAGCCAGGCTTTGGCAGGTTCGGCCCAGTCGTCTAGGTATTCGCCTGCCGAGCGAGGGAATCTGTCCTCACCGAGGGAATCCCGCAAACTGAACAACACATCCTCAAGGACCTCGATCAGATCTTGGCGGCCCAGATTGCGCTGATTCGGGTCCGTGAATGCCGTCATGAAGAACACCAACGCGAGGGGTGCGTTTTGGGCACGGAGCAGGGACCAGCCGGCGTGATTCTCACGCAGGGAATTGATTGAAAAGTAGTCCATGAGGGGCTCCCAAACGCTGCAATTGCTTCATTAGCAATCCTAGACGGAGGGGCCGACAAACGGTCATTGTCGGTAACCTCAGGGCTCCGGTCATGGTGAGGTAATTGCTGTGGGGTGTTAGGTGTTGTTCTTGATTTTGTAGTGCAGGATGAGCTCGGTGCCGGGGTATCGAGTTTCAGTGCTGTTTAGGTGCTCGCAGAGTTGGGCGGCGGCCACGGTTTTGGCCTTGGTGGGTAGCGGGTCCAAGGTGATGGTCAGGTGTCCGGGCTGGGCGGTGTCGATGTCTCCGGTCTGGTTGAAGATCTGGCGCAAGAGGGCATGGGCTTCCTGGTTGGCGCGTTTGTATCCGGTGTTGGTGCGGATCTCCCTCGCGATCGTCATCGCGGTGTTGTAGGCGGCCATCCGGATGCCGGTATGGATCAGCTTCACCTCGGTATCCAAGACCTGCTGGCACGGGTTCAGGTCCCCGAGGCGGAGCTTCGCCGGGATCTTCTTGTGGGCCTTCTCCGCTGCGATCAGCGCGTTCTCTGCTTCCCAGAGCGGTGCCATGGCTTGGTTGTGCATGGCGCTGGTGACCGTGATGGTTAGTTCATTGCTGCCTTCTGCCGGAGTTTTCAATGCCATCAAGTTGATGTCGGCGATCGCGGCGGCCTCAGCATGGGCGTTCCGGGCGGCCACGACTTTTTGGGACGCCTTGGCCTTGGCAGGGTTCGGCACCATCCGATCCTGATCGTCATCGGTGCTGGCGTAGGAATCGTGGGAGTCGAGCTCGAAGTGCATGCGGGCGTAGCGGAACTGATTCTCCTGACGCCACCTATTGCCCATCCGATACACGACCTCCCCTGCGGGAAGGTCACGATCGGTGGTGAGGATGTGGATTTGCCTCGTGCCACCACCGGTGGTGCCCACGATCCGGCTGATCTGCCGGATACTGAAAACTTCACCGGTCTTCTTCGTCGTTGCCAGAGGCAGGTCAACGACCGTGTCAGCGACCGACCAGGTCTTCTCTTCACCGTGTTCGTCGGTGTGGGAGACCTCTTTGAAGAGATCTTCCGTGATGTCTTTGGTAGCGCCTTTGCGCCAGGTCAGCACATCAAAACCAGCCGCATCCATGTGCTTGAACAACGCTGGTGACCAGCCACCGCGGTCGAAGCCGACCAACACGCGCCGTTCGTCCCCGACAGCTGTGCGCAGTTCGGGCAGCAGGTCGCGGAGCTCGGCGGCTAGGGACGCACCCGGTGAGGCCATGACAACGAAGACTGGGGATCCATTGGCGTCGGTGACCCAGGTTTCCTCGGTCGCCGGGACCGGGAACTTCAACCTCGTGGAGTAGAGTTTCCCGATCTTCTTCGTACCTTGGTAGGCGCGCACATGCCCGTCAACATAAAGGATCGCAGCCAGATCCTCACCACCAGGACCGGTGCCGGCCAAGTGGTGTTTAGCCAGGGCGGCAATCAGTTCCCCGGCCTTGCTGGCCTCGGCGAGTTGGCTAATCCTGCGGCGGATGGTTTTTACTTCCGGGGCCCGATCCAACCCCAACACCCGTCCGAGCTCCACCGGGTCAAAGCGGGTGGCGCCCTCGGCACGGGCTTCCCCAGCCAACGCCCGCAGTACGCTATCGATCAGGATCGTTTCGAGCCCGTAGAAACCATTCGGCAACGCCGAATACACGGCTTTGGCGCAGGCAAGGAGGCCGGTGGATTCCAGTGCCGGGAACGCCAGGAACAGTCCGGCATGGCGAACACGGGCGGCCGGGGTGAACGCCGGTGCCGCGCATTCAAGGAGCCCGGCCCGTGCCGCTGCCCGCTCCCCATTGCGGGCCACCGGGGCCGGCAGCACAGGCTGTTCCGCTGCTTCAAGGGGTGCTACAGAATCGTGGGTAGATTCAGTTGTCGGGGTTTCTGCCATGGCGGCCATGGCGCGACGGACCGTATCGGTGGAAACCCCGGTCGCTTCGGCAGTGGCCCGCAGGCTCGCACCACCGGTACGAACAGCACGAATCTGCGCTGCCTTGGCTTCCGTGAGCAGGGATGGGCGTTTGGGGCCCTTCTTTACCGGTGCCAGGCCCATCAGGCCAGTGCTTTCGAGAGACTTGCGCCAGCGCCGCAACGACTCCGTGTTGACGCCGAAAGCCGCGGCTACTTCATTGACCTGGGCGGCACCGGTATCGACCAGTTGGGAGGCCGCCAGTCGGCGCAGACCGTCCTGGCCCGCACCCCACACATAAGCCAACTGCCCATTGATGAAAACCTTGCCACCAGTGGCGTTTTCCAACAGAGCCGCACGCTCGCCCATGAGCACAGCGCCGAGATCCGGCAGTACGGGAAGGTCGGTTTGGGTAGTCATTGAAACCATTGTTTCACCCACCCACGCAGAAAATCATCACACCCTTATTATCTCACAAAAGGCGTGGAATTAACAGCCCCAGCCGTAGTAAGAACCGCGGCAATTCAACAAACTACGAAAGCCGCATCCTCACCATGTCCAGAGGCCTGAACCTCCGCTGGCCTGAATACCGACTGATATAGCGCTCAACTCCCAACGGACTCCCATATTTTTTGGGAGTTGGGAGTTGGGCTAGATTTCGAGTGTTTTGGAAAGTTCCGGGCTGGCCCGCCAACGATGGGCCTTTCCGTCTTTGATTGCGATCACATGGCCTTCGATGACCTTGCTGCAGCCTTCTTCAAGAGTATTTAGGACAAGAATCCCTGGGGGCTCGACGGCCAACCTCGTATGCCTCACGGGCCTCCATCGGGATTGTGAGGGCCAAGACAATAGTGGGAAATATTGTGAATATACTTAATGTTTCCGTTCGTCCATGCGACTCAGACCACACTTGTTGGCGGATTAACTTTATAAAACCCTTATATTTCAGGGTATTCTGTGCCATGATCCGCTTGCTAGCGAATGTGACTATGTGGTAATTTGTGTTAAACGTTGTAACGCGGTGGTTATGTCGCGGTAGATAGAGGGAGTGAGCATGGTTGTTCAGCTTGGTGTAATCGCCGATGACTTCACTGGTGGAACTGACATTGCCAGTTTCCTAGTGGCCAATGGCCTAAAGACGGTCCAGTTGTCCGGCGCTCAGAAGATTGGCTCTCTCGACGAGGACGTCCAGGCCATTGTGGTCAGTCTCAAGAGCCGTTCAAATCCGGTCCAAGAAGCCGTGGATCAATCTCTTCAGGCTTTGGATCTGCTCCAGTCCGCAGGTGCCCGTCAAGTATTCTTCAAATACTGCTCGACGTTCGACAGCACCGCCAAGGGAAACATTGGCCCGGTGACCGATGCACTGCTTGAGGCATTGAACGAGGACTTTACCGTGATTTGCCCGGCACTGCCGGTCAACGGTCGCACCATCTACCAGGGCCTGCTGTTCGTCAACGGTGTCCCTCTCAATGAATCCGGCATGCGCAACCACCCGGTCACGCCCATGACCGATGCAAGCCTCATCCGACTCATGGACGGCCAGGCGCAAGGCTCAACAGGGCTGGTTCCCGTAGGTGTTGTGGAACGCGGCGTTGCAGCCGTGGCTGAATCCCTGTCTGAGCTCAAGGCCGCGGGCAAACGCTACGCAGTACTCGATGCCCTCAACGATCGGCACCTGAATATCTTGGGGGCAGCCGTTAGCAAGCTGCGGCTCGTGACGGGGGGTTCCGGGCTTGGCGGCGCCATCGCCCACTCCTTCCCCCATGACGTCAAGGGCGAACACTCTGGATTCGCACTCAAAACCGGTCCGGCCGTAATCCTTTCCGGTTCCTGCTCGGTCATGACCAACGACCAGGTGGCGGACTACAAGACCAAGGCCCCATTTCTTGCCGTCGACGTTGACCGGCTCATGACATCCCCGGACGGATACGACGAGGAAGTGCTGGCCTGGTTCACCGCACAGCCCGCCGGGGCTACGGCACCATTGATCTTTGCCACCGCCGGTCCCACAGAAGTTCAACGCCTCCAGCAAACATATGGAGCTGCTGAATCAAGCAAGGCGATTGAAGATTTTTTTGGGCGCATCGCTAGAGAACTCGTGGCCACCGGGGTTCAGCGCATGATCGTGGCAGGAGGCGAAACATCGGGATCCGTTACGACCGCACTGGGCATCACAGGGTTCGAAGTCGGGAATCCAATCGCCCCAGGTGTCCCCTGGGTTCGGTCTTTGGACGGACAAATCGATCTGGCCCTGAAGTCCGGAAACTTTGGAACCGTAGATTTCTTTAGCCAGGCACAGTAGGAACGGGAAATAAATATGCCCCAATTTGCAGCAAACCTGTCCATGATGTTTACGGAACTGCCCTTCCTCGAGCGCTTCAAAGCCGCCTCTGAGGCAGGATTCCAAGCAGTTGAGTACCTGTTTCCCTACGACTACGGCAAAACTGAAATCGCCACACGGCTAAACGCCAACGGACTGGCACAGGCCCTTTTCAACGCCCACGCAGGTGATTGGACCAACGGTGAACGCGGTCTTGCCTCACTCGCCGGGCGCGAGCAGGAATTCCGGGATTCGATCGTCCAAGCGTTGGACTACGCCCAAATTTTGGGTTGCCCCAAAGTCCACATCATGGCAGGTATCACCGAGAACACCTCTGATACGCAGGATCTTTACGTGGATAACCTGCAGCATGCCGCGGACCAGGCAGCGGCACTCGGTATCGAGGTGCTGATTGAACCAATCAATGCACGCGACATGCCCGGCTACTTTTTGGGCAGTGTCACCCAGGCTATTGACCTGTTAAAACGAATTGACCGCCCGAACGCGCGATTGCAGTTTGACTATTACCACGCCCAAATCACATCGGGCGATGTCACGATGCTCATGCGCGAAACCATCGACTACATCGGACATGTCCAGATTGCTTCGGTGCCAGAACGGCATGAGCCCGATGCCGGTGAGCTGAACTATTTGTATGTGCTGGAAGCACTGGATGCCGCCGGTTATGACGGTTGGGTTGGTTGCGAATATCACCCGGCAGCTGGAACCGTTGCGGGGCTTGGCTGGCTCGCATCCTACCAAGGCGGGACCAAGTGATACCCCTCGAACGGCAGCGCGCCATTCTGCAGATGCTGGAAGAGAACGACAGCGTCAGCATCAACAACTTGGTGGATTCCTTGGGCGTCTCCCACATGACGGTGCGCCGCGACATCCATCGACTCGAGGAAATGGGTCGCGTCGTCTCGGTCCTTGGTGGCGTCAGCAGGCCGGAGCGCCTTGCTTTGGATCAATCCCACACCGTCAAGGAGGGTTTGCAGCAAGCGGAAAAGACGGCCATAGCCGGGGCCGCCATGGAACGGGTCCGGCCAGGCAATGTGGTGTTCTTGGATGCTGGGACGACCACATTGGCCATCGCACATCGTCTGGCGTCGATACCAAACCTAGTGTTCGTCACCAATGACCTATCCATCGCTCTGAGCCTGTCGGAACGTTCGGTCAATGAGCTGTACTTTGCTGGCGGCGCAGTCGACCGTGCCAACTTTTCCTCAGACGGCTCGATGACTGCCCGGATGATCGCCCAGTTCAGTGTTGATGTGGCGTTTACTTCCACGTCCTCTTTTGACTTGCGCGGCACCTCCGTCCCCACCGACGCCAAACTGGCAGTGAAGTTGGCCATCAAGAACTCTGCCGCACGAACCATCTTGGTCAGTGATAGCAGCAAATACGGCCGTGTCGCCAACTTGCAGGCAGTGAAGCTCACCGATATTGACGAAATTATTACAGATACCGGCCTTGCCCGCTCGGCGGTGGAGAACATCAAGGAACTGGGAATTTCCCTCACCTTGGTCGATCGCTGCCATGATTCCTCCCACTAGAGAAAGTTTCAACGATGAAAATTATAGTTACCGGCGGTGGTGGTTTCCTCGGAAGCCGCGTCATTCAGGCTCTTCTTGACGGCAAGGACGCCGGAACGGGTGCCGTGGAATTCGATCAGGTTGTCTCCTTGGACCTGGCCGAGTGCCCCGTGGCGGATTCCCGTGTTGCCTCCGTCAAGGGCAGCATTGGTGACGCCGAACTGCTCCATGAAATCGTCACCGAAGACACGGTGGGGATATTCCATCTCGCCGCAGTGCTCAGCGGTGGCTCGGAGGACGACTTCGACCTAGCGATGAACGTCAATGTTGATGGCACCCGTGCGCTCCTGGAGGCTGCAAGGGGCATCCGCAACACACCGCGCTTCGTCTTCACGAGCTCGTTGGCCGTCTTCGGCGGCGAAATGCCGGACAGCGTGCCGGAGAACATGGCCACACAGCCGGAATCGACGTATGGGATGGTCAAGTCCATCGGCGAGTTGCTGGTTAATGAGTACACTCGCAAGGGCTTCATTGACGGCCGCATCTGCCGGCTCCCAACTATTTCCGTGCGCCCCGGCAAGCCCAACAGTGCCGCGTCATCATTCGCCAGCTCCATCATTCGCGAACCCATGAATGGCATGAAGTCAGTGTGCCCAGTGCCAGTCGACACGAAATTGTGGCTTTCCTCCCCCAACGCCGCGGTCACCAACCTGGTCCACGCATTCGAGATTGACGGCGAAAATATCGGCGGCTGGCGTGTCCTCAACGTCCCGGGATTGAGCGTCACTGCAGGAGAAATGCTGGAGAGCCTGACCCGGGTGGCTGGCCAATCGGCACGGGACCTTGTGGGTATTGACTACGATGCCAAGATTGACAGCATTGTCGGTTCCTGGCCCGGCGCATTTGACGTGGAACGCACCCGTAGCCTTGGTTTTGTTTCAGACACCGATTTTGACCAAGTTGTACAGCAGTACCGCGACGACTTTATCGCAGGCTAGTCTCCCCTTCTCACTTATAGGAACGCCACCATGAATTTTGCGGTCGAAACCGTCGCATCAATCAGTCCCGCCGCGATCGTCGGGCTCATTGTTGCCATTGCTGTACTTATTCTCCTTGTGCTCAAGACCAAAGTGCACGCACTGCTCGCTCTGATCATTGCTGCTTCGATTGCCGCACTGGCAGCCGGTATGACTCCTGAAGTTGCGGTTGCCTCAATCACGAAGGGATTCGGCTCCACTCTTGCAACCATCGGACTGGTGGTCGGATTCGGTGTGATGATGGGACGCATCCTGGAGGTCTCTGGAGCAGCAGAAAAACTGGCCATCACCATGATCCGCTGGCTAGGCCGACGACGCGAGGAATGGGCACTGTCTGTTGCCGGCTACATCATCTCCATCCCCATCTTCGTTGACAGCGCATTTGTCATCTTGACTCCCCTGGTCAAGGCGCTCGCCACAAGCACAGGTCGGTCCAAACTGACGTTGGGCATCGCCATGGGCGGGGGCATGGTTCTGACCCACCACGCAGTCCCCCCGACTCCCGGCCCGCTTGGCGCAGCCGGCATCTACGGGGTCTCCATCGGAGACATGATCCTCTACGGCATCCTCTTGACGTTGCCGGCCCTAGTGACCGTCACCCTCTACGCTCGGTTCGCGGGCCCGCGAATCGAGGCAATGGCACCGGCCGGAGTATCGGCCGCATCCGGTGGCACGGGCACCATTCTTCCTGTTGTTGAAAAGAAGACCACCGCCAAGGAAGCCTTCCAGGAATTCAACGAGCTGGCCGACGAGCGGCTGAAGGAACTGCCCTCTTTGTTCCTATCGCTGCTTCCGGTGCTTGGCCCCATTATTCTGATCTTCTTGAACACTGGCATTTCAGCAGTAGCCGGGGCCACCGACGGTGTGATACCTGACATGGTTGTCCAAATTGCTTCCTTCGTTGGAAACCCCGTTATTGCTGTCGGCATCGGCGTCATTTTTGCCATCTACGGACTGGCCCGCCAAATGGACCGCAACACCGTTCTGGCAGAAATGGAAAAGGGCGTTGAATCCGCCGGCATCATCCTGCTCGTCACCGGTGGCGGTGGCGCACTCGGAGCAGTGCTTCGCGACAGCGGCGTGGGCGATGCAATTGGCCAGTGGGTCTCCACCCTTCCTTTGCCGAGCATCTTGATCCCCTTCCTCATTGCCAGCATGGTTCGATTGGTGCAAGGCAGTGGAACAGTTGCCATCATTACCTCGGCGTCCCTCTCGGCACCCATTTTGGCCCAGATCCCCGACGTCAACATGATTCTGGCCGCGCAGGCTGCCTGCTTGGGCGCCATGGTGTTCAGCTACTTCAATGACAGTTTGTTCTGGGTCGTGAACAGAATGCTTGGCATCACGGATGTGAAACGGCAAATTCTCACGTGGTCCATACCAACCACCGTTGCGTGGGCCACAACCCTAGTTACCATCCTGATTGCCGACGCCATACTCTGACCCGGTACCACTTCGTCAGTCACCTTCACTCCAAAGCAAAGGGCACCAAGTGAATTTCCTCGAGACCAGAGAAGAAATGGTGGAATTGGCGACAAGCCTCTTCCAGCGCGGATACTCAGTGGGCAGCGCCGGCAATATCAGCGTACGGGTTGATGGCGGATATCTCATGACGCCCACCAATTCGTCATTGGGACGGTTGGATGTCAACCGACTCTCGTTCCTAGATCATGAATGGAAGCACATTTCCGGCGACACACCGTCCAAGGAAGTGGTCATGCACCGTGCCATGTACCAAGCACGTGCTGACGCCGGGGCCATCGTTCATTTGCACTCCACGCACGTGACCGCGCTGAGCTGTTTGGCGCCGTCCGATGAGCCGTTGCTCAAACCACACACTCCGTACCTGGTGATGCGCCTGGGCGAAAACGTCCCCATGGTTCAATACTACAAACCGGGCGACCCTGCCATGGAGGCGGATATTTTCGCGGCGGCCAAGGATTCCAAAGCAATCATTCTGGGCAACCATGGAAGCATCGTGGCCGGCCCCAGCCTAGTCCACGCCGTGGATTCCGCCGAGGAGCTGGAAGTTTCCGCGAAACTCGCGTTGCTGCTGCACGGCCGGCAAACCCGGCCGCTTACGGCAACAGAAATTGACGAGTTGATGAACCGATAACGTTTCACATCATGCGCCCATTACGGGGTATCTGGAAGGGCCGGTGGCTGCTGTCACCGGCCCTTCTGCATGCAGTCAGCGATAAAGCCCAAACACTCAGTCAACGAGTTATCCGAGCAATCAAATCCAGAATTCGGCGAGCAGCCCGACGGGGCATTGCCTTCGACATGGCTGGCCGGTGAGGCACGGGTGCGGGGTGCCGGGCCTTTACGTAACTCCAGCGGCTCCGACGTAACCAGGCTGATACGCCGGGCCTAAAATTGCGTATTCGTCGCCCACCATTCCGGAAGCCCGCTCTCGTCGGCCTTCCGCCTTCAGCATTCAGTGGCAGCTTCTTCGCACCACAGATGAATACCGCATTTGGGAGGCTCACTAGCTGTTGCTCTGCCGTCAAAAAGTGTGACTTTTGGTCCGCGTCTTTGACAACCGACTTGCGGAGTGGCCGGCTCGCCAACACCACTGCTCCAGCACTGTTGGCGAGCCGCCCGGGCGAGTCTGGCATATGCGGAGGGGGTTAGGACGTGGCAGGTCCGGTGAAACGTCTGACGTGGTGGGAGTGGGGCAACTATTAACTCTGAGGTATGAGTTGCCCCGACGTGCCCTTGAACCAGGTGAACAGTTCTTGGCGCGTAGGGCGGTACAGTCACCCTGTGTTCTCTGGACAACATCTGGACACGCTCATCCGCTAGGGTTACCGTGGCAATCGCGGGCTGTCTCAGTTGCTCAAGCGCACTAGAACGTCCCGCCGAACAGTGAGGTAGACACGTGTCAGAGGTCAAAGCCGTTCTCGCAACATTGGATCAAGAACTCGTTTGGCAGCACGAGTTCTACAAGAACCTGCACCAGCACCCGGAACTGAGCTCGCAGGAGTTTGCCACCGCCGCATCCATCGAGGAGAAGCTCACTAGCTTCGGGTTCGCGGTCCAGCGGATCGGCGGCACCGGAGTTGTCGGAGTTTTGGAAAATGGGGCCGGGCCATGTGTGCTGGCACGGGCCGACATCGACGCGCTGCCCGTTACCGAAGCCACGGGGCTGGACTATGCATCCACGGCCACCGGTACTGACACTGACGGTTCAACCGTGGGCGTCATGCACGCCTGCGGCCACGACGTCCACGTCACCGCACTTCTCGGTGCCGCCAAACTGATGGCGGACGGGCGTGACTCCTGGTCCGGGACCTACATTGCCTTGTTCCAGCCAGCGGAGGAGACTGCCGCCGGTGCCCGTGCCATGCTCGACGACGGACTTGTCGCCAAGGTGCCCCGGCCCGACGTCGCGCTTTCACAACATGTGATGGCTACTGAGGCTGGAACGATTGGCACCACGGCCGGGCCCATCCTCTCCGCCGGGGACTCCGTCAAGATCACTGTTCACGGGCGCGGCGCCCACGGGTCCATGCCGCACAATTCCGTGGACCCCGTGGTGCTGGCGGCCTCCATTGTGTTGAAGTTGCAGACCATCGTCTCGCGCGAGACTAGGCCAGGCCAGTTCGCCGTGGTCACGGTGGGAGCCTCTAATGCCGGCACCAAATCTAACATTATTGCCGATCGCGCCGTCTTGCTGCTGAACATCCGCACCTATGACACCGAGTTGCGTGGGCGCGTCATTGCCTCGATCGAGCGGATCGTGCGCGGTGAATGCGCCGCCTCAGGTTCGCCCAAGGAACCCGATTTTGAGTACTACGACCAGTACCCGCTGACCACCAATGATGCGCAGGTGAACGCGAAGGTCACGGCAGCCTTCACCGAGTATTTTGAACCAGGGATGGTGTACCAAACTGCCCCAGCGACGGCGTCGGAGGACTTCAGCAGGCTGCCGGACGCCTTCGGTATTCCCTATACCTATTGGACTGTGGGGTCGGTGCCACCGGAGATCTACCGTGCCGCAGCGGAAAAGGGGACCGTTGCGCAGGACATTCCGGCGAACCATTCACCATTCTTCGCACCTGCGATCGACCCCACCCTCGGTGTGGCCACGCAGGCCCACGTTGTTGCAGCATTCGCCTATCTCGCGAAGGAAAGTTGATGGACTTTAGCACAATGTCAGCCTGAAGCCAGTGACGGTCTTTTATGCGCCGTACTGAGAGGCAGTTTGGCGCTGCCGATGCGGCAGCGCCAAACTCAGCCTAGGTGTGGCGCATAGCAAAAGTGGGCTGACGTGAGGCGCCGGGAATGTTGCGGCCGGGCCCGAGAGCTGGTTCATAGGTCCCCTCTGGCACCGGCCATGGTTGCGTGGTCGAGTTTTTTTGGCGCTCGCAGGGTGCGTCGGAGTAGGCAAGGGGTATCGGGGACTCCACTCCGGCTGAAGTTCATGGTTTGCATCCTATTAATCTGCCGTTCAGCAGAATCCTGCCAACTCGTCGTACAGCCCTGCCACTGTGACAAGGTCGCATTCACGTTAGGAAGGTTCGCCATGAACGATCTGAAGAAGCTCTTGCCCATGCTCGGCCACACGCGCGGTAAGCGCAGTGCCGTCACCTGCCAGCTCAAGTGCGACAACGCTTGTTCTAAGGCTGTTTGCAATACCTCCACCAACAACTACTTCCGCGACATTGTCTCGACGGAGTTTTCCCGCCGTTCGGCCATGGGCATCGGTTTGGCTGGCGTGCTCAGCACTGCTGTCATGGCTCACGGAAACAACGGAAACGGAAACAACGGCAACGGAAACAACGGCCAGAACGGTGTTGGCAACAACAAAAACGGCAAGCTCGCCTTCGCGCCGATCAAACCGGTCGACGCCGAAGTCGATGCTTTTAACGTTCCCACCGGCTACAGCTGGCAGCCCATCATCCGTTGGGGCGATCCGCTGTTCAAGAAGTCAAAGGACTTTGACTTCGCTAACCAGAGCGCAGAAGCTCAGGCTGGCCAGTTCGGTTACAACAACGATTACCTAGACATCCTGCGCCAGCCCAACGGCAAGAAGGGTCTGCTTGTGTGCAACCACGAGTACGTGAACCCGCAGATCATGTTTCCGGCCGCGCCCGCCAACGCCGCCGAAGAGAAGGAGCGCCGCAACATCTTCCGCAACGCCGTGGGCATGAGCGTTGTGGAGTTGGAACGCGATAAGAAGGGTGAGCCATGGGACTACGTCCGCGGTGGCAAGCTGAACCGCCGCATCACTCTCGATACCAAGTTTGAGCTGACGGGCCCGGTCGCCGGTACTGATTTCGTGAAGACAGCCGCAGATCCGGAAGGCCGATTCGTCCTCGGAACCTTGGGTAACTGCGCTGGCGGAACCACTCCCTGGGGCAGCATCCTCTCCGGTGAGGAAAACTTCAACGGCTTCTTCCGCACCGAAGGAACCAGCGATGGGGACCGCCGCTACGGACTTGCCGACAAAGCCACCGGCATGGGCTGGGAAATGGATGATCCCCGCTTCGACGCCCGGGACGCCGACTACCGTAACGAGCCCAACCGCTTCGGTTACATCGTGGAGATCGATCCGGAGAACCCCAACTCGGTCCCGAAGAAGCACACCAGCATGGGCCGATTCAAGCACGAAGGCGCCAACGTCATCATCGCCGACAACGGCAAGGTGGTTGCGTACTCGGGCGATGACGAGCGCTTCGATTACCTCTACAAGTTCGTCTCCAAGAACAAGTACAAGAAGAACAACAGGGCGCACAACATGACCTTGTTGAGCGAGGGCGATCTCTACGCCGCTCAGTTCACCGGTGATTCTGCAGCAGAGATTGACGGCTCCGGCGCGGTCCCTGCAGATGGTGCCTTTGATGGTTCCGGCACGTGGCTGCCGCTGGTGGTCAACGGTAAGAGTGCAATCGCCGGCATGAGCGTTCAGGAAGTTCTGGTCTACACCCGCCTCGCCGCGGACAAAGCCGGCGCCACCAAGATGGACCGTTGCGAAGACGTCGAGCCCAACCTGAAGACGGGCAAGGTCTACGTGGCCTGCACCAACAACACCAACCGTGGCGTGGGTGCCAACGCTGTTGCTGACGAGGCGAACCCGCGGACCCAGAACCGTGATGGCCACATTGTGGAGATCACCGAGCGCCGCAATGATTCCACCGCCACCACGTTCAACTGGAACCTGCTGATGCTCTGTGGTGATCCGGCCAAGAACTCAACCACCTACTTCAGCGGCTTCCCGGTTGATCAGGTCAGCCCCATCTCCTGCCCGGATAACTTGGCGTTTGATACCCAGGGCAACCTGTGGATCTCAACGGATGGCGCGCCGTCGGTCATTGGCTACAACGATGGTCTGTTCAAGGTTGGTCTGGAAGGTCGCAACCGCGGCAACGTGCAGCAGTTCGCCTCCATGCCGCGCGATGCTGAGACCTGCGGGCCGGTCATTCACGACGACGAGTCCATGGTCTACGTTGCCGTGCAGCACCCGGGTGAGGACGGGACGTACGGGGCGCACACCTCGTACTTCCCCGACTACGTTGCCGAGGGAGCCACCCCGAAGCGCGGCGAGGTGCGTGCGCCCCGCCCCGCCGTTGTTCAGATGTTCCCCAAGGGCTCAGACAAGGGCGACGGCAAGGACAAGGGTCGCGATCGCGATAAGGGCAACGGCAAGCGCTAGTCCTTATTTTCTTCAAGCACGACGCCGGGCCCGCGCCTTCCAGCGCGGGCCCGGCTTCTGTTTATGGCGCAGCTGTGCCTGGTTGGGTCCGTGAATGCCGTCACGAAATACATTCATTGTTGCCGGATTCCTGCGGCGTGGTCCTCTTCGTCTACAAGAGTCAGCTCCCAACTCCCAACTCCCAACTTTTTTGGGAGTTGGGAGTTGGGGAGATTAGTGGCGCGAACTACTGACTCTGAGTTAATGGTTCGCTCCGCACAAAGCCCTTACGCCCCGGACCGTTCTTCCGCGTACCTCGGAGCCATGGATTCCATCTGCTCCATGACCAACTTGATCGCTGCGGGCTGCTTGTCCGGCGGGTAGCCGTTCAGGACCAGGAGTCGTTTGATGGAAGAGCGCAGCTTGGCTCGAACGTCTTCACGCACCGTCCAATCCGTGCGAACGTCGCGGCGCATGATCTGCACCAGCTGGCGCGCGATCTCTGCCAGAACACCCTTGCCCATGACGTCGACGGCGGATTCATTTTCCGCGACGGCGTCATAGTAGGCCAACTCATCAGATCCCAGCGGCGGGTCAAAGGTCTTCCCGCGGTCTGCCTCGGCGGCCACCTCACGGGCCAGTTCCACCAATGCCGCAATGATCTCAGCCGAGGAAAGCTGCTGATTGGTGTATTTGCGCATCAGCTCGGCAATTCGTTCCGAGAAAGCCCGGGCCCGGATGGCATTGGTTCGGGTGGTCTTCGCCGACTCATCCGAGATCAGTTTCCGCAGCGCCTCAATGGCCAACTGCGGATTCCGGGCCTTCTGCGCCTTGGCAATGAACTCGGGCGTCAAGTCACCCAGCGACGGTTTCGGCATGCCAGCAGCATCGTAAATATCCAGAACTTCGCCGGTTGCCGTTGCCTCGGCGATCAGCTGACCCAACATGCGCTGGATTTCCTCCGGGATGGGCTCGCCGCGGGACTGCCGGTCATCGGCGTCCAACTTGGCCATCCACACGCGAATTTCCTCATAGACCGCAACCTCGGGCCGCAACGGCTCCAACGAATCGGACCCCGAACACAGGGCCCAAGCCCGCGCCAGCCGGGACGAATCCCGCCGGTAGCTGCTCGCCAAAGTCTCCTGTTCGGCGTCGTCCGCGGAAGCGGAAGAACTGGAAGGCACGACGGCGTTGCCCGGCGTGAGGGGGTTCCGCAAGTAATCTACCGCTCCCCATGTGGCATTGAGGAAGGCTTTTGGCCCGCCCTTCATGAGCGTGGCCTTCCAATCATGCCCGACGAGGATTTGGCGCAACTGTGCCACAAGTTCGTGGACCATGCCGATGGCCTCGTCAATGTTCTTACCGGCGGGCTTCTTAGCGCGGTCGGTATCCGAATACTCGGCCAGGGCGCTGGTCAGGTTGTCGGCCAGCGGAGCGTACGCCACCAGGAGCCCATCCTGTTTGCCGCGGAAGGTTCGGTTGACGCGGGCCAGAGTCTGCATGAGGAGCGCGCCCTTGAGTGGCCGGTCCAGATACAGAGTGTGCAGCGGCGGCGCGTCGAACCCGGTGAGCATCATGTCCTTGACAATCACCAGCTCCAGTTCGTCATCTACATTCTTCAGACGTTCCTTGATCGAGGCGTTCTCCGAATCGCGGCGCACATGGTTGGAAACCGGAGGCACGTCGGAGGCTGTTCCGGAATAGACCACCTTGATCTTGCCGCGATCGAGCTCATCGGCGTGCCAGTCAGGACGAAGCTCAACGATGGCTGCGTACAGCTTTGCGCAGATCTCCCGGGTCCCGCCCACGATCATGGCTTTGCCGGGCGCCTCGATGAACTTGGCCATCTGCCCGCGACGGTTCTCCCAGTGGCTCACCAAATCCTGGGCCAGCGCGGCGATGCGTTCCGGGGCGCCATAGACAGCGTTGACCACGGCCACGCTCGCCTCGATGCGGGCCCGTTCCGTTTCGTCAAGGCCAAGGGTAGCCTCGTCGGCGGAATCATCCAGGGTGTCTTCTGAAACGCCGTCGGCAAAGCCCACCTTGATCAGGCGGGGCTCAAAGTACACCGGAACCGTGGCGCCGTCGTCCACTGCACGGGACAGATCGTAGACATCGATGTACCCGCCGAATACCTCGCGGGTGTCCCGGTCCGCGAAGGAAATGGGGGTGCCGGTGAAGGCGATCAGGGTGGCGTTGGGCAGGGCATCGCGCAGGTGTCTGGCGTAGCCATTCAGATCGTCGTAGTGGCTCCGGTGCGCCTCATCCACAATGACAATGATGTTCTTGCGGTCGGATAGCAGGGGGTGATCGGAACCGGCGTCCTTTTCACCCTTGCTGCGGCCAAACTTTTGCAGCGTGGTGAAGTAGATGCCGCCGGTGACCCGGTTGCTCAGCTCCTCGCGCAGCTGGGAGCGGCGGCGGATTTGCTGCGGGGTTTCGGGCAGAAGCAGACTCCGAGAGAATCCTTCGAAGAGCTGCCCATCGAGTTCGTTCCGGTCCGTGATGACAACAACTGTGGGGTTGCGCAGCTCGGGGCGACGCATCACCTGGTTGGTGTAGAGCTCCATTTCCATGGACTTACCCGAACCCTGCGTGTGCCAGACGACGCCGGCCTTGCCGCGGGATTCGCCGTTGGAGCGCACGGCCTCAATGGTGCTGCCCACGGCCTTGGTGACAGCAAAGTACTGGTGAGGTTTCGCGATGCGTTTGGACAAACCTTCCGCGCCTGAGTCAAAAGCCGTGAACGAGTTGATCAGCTGCAGGAACCGTTCCTGGTTGTAGAGGCCAAAAAGGGCGGTATCGAGCGCGCTGATGCGGTCGCCGTCGAGCATGGCACCTGGCGGTACAGGAACGCCGTCGTCATCCACATTCCAGGGGGAGAAGTGGTTCAGGGGAGTGAAGGCGGTGCCGAATTTGGCGATGATGCCGTCGGAAATGAGGTTCAGGAGATTGAAGCGGAACGCCATGGGGAATTCGCGCAGGTACGTTTGCAGCTGGGCATGGGCGGCGGCAACATCGGCGGATTCGCTGCCGGCCTTCTTTAGCTCGATGGCGCTGACCGGCATGCCGTTGAGGTACAGGACCATGTCGAATCGGCGGGAGTGCTCGCGGCTGGTGAGCGTGACCTGGTTGACGGCCAGCCAATCGTTGTCATCCGTGGCGCTGCTGATGAGGCGAATGGTCGGGTTCTTTTCGCTGCCATCGGTATCGATGTAGCTGAGCCGGTACCCCTCCACGAGGTACTTGTGGATCCGGTGATTCTCCGTGAGCGCGTCATTGGATTTGGGGGTGGCAATCTCGGCGACGGCTTGGCGCAGGTACTGCTCCGGCACGGTGGGGTTGAACTTTTGCAAGGCCAGAAGCAGACGACGCCGGATCAACAGTTCGCTCCACGACTCACGTTCGCCGGTGCCTGGGGCGATCCTATCTCCGGGGGTTGGCTTCCAGCCCAGCTCGCCCAACTGATCCAGGGCCAAGCCTTCCCAAGCGGCTTCAGAAAAACCGGTGGTTGCCAATGTCATGCTGCTCTCCTGCAAATGATGATCGTCGATTAGTCATGACGCTATCAGCCGTGGTTCGCGTTGCCGCAGTTGTGACCGCTATGCGGGGTTATCAGCGGAAACAGTTCAAAAATCATGCCATCGCCGGTGGCATGATTGAGGCATGAGTCAAAAAGAAGAATCCACCCTGCGTTCCGTTGAGCTGACCCGCACCTCCACCGCTGTATATACAGTCCGGAATGCCTCAGGAGCGGAGATGCAGTTCGGACATGGCGAAGGCCTGTTCAGCCCTGTCGAATTGCTGCTGGCCGCCATTGCTGGCTGTTCGTCCATCGACGTAGATACCGTCACGGCCCGCAGCGCCGAGCCCACCAGCTACACGGTGACTGCCGCCGGTGACAAGGTGGTCGAGGACGGCGCCACCCGTATGGACAACCTGAACCTCGCCTTCGATATCAACTTCCCCGACACCGAGGGCGGCCAGAAGGCTGCCGGAATGGTGGAGCGACTGGCCCGGCTCTCGCACGAGAAGTACTGCACCGTCTCACGGACCGTGGAACGCGGTACCCCCGTGGCACATACCCTCAACGTCACCGTCGGCGACACCACGGACTGACCGGACCGTCGCCGATCCAAGCAATGTTGCAACAGCCTGCTGCAACATTGCTTTCGTTCACCCCTCGCCCAGCTCCGCTTCCAGCAGTTCGATGCTCGGCAAACTGGATTTGAACTCCTCCGGCAGAGAGTCCATGATCTGTGTCTTCCACTCGGCCACCCCGATCGGAGCGCTGTACCATCGTAAGGCGTACTCGGCCACCACATTATTTTTGGTCTTACAGAGCAACAAGCCAATGGTTGGATTGTCGTCCGGGTGGGCCATTAGATCGTCCACCGCAGACATGTACATTCCGAGCTGACCAAGGTACCCGGGGTCGAACTTGCTGTTCTTGAGCTCAACAACCACAAAGCTGCGCAGACGGAAGTTGTAAAAGAGCAGATCCGCAAAGAATTCGTCACCGCCCACTACAAACCGAACCTGCCTGCCCACGAATGCAAAGCCCTGGCCGAGTTCTAGCAGGAACTTCTCAACGTGGTCGACGAGCTGCGATTCCAGCTCCGCTTCATTGTGCCGATCCGTCATGGCCACGAAGTCGAAGATGTACGGGTCCTTCATGGTCTGCTGCAAAAGGTCCGAATCAGCGGCGGGAAGAACGGCCTTGAAGTTGCTGATGGCCTGCCCCGAGCGTTCGTGCAGGCGCGTCTCAATTTGGTGGACAAGCGCGTTGCGGGACCAACCATGTTCGACGGCGGCAGCTGCGTACCAGAGGCGGGTTTCGGGATCGCTGAGCTTGTCCAAGAGCACCATGTGATGGCCCCAAGGCAATTGTGCAGCAGGCTGCTGCACAATTGCCTCGCCGGGCCATGCCTCGGCTAAAGAACGCATGTACTTAAGAGTTCGGGGAGAAAAACCGCGGGTATTTGGAAACTTGTCTCGCAGGTCTGCTGAGAGTCGGTCGATGACTTTGGTTCCCCATCCTTCCTGACTCTGCCTGGTAAGGATTTCCCGCCCAACAGCCCAGTACGTGGCAACGAGTTCCTGATTGACGGCGGTGATGGCCCGGACGCGGCCGGTGGACACCGTCTCGGAAACGGATGCCAACATGTCGGGGTACCACTTCGGCATCCCGCTGCGCGCTGGGGTGGGCGGAAAGGCAGGTACGTCTTCATTTGGATCACTGAACGTGGACATGAGCAAACCTCTTTCGAATCTTGCAACGTTCCTATGACACAGAAGCTACACGTAGGGTCTGACATCATTGTGGGATGGCCAAGAACAACAAGGGCAGCAAGGCCCGCGCATCGACCACATCCGTCAGCGAACGGCGGGCGGTTCTTGCCGTGGAGGCGGTGGCCCCGGCATTCGCCGCATGGTGCAACAACATGCCCGGGCTGCCGGAGGGTGCACTAGAGGACTTGATCGATGCTGTGGGGGTGCTGGCATCTGCCTACTTCAAGCTGGTGCCGGCGGCCGATGTCACCAGCTTTGAGCCGCTTGCCTTTGGCCAGGCCATGACCGCAGTTGGCTCCGCCGAGGCTGAAGAGGACACCGAATTCATCTTTGTCGCCATCCGCACCTACCTGCAGTTTCTCGAAGAAACCAAGGGCTGGACCGGTAGCCAAGAAGACTTGGCTCAGGTGTTCACGCTGTTTTACGACGACGACGACGAGCCCGACGCGCCCGGCGAGCTGGAACTGCCGCAGCACCCGAGTGCGGACGAGGAACTTGCCGCGCTCTCTGGAACCCAACTGGCCGCGCATCTGAGCTCTTTGCTGCAATGGATCGGAGAGAGTAAGCCGGTTACATCCACCGGTGCGCTGAAGCTGGCGGAGATTGAAGGTGCCGCGGCGGCCGTTGGTCTGGTGGCCAAGGGAGCCGCGCGTAACGCCAAACGCCAGCACATCCCAGGTTTCAACACGGAGAGCCTGGAACCTAGTGCGCCCCTAATCGTCAAGACCATGCATGAGCTGCCCCTGCTGTCCAAGATCTGGGCGGCGCTGGAGGGTGGTGGTTTTATCGACATTGGATCCACCAAGGTGTGGCCCACACCGAACGCCGAGGCAATCCTGAACCACGGGCACCCGGCGCACCTAGCGGCATTGCGCGGATTGATGGCTAACTTCCTGTCCGTGAGTGTCATGGGGGAGCCGGTGTGGGCGCCGTGGGTTGCACCAGCCGCGGAGGCCCAGGCCGGGTTGCTGTACGCCGCGGCGTTGGCCGGGTCCACCATTCCGGTGGTCCTGCTAGAGAACCCGGACACGCTGGAGAGTCTGGGAATGGACGAATTTGCTGGCCGACTCTTGCGCCGGCGCATGGTGGAACTGGAAGAGTTGGGAGTGGTCACCTTGGATGGCGCCGTGCGGGTGCAGCCAGCTCTGGCAACCATGGTTTTACTGGCGCTGGGTCGGCAGGTCGGAGACGGTGGTGGCGCGGGCCCACGGCTTCCGGGTTCCGTAAATGCGGGCCTGGGCCTGGCGCCCACCCATCCTGTGCCGCTTTTGCAGCTGAAGGTGGCCATCGAGGATACGAAGCCGCCGGTGTGGCGCCGGCTGGTGCTGCGTTCGGATCTAACTCTGGCGCAAATGCACAGCATTATCCAGACAAGCTTTGAATGGTTTGACTGCCATCTGCACGAGTTCAACGTGGGCGGCTACAACGGGATTACCTACGGACCCGTTGGCCCCGAGCATGACTTCGGCGATCCCATGCCCCACGATGAGTCTGCCGTGACCTTGGGACAGTTGTTGAAAGCGGAGAAGGAGCATATCAGCTACACCTACGACTTCGGCGACAATTGGCGCCACCGGATCACCCTAGAGAAGATCCTGCCTTTCGCCCCGAGGCCGGCCGTGCGCTGTGCCGGTGGTCGGGGGATGGGCCCTGCCGAAGACTCCGGAGGCACTTGGGGCTGGCAGAACGTTGTGACGGCTGTCAACGATCCCGCCCACCAGGAGCACGCCGAATACCGGGACTGGCTGGGCATGGGGCAGGGGGAAGCACTGGACCCGAAGGAGTTCGACCGTGCGGCCCTCGATGAGGAGCTTACCGAGCTGTTCTAAGCGCCCGTCGGCGGCCGGCCGGCGTCGTAGTTCATGGACGACGCCGGAACGGCAAGTCCCAGCCGAAAGTTGCCGCGGGCAGAGCTACTCGGCGCGCCGCAACTGAGGGATGAACCGCGCCGCGCGCTTTTCCAATGCCTTGGGTTCCGGTTCGGCTGTCTCCGGCTCACCGGGTTCCAAACCGTTGTCGCTCATGTATTTGAGGGCCCGGCCCACGAGCGTGCGCTTCTTTGCAAGGGCCGCAACAGAGGCCGCCTTCTTGTCAGAGATTTCATCAAGGCGCTCATGTTCTCGGCTAACCTTGATTTCAATTTCGGTTAGCAACTGCCAGACTGCAGGGTCGTTATCGATCTTGTGTTGCTGCCGCAAAATGACAGCCGCCAACTGCAGGGCAATGAAACCTTCGAGCTGATCAACGCTGGTCTCATCCCCGGCAAGGCCAGCCACCATGGTTCCGCCTCCGGAGCCGACCAGCAACCCACCGCCACTCACCAGGGCTCCAGCAGTTATGAGTCCGCCAATCATACCGCCGGGACCAAAGCTGGCCAGGGCGCTCGTGATAACGGCAGCGCCTGCAAGTCCGGGAGCGGCTGCCAAGGCAAGCCCTCCCGTACCCACAACCAATGCGGCTGTGCCTGCCACTAAGGCCCCTACCTTCACCCATTGCAGATTCTGGCTGTCCCGCACAATGCCTTGGGCACGTTTTCCCGCCTCCAGGACGTCTGAACCGAACTGTCGTTTCAGTCCCATCTCGGAGGCGAGTTCCGCCAATGCCGCCTGCTCGACTTCCTTGGAAACGGTGATCTCGAAGGGGGCGATGACGTTGGTTGCGGCCACGGCCGTTAGAAGTGTCGCTGCTTCCTCTTTTGACGTTTCATTCTGGTGAAACGTCGGTTCAGGAAGTAGTGAATGCTCGTCGGTGTAGTCAAAATCGAGTCGGGCTAGCTGTGACGGAAGGGGGCGATTGATGGACTTGTTATGAGCACGGAGATCGGACACTGCCTGTGCCTGAACTGACCGCAGAGCGGAAAGGTAGCGGCGTCGGGTGTCACCGCTCAGCTCGTTTTTGATCAGATGACAGTATCGCAACCCGAGCAGTGTCTTGATCTCAACATCATTGAGGGCGATCTCCACACCATTATCAAACGGAACCAGCCCCTTGAACTTCGAACCAAAGAGCGCATAACCAATGGTGTCTGCGACTGTTCCATGCCCCAGGTAAGTAACGGCAGAGTGCGGGGCCACGGGGTGTAAGCCGGGACCGGTATTGATCGTGTGGTCTAACAGCCACGGAAAAGCAGACGACAGGCCACGTCTGGTTGCCACCGGATCCCACGCATTCCTAAAGTTCACCCACCAAGACAGGTGGACTGGTGGATCGATAAGTACATCACGCAAGTCACCGAGCTTGAATCTCCCATTGGCCAAGGGGCTGCCAATGGTGACCAAGGCGGAAACATCAACGTGCTCTGGCAGTCGCAGCAATAAGTCGGCGGCGATTACTGAGCCCAGGCTGTGGGCCACCATGACAATCTTGCCCGATTCTGGGACCTTAGCAAGGATTCGATTGAGGACCTGAGCACGGATTTCATTGCTGTTCAGGTAGTTTGCCGCCTACTGAAAGAAGGGTAGCGCCACAACGGCATCAGCAAAGACGTTGTGCACTGTCTGTGCTCGATTTGCCAGGGCCTCGTTGATGAAATGTTCCTGGTCCTGCCTACCAATCCGATGTTCAACGGAGGCAAGGCGGCGTTCGAAGTCCCTGCGGTTCAGCTTGGCGGCGTCACGACCGGGAGCTTTGATGGTCCGGACAGGCAGTGGTTTCGGTTCGTCGCACCCTTTGAGCGCATGCGCGTACAGGGGAACAATCACTGTAGTGCCATCCAGGTTTGGGTAGCCGGAGCGTGTCAGAGACTTCTCAAGGACTGTCTTCCATTGGCTTCCAGGGTCTCCGTCGCCTACGCCGTGCAGGAAAAGTAGAACTGGCTTGTCTGACACAATGAGCCCCCATCATGGTTGGAAAACAGGCACCCATCATTGGGTGCCAACGAATTACAAAGCTGAGCTTACTCGCACAAATTCGGGCCTCATGACAGCTGCTGGATTGTGTCGTGGCATGGTTGATACTTGCTCGTGGCGACGACTCGACCACAGGGTGTTGCGGGCGTGCGCAAGGGTGGCGCTGACGCTAGAGCGCCGATGCCGTCCGTGCCCCGCGCCGTATCCGGGGCGCAAAAAGGACATCCCTTCTGCTCCATCTTTCACCTCAACCATGGCTGTCAATGAACCTAAGTGAAATTCAACAAGAGTGTGTGAACTTGTACAGAAATTGGTGGGCTTGTCCGGGAGCTGTTGGCGTTTGAAATCCGTTCATTGCGCGCGTCAGCACTCCAACTCCAACCTTTCTCCAATGTTTTCTTGAACTTGGAGAAAGGCTACAATGGTTCTACAAGTTCAAATTGAATTTGGAGAAAACTTGGAGATGAATGCGCCATGAAGGTTCCGATGCCTGCACCTGACCTCAACGTCATCGCTGAGTCATTCTCGACTTTGAACCCCTCCGACTTGATCGAGATGCTTACTCGCGACGTCGACGATTCGGAGTACCTGCATTGGGATAAATTGCGCTACAAGATGCCGCCGGAAGGCCTATCACACGAGCAATGGTGGTTTCAGCTTAAAAACAAGCGTCGGCAACAGCAGAGGGTTGTTCCGCTGCTCGACAAGGAAGGCGCGCACTTTGGTTACTCGCTCAATGACCAGCTGCTGGCTACGTGTGAAAAGATCACCCGCTCCGCAAGTGGTGAAATTAAGCTTCCCGAGCCCGTGGCTACAGGGCGTGATCGCAACCAATACATCATCAACTCACTCATTGAGGAGGCTATAACCTCGAGCCAGCTGGAGGGCGCATCGACTTCTCGTCGGGTGGCGAAGGATATGCTGCAGAGCGGCCGAAAGCCTGTCACAAACAGCGAGCGGATGATTCTCAACAATTTCTTGGCCATGAAGCATATTCGGCAGATTCGGGATCAAAAGTTGACTCCCGAGTTGGTTTTCGAGCTTCACCGCATCGTAACGGATGGCACGTTGGATGATCCTGACGACGCGGGACGGTTGGAGCAACCCGGCGTTCAGAGGGTTGGAGTGTGGGGAGACGACGAACAATTGCTTCATGCACCCCCGCCAGCTGAGGAATTGCCCCGGCGGCTTCAGGCGCTTTGCGACTTTGCAAATGGAGACGCCGGAGACGGCAGTTACATGCCGCCCGTTGTCAGGGCCATCGTGCTGCACTTTATGATGGGCTACGACCACTACTTCGCGGATGGGAACGGGCGAACTGCTAGGGCGTTGTTCTACTGGAGCATGCTCCATCAGGGTTATTGGTTGGCTGAGTTCATCACGATTTCCAGGATTCTACGAAAGGCTCCGGGGCAGTACGCGCGTTCCTATCTTTTAACAGAGGACGACGACGGCGACCTCACCTATTTCTTGCTGTATCACGTGCAGGTTGTTGACAGGGCGCTGGATGATCTCACCGCCTACCTAGAAAGGAAGACACAGGAGCTGGTCAATGTGCGCGCCTTGCTGCACCTAGCTCGTGGAGAGTTTAATCATCGGCAGATTGCCTTCCTGGAGCTGGTGTCGAAAGATCCATCCACTGTGGCCAATATTCGATGGTATTCGGGTGCCTATGCAACTTCAGGAGAGACGGCACGCCACGACCTTGCGGCTCTGGAGAAACGCGGGCTCCTGCTCCGTTCCAAGAGTGGTAAGCAGTACATCTGGCGTGCAACACCGGACTTGGTCCAGAAATTGCAGGGTGGAGCGTAGGTTGGACGGGTTTCGCCCACAGCATCCCGGCATAGCGTGGGAACGCAACTTCAAGTTTTCTCCAAGTACAAATTGAACTTGGAGAAAACTTGGAGTTGTAACTCGGCCAGTTCTGAATAAGCTGATTCCGCATCCCTGACCCGCAGCTTGCCGGACATCTGGCTGGGGAGGCATCAGTCCCTGCAACACCTTGGAAATGGGCGTTGAGAAATCTTGGACTTCAAGGCCGGGTACGTATCCACCAAACGGGACGACGACGACAGAGGATAACGACTTGTGGAACTTTCCGTCGCGGGTTGCGCGGAGGTGGGTTTTTGGGCTCTGAAGAGATGCCGAACTTCTGATGATGACTGGAAATACCTGTTACTGTTCAAATCGCACTTGATCATGCCAAGGCAGAGGAGTTTCCGACCCTCAGTCGACAATGGCAGTCTGCTGAGGCTGCTTGGCCTAGTCGCGGAAAATGACCTGGATTTCCATTGAGCCGAACATGCCTGTCAGCATGGCCTTGGTGTTCTCAGTCGCCCGCTTCTTCAATTCCGACTCTTCCGCACCTGCGGCTATCTTTTCTTCGGCCATCTTGTAGAACTTGGCCTGATCGGGAACTGCCAACGCATCGTTGATTCGATCGAGTACGCCAAGTTCCTGCGAAACAACGCCAGATCGCTCTTGGTCAAGGTTGGGCTTGTCGAGTTTAGTTTCGGGCAGACGGACCGACACAGACTTGCCATCATCCGAATAGGTCAAGTCATTCTCGACAAAACCGGAAAAATCGACGTAGGCGTTGACAGTACCCGCCCCTACAAATATCGTCCGACGCCCGGCAATGAAGTCGGGTACTTGTCCGGCGATGACGCCGGGCAGCCCGGCTTCGATTTTAGAAGCGGGGTCCTCGAAGTCGACTAACACATCGAAGTTGCCAACTGCGGCGTGGTACTGGCTCACGTCTTGAATTGATTGCAGCAATACGGGATGGCTCCGGTCCTTCGCACCTAGCTGGAACAAGTTGAATCCGGACACATTCGCAAAGGCGATACCGCCCAGTACCAGGACAAATGCCGTTGCCAGGACGGCAAAGAACTTAAACAGCTTGGCTACGATCATCGGGCACCTTCAAGAGTTAGAAAATGCATGGGATTCGTTCCTATTGGTTGGGCGGTGCGCCAGGTGTGGCAGGGCATCACTAAGTCAGCCCGTGCAAATATTACTGACAGATTGAGAGTTTGCGAACTCGCCCTGCAGTGTTACGGAACTGGGCGGTGCTGCTGCGCCGCCCAGTTCCTGATCAGACCGCTGCCGAGACGAGTGCTTCGGCCTCTTTGACACGCAGCTTGCCGGACATTAGCTGGGGGAGCAGCGCGTCGCGGGTGGCGGCCAGTGTCTTATTCTCAGTCCGAAGTGACCCGAGAAGACGAAGATTCGTGTCCGCCCAAGAACCGAACTCAACCAGATCTGTTGATTCGATTGGGTTGAACTCAAATCGCGCGATATCAGCTGCAGCCACCCGTTGGCGGCCCGACGTGCCTACCATGTTCTGAATAGCGAAGTCTCTAAATCTACTGCTGGTGGCAACAAAATATGACAGCCCCAGCGGTAGCCCTTCGCGGGATCTCATGACGATGAATTCCGTAGAACCGATGCCTACTTGGCCGTCGTCAAGAAAATCAACGAAACCGGTCTTGCGATTCTCCAAACACGGCGTAATGCGTGCCAATAAAGTGTCGCCGTTCATGAAGCGGGTCCCACCCTTCTTGGGACCTTCAGACCAGGTTCCGACCAGCGGTTCAGAAGTGGGCAGAGCCTGCATGTCGATCAAGGTGACGGTGTCAGAAGCTGGCGTTCGGCGCGGATTGAAGTCAAACAAGGTATCCAAGGTGACAAAGCCAGCCTCCGGCTCAGCGTTGATTCCCAGCGCCTGAAGCTTGGCAGTTCCTAGGGATTCAAAGGTCGCAGCGAGTTTGGTGTTGGCGGCGATCTTGTCGTCGAGGGCACCCAGGACCTCTGCGATGGCTTGCTGCTGTTCGAGTTCTGGAAGCTCAATGGAGATGCCACGAAGTGAAGTAAGTGGTTGACCAATTCCAGGTGTCCCGACGGTGGAGGCACGCATTAGCAGCTCACGCTCACCCGGGCCTCTGAAATAATACAAAACGTATTTCGGATCCGCTTTGGCGGGGTCGACAGTCAGTTTCATCATGCTTGACGAGAGCAACATGCGCTTTTTCCCGACCAGTCCGACTCGACCGATCGCACCCCTGTGCGGAAAGACTAAGTCGCCCTCATTCAGCATCGATGACGAGAGTTTCTCGGCAGTTTCAGGAGAAACAAACACCAAGTCTTCTTCATCGAGATAGGGACTCGCCTTAATGTTCTGCCCTCGAACAACTGGGACGCCGGAAGGAGTGTAGAGCTCTGCCTTGAGGTTAGAACCGAATGGACCGATTGCTATAGAGCGTGCCGAGGGAGCCGCAATATCCTGAATTTTCATAGTCTTGCGACTCACAGAACCCTCCCCAGCTGCTCGCGGACAACAGCCGCCAACCGAGAAGACTCGTCGAACTGCTCAAATAGCTCCGTAGACAAACGCGCGATCTTTTCCTCGATCGGCTCGCCGTCGTCCTCGACTTCGGCAGCACCAACATAGCGGCCCGGGGTCAGAGCGTAATCAGCAGCCTTGATTTCCGCGAGGGTGGCGGACTTGCAGAAGCCGGGTTCGTCGTCGTATGTGAGACCAGAGGCAGCAGCGGAAGCAGAACCGCGCCAGGCGTGGAACGTCCCCGCGATGCGAGCAATGTCCTCATCAGACAAAGCGCGCTCGGCGCGATCCACCATATGCCCCAGGTTCCGGGCGTCGATGAACAGGACCTGCCCGGTCCGGTCAACGGAACCCGCAGCGCCGGCAGTCTTGTCCTTCGCGAAGAACCATGTGCACACAGGAATACCGGTGGAGCGGAACAGCTGCGTGGGCAGGGCGATCATGCAGGAAACCAGATCGGCCTCCACTAGCTGCGCGCGGATTTCGCCCTCGCCGCCGGAGTTCGACGACATGGAGCCATTCGCCATGACCACGCCGGCCGAACCGCCTAGGGCCAGCTTGGAAATGATGTGCTGAATCCACGCATAGTTCGCGTTGCCTGCCGGAGGTACGCCGTACTTCCAGCGGGGGTCACTCTCGGAACGAGCCCAGTCCTTGATGTTGAACGGCGGGTTGGCCATTATGAAATCGGCCTGCATATCCGGGTGCTGATCGCGTGCAAAGGTATCGCCCCAGCGTGAGGCAAGGTTGCCGTTGAGACCGTGAATGGCAAGGTTCATCTTCGCCATGCGCCAGGTGCGCTCGTTGAGTTCCTGCCCGTAGACCGAGATCTCCGAGCCCTCCTTGTTGTGCGATTCCAGGAACTTCTCGGCCTGCACAAACATGCCGCCGGACCCGCAGGCGGGGTCGTAAACGCGGCCGTGCGTCGGTTCCAAAACCTCCACAAGCACGCGGACCACACCAGCCGGCGTGTAGAATTCACCGCCGCGCTTACCCTCGGCCTTGGCGAACTTCTCCAGGAAGTATTCGTACACCTCGCCCAACAAGTCGCGGGCCTTTGTGGCGCCCTCGCCGGTGAACTTGGCGGAGTTGAACAGGTCCAGCAGCTCGCCCAAACGGCGCTGGTCGATGTTGTCCTTGTTGAAAATCAGGGGCAGCGTGGCCGCCAGCGACGGGTTCGATCCCATCACGTACGCCATGGCGTCGTCGATGAGTTCCCCGATGGACTTTGCGTGCTCGTCCAAGGAAGCCGAGGTGCCCTTGGCATTCTGCGCCAGGTACGTCCAGCGTGCGCGAGCAGGAACCCAGAACACGCCACGGCCCGTGTACTCATCAACATCGTCAATAAGCTGGCCGATCTGGTCCTCGTTCAGGCCCTCGACCGTCAGCTCGGCGCGAATCTGCTCACGGCGCTCGTCGAAGGCATCGGAAACGTACTTGAGAAACACGAGCCCCAAAATGACGTCCTTGTACTGCGAAGCATCCATGGACCCGCGCAGCTTGTCCGCGGCCTTCCACAGCGTGTCCTTCAATTCCTTCATGGTTGAGGGCAGCGCCTCAACCTTTGCCTTCTTCGCAGCCACTAGCTGGTTCCCTCCGTAGTCATGCCAAAATTCAATACCGAAAAACTTCCATGCACAGCGCCATCAACGAGCAGCGCGGAAAGCTCATCCAACTGTTGCAACCGTACCGCCAGCCTCCGACGTTCCTCCGCCACCGCAGCCAACGCCCCGCTCAAGGCGGGCTTGGCGCCGTCGTGCATCCTGCGTGCAGGGCATTGCCGCCAATCACCAGTCCTGTCCGATAAATCTCGCGCCAGAACCTCCGGAAGTAATCCACCGGAACTTTTGGAGCTGATCCGCAGGATCCTCGCCGGATATAGTACGACGGCGGCCCCCACCTCATCGACCATGGCGCCAGCGTGCGCTCCGGTTGCGAAGATGACGTCGCCCGGTTCGCTCAACCTGCCTTGCGGGTAGGCGTTGGCGAACACCAGCTGGCTGATCTTGCGGGATTCACATGGTAATTCTCCGCTGATTTCCTCGACGCCGATGATGGGGAGCTGGGCGCGCCCGGAGAGTTCCGCTTCCACATGCTCGTCAGCAAGGCGATGGCCGGGAAGGTATTTCACGGCACCGGACTTAATCGCCGCGTCAACAGTTGTTGGGCTAAGCTCCGTGCGGTTTTCGGCGCTTAGCGCGATGCTCAGCGTCGAAGTTTGGCTCTGGCTGACTGATTCGATTAGATTCTCCGCCCGAATCAGCTCTGCAGCGGAAGCCTGTGACGGTAGAGCAGGGCTCGGCGCGGACTGAGCTGCGGCCGTCAACGACCCTTGTTTTGCCAGCAAAGAACGTGTCCGCACAATCCGGGCAAAACGGAATGAATGTGCCCGGACATAATCACGATTGCCCATCGACGCGGCGAGATCACCAACCAGGTCAGCCCTGACGGCCGCCGTCATTTCTTGCCCTGAAAGATCGGCCACCATGGTCCACCGATCGGCAATGGCAACATTGGCATGCGCGGGTCCGAGCACCCACAACGCTTGGGCTTGGCGCGGGCTAGATGGAAGCATCCCCTGCGGTAGCCGGACTATGGCACGAACCCGGTCCGAACGCAGAATGTCTGAACGGATGGCCTCCGCCTCACGATTATGAGTTGTGCGCAGTAAGGAATCGCTCAGGATCGGTGCTGGGGCCAGAACAACGGCACACTCCCGATGGGTCATTTCCAAGGAGATGTTGTCGATGGCCGTTAAGACCTCAACAGCATCCGAGGTGGGGAACGAGGGGGAAGGGAACTGCGCCAGTCTGACCTTGACTTGTTCCTCGCGGACAGTGCCAGCCTGGTTGGTGACGTGCAGATTTTCCTTGGACCTGCCATGCACCAGCATTCGCCTGCGAGCAAGCCGGGCTGATTCGGAAGCCAGAGACCCCACACACAAGGTGGCCGGCGCGGCCTCACCCAAAATGTCGGCGACGGCCAGCAGGAAGTCGCTGCCGCCGTCGTCCGTGAAAACAGGTTCCTGTTCACTTCCTGCCGTTAATTCCACCGCAGTGGCGGCGAGCAGCTCAGTAGCTTCGGCGGTCAGCATCGTCTTGGCCTGAACGGCAGGGCCGGCGCGGAATCTATCCCCAAGCAGTTGCTCAAAGGCCGCTGCCGCCGTGTAGGAGGCGTCCGTCAGGAGATCCGCGTAGCGGGCCAGTGGGAGCAGATTTGGACCAAGATCCTCTATCTCGGTGAAGAGGAACTCATTGTCAGGATCGTATTCATCGGCGAAATCCACCAGATCCTCGGCGTTATGGCCTCCCAGCGGCATATCCATGAGGCAGCGCAAAGCAATCAGCGCCGTGAGACCGGAGAAATGCGTGTCCTTGCTTTCCTGGCCCAAGGGGGAGGCGAAGGCTGCTGCATCCTCAGCTGCGTGGGGATTATTGCCACGGCCGGTGACGGTCAGCCAGTCCGTTATTTCTGCGGCGTTGAAGAGTTCCTGGCGGCCGCTGGTGCCGATGGAGACCGGGAAAGGATCTGCTGAATTCTTACTGCGGGAGCGCCACATGGACACTACTGGGCGCTGGACCTGAGCCAGATTCGCAATCTCGGACAAGGTGATCTGCAGTTGCTGTTCTTGCTGGTCGGTCATGCGGATCTCCTTGTCTTTGAGGTACGAGTCCATTCTATGGCCATTGTGGACAATCCCTGTGGATATGTTGATAACCCCTGTTATCAACGCTTACGTGGCTTCAATTGCCCGGGCACTTTAGATTCATTCCAGAGCACAGATCAAGTGCTGGGACGTGGTGAAGAATTCCGGGCTGGCCATTGGGGGAGCCCGCAATTCCTTAGATGTCGCAGTAAAAGACCATCATCAGGAGTGACCATGACAAGTCCCGCAGCACCGGAAGTTGTTCCGATTGGCCCAGACGTTCCTGCTCCGCAGGTCAAGAGCCGTAAACACCTTTACTTCGGACTCGGCGGCTTGTCGATTGGCCTGGTAGCGGGCTTGTTGCTCGCCGCCGGTGGCGCTGCTCTGGGTGATGCCATGGCGAGCTCCAACGCCATTCCGGCCGCTCTTGAGAAATGTTCCGTTGTGGACGCCACCGGCGTTGACGTATTGGACAACGGCAAGAGCCTGAACCTGCAGACCAGCGGCGAAGAGAGCACCGGCACTGATGTTGCGGCCGTGGTCTGCGTCCTCAACGAACTGGAAGCACCCGAAAGCATCTTCACGAAGCTGGAATCAACGCGAGCCCTTGATGGGACCCAGAGCACCGAATGGTCTGGGTACACCGCGTCTTGGACCTACCATCCGGACGACGGGCTCAACATCATTGTGGAAACCGCGGCCAAGTAGCTGCTCTAAGCAATAAGGAGAACGTCATGAGCAAGTCCGATGTAAACGGCGCCGATAAACCCAAGCGCCGTGGCGTAAAAGCGGTGGCCGTGGCGCTCGCCGTCGTACTGCTTTTTGGTGGAGGTTTTTGGTTGGGCCAGGCCACCACGGACCCCGCGAACAGTGATGAGTACCTCGCCCTCGAAGCCACGGGCCAAAAGGCCGCGACCGACCGTGACGCCTTTAGGGGCCAGCTGGAAGAACTCCAGGGCGAGGTTGCCGCCAGCAGGTCGGCGGCCGTGGAGCAGGACGACGCCCTGCTACTCCGTGAGGCCGCTGTGAAGAAGGCTGAGGAAGAGCTCAAGAAACGCGAGTCGGCCGTGACCACGGTGGAAAAGAAGAAAGAAGCCAACACCATCACCGATGGCACCTGGGTTGTTGGGGTGGATATCGAAGCCGGAAGCTACAAAGCCAGTAGCAATGTTGGCTCATCCTGCTACTGGGCAATCCTTGCAAGTGGCACCAATGGCGACGACATCATCAATAATGACCTCCCGGGTGGCGGCCTTCCCTCCGTAACTCTTACTGCGGGACAAGATTTCAAGTCCTCACGCTGTGGTTCCTGGACCAAGCAATAACTCCTTAGAGCAACGGCTGCACACTACGCGGTTGCTGAACCATCAAATGAAACACCCATAACCGGCAGATTTGCTCTGCCCGAAAGGAAGCATCATGCAGCACGAAAGCTACACCAAAGAAGCGCAGCAGGCGCCGTTCACTCCTGTTCAGCACGAGGGATCCAAGTCATTTATGGTGACCTGGTTGCTCTCCTTGTTCCTTGGCTACTGGGGTGTGGACCGCTTCTATCTGGGCAAGGTTGGCACGGGTCTGCTGAAGCTGTTCACCCTGGGTGGACTCGGTGTCTGGGCGCTGATCGATCTGATCATCACCTTGGCCGGAAAGCAGACGGACAAGGCCGGCAATGCACTGGCCGGGTACCCCAAGAACAAGATTGTGGCCATTGCGGTCACTGCGGTCCTGCTGCTGGTAGGCGGCATTGGCGGAGCCTCGGCTGCATCATCAGGCACCAAAGCCGTCGTCGAATCGGGCATCGAGGCTCCGGCCGCACCGGTTGCCGAAGCTCCTGCAGCCGAAAAGCCGGTTGAGAAAGCAGCCGAGAAGCCGGCTGAAAAGCCCGCCGAAGCAACCTGGGTTGAAGTTGCCGCACTGAACGGCACCGCGGACCAGGCCAGCCAAGTCTTTGCACTCTCCGGCAAGGAAACCCGATTGGTTTACGAGTTCATCGGATCAGACCCGGAGATGGCAATCGCCGCCATCTACTTGGAGAAGGAAGGCACCGACATCATGGTTGACGGCGGCATTCCGGTTGTCATGGCATCCAAGCCGGAGAGCAACACCACGGCCATCCATAAGAAGGCCGGCAACTACTTTCTGGATGTCAAGGCCGGCAACCTTGATTCCTGGACCGTGAAGATCGAAGAAAAGAAGTAGCACCAGAAGGCACAAAGGTGGCTGCGCCGGGCGTGAAATCCTCCAGGCGTCCATGGACATGGATAACGGTCTGAACATCATCATAGAAACGGCAGGCAAATAATCCCATGAATGCATCAGTAAACATCCCCAATGATGAGCAGGGTCTGGACAGCGATCATGTTGAAACCGAGCGTGATTCTGCAGCCAGGCATGGGATCGCATCTGCTGAGACTGCGGCCGTTACGGTTGGTGGGCATGCTGTGCCGTGGCGATTGTTGTTTCCGATCCCGCTAGTGCCATTGTCAAATGATTCCAGCAACGGCGCGCAGCCAAATATCGCAGGAGTCGGCTGCCACGAGAGCTGACGGTGATGGACTGCAAAAGGCACCTCTGCCACGACGAACCCCGGCACGGCATTAATGCCGTGCCGGGGTTCGCCGCGAATGACGCAAAAACTTCAGAGCCTAGATATTGCAGATCCTGGATATTTCAGTGTGCGGCGACCTGCCTTGCAGACTCAATTTCCTCGGCCCGTTCGGCATTGGCCTCTGCCGTCAAACGGGCACCCTCTTCCGCGTCCAGAGTCAGGTTTTCCCCTGTCTTGGGGTCAAAGAGGTGCAAGCGGCGGGTGTCCAACCAGAGCTCGGCCGGACGGCCACCGCGGATCTTGCTGGCGGCATCCAAGGTCACCACAACTTGCGGTCGCAGCTCATCGGCGTCCATATCCCGTGCCAGACTGTTCAGCATTTCGCGGACTTCCGGGGCTGGATCGAAATTGATGTAGCCGTACTGTTCGTTGCCCAGCCACTCGGTGTGGGTCAACTCAGCGGTGAAGGTGGAACCGTGATGAAGTTTGTGCTCCTCTACTAGGGAAGCGTCCTCAAAGAACTCCGGACGCACACCCACCAGTATCACCGGACGGTCTCTGGCCTTGTCTGCTTTCTCGGGAGAGATTTCAATGTCTCCGATGGCTGTGCTCAGGATGTTCCCCTCGAGGCTGGCCGGTAGGAAGTTCATCGAAGGGGAACCAATGAATCCTGCCACGAACAAGTTCACCGGCTGCTCGTAGAGCTCGCGTGGTGAAGCGATCTGCTGCAGTTCACCCTTCTTGAGCACGGCGACCCTGTCACCGAGGGTCATGGCCTCGGTTTGATCGTGCGTGACGTAGACAGAAGTAGTGGCTAGCCGGCGCTGCATCTGAGAAATTTCTGAACGCATCTGACCGCGCAGCTTTGCATCCAGGTTTGAGAGGGGCTCATCAAAGAGAAACGCATCCGCCTGACGAACAATGGCCCGGCCCATAGCCACCCGCTGCCGCTGCCCGCCGGATAGGTTGGCCGGTTTACGTTGCAGGTGATCTGTGAGTTCCAGCATGGCCGCGGCTTCTGTGACCAGCCGCTGGACATCCTCTTCCTGGTGCCTGCCCTTGGCCAAACGCAAAGGGAACGCAATATTTTCAAACACCGTGAGGTGTGGGTACAAGGCATAGTTCTGGAAGACCATGGCAAGATTCCGGTCTCGGGGAGCCTTGTCATTGGCACGTTGCCCGCCAATCAGCAATTCTCCGGAGGTAATGTCCTCCAAGCCCACGATCATGCGCAAGATAGTGGATTTACCGCAACCCGAGGGGCCTACCAAGATGACGAATTCACCATCGGCGATGTCAATGCTGACATCGTTAACTGCCGGAAAGCCGTCCCCGTACTTCTTGACGATATTTTTGAGGGTGATAGCAGCCATGCTCGCGATCCTATTCTGTGAGTAAAGGTTTCAGCCCTTGACGGCGCCCTGGGTCAAGCCCGAGACAATTTGGCGTTGGAAAAGCAAGACCAACAGGACCACGGGAATTGTCACGATGATGGCCGCAGCCGAGATGGCGCCCGTTGGCGCTTCAAACTGGGATGCGCCGGTGAAGAACGCCAGAGCCGCCGGCACTGTTCGTGCGCTTTCAGTAGAGGTGAGGGAAATGCCGTACACAAAGTCATTCCAGGCGATGAAAAACGCAATGATCGCCGTGGTGAAGACCCCAGGTGCAGCCAGTGGCACAATCGCCTTGCGGAAGGCCTGCCATGTAGTGGCTCCATCCACCTGAGCCGCCTGTTCAAGTTCCCACGGGATCTGGCGGAAGAATGCTGCCAGCGTCCAGATCGAGATGGGCAGTGTCAGCGAAAGATACGGGATGATCAATCCGAGCCACGTGTCATAGAGGCCAATGTTTCGCCACAGGTTGAACAGTGGTGTGACGATGGAGATGACAGGGAAGATCGAGACAGCCAGCGCCGTCGTCAGCACAATTTTCTTGCCAGGGAAATCTAGTCTGGCAATGGCGTAGGCGCACAAGGTGGCTAGCACCACCGCGATGAAAGTTGCGATCAGTGCGATCCCGATCGAGTTGCGCAATGCCGAGAGGAAAAGTCCCTGGGCATCGCCGACTAATATCTGCTCGTAGTTCTCCAAGGTGCCAGCACCGGAGCTGGGCAGGAATTTTCCTGAGGTGAGGTCGCTGGGTGCCTTGAACGATGTGGAGAGAATTGATGCCACAGGAAAAAGCGCGTAAATCAGCACCAAGATGGCGATACCCGCCCAAGTGATCTTTTGCTTTCCGCTGGTCATGACTTACCTCCCTGCGTTCCTGCGAGATCCACCTTGAAAAGTTTGATGGCAACAAAACAAATGATCAGCACGCACACAAACAAGAGCACCGAGATAGCTGAGCCGAGCCCAATTTCCAGCCGGGAAATGGACGTACGGTAAGCCAGCAGTGACAGCACCTCGGTGCCGTGGGCCCCGTTGGTCATGATGAAGACATTGTCAAAGATTCTGAAGGCATCCAAGGTGCGGAACAGAACGGCAACCATAATGGCCGCCTTCATGTTGGGCACAATGACCTTCCGAAAGCGTTCCCACCAGGTGGCTCCATCCACCTGGGCTGCTTCTGTGAGTTCGCCAGGCACCTGCGCCAAGCCAGCCAGCAACAACAGAGAAATGAAGGGAGTGGTTTTCCAGATCTCCGAGGCCATGATGACAAAGAGCGACGGCCAGAATTCGGCGAACCAGTTCAGGTCCGTGCTAATCCCTGGGATCCAGCTGAACCAATGGTTGACGTAGCCAGAGTTGATATCGAATGCGTAGAACCATGCGTAGGCGGAGACCACGGTAATGATTCCGTAGGGAACCAAAATGGCTGTACGCAACAGACCCCGCAGGGATTTGATCGCCTTATCCATGACTAGAGCCAGTGCAAAGCCCAGAATTAGCTCAATCACCACAGTGACAACGGTGATGATGACCGTGACGCCCAAGTCTCGCCACCAGACAGGATCGGAGAGAACGGTCACGTAGTTGGCGAACCAAATGAACGCCTTGTCGTCAGGAGCTGTCAGCCGCAGGGAAAACAGCGAGTCCCAAAAGGCCTGCAGGATGGGATAAAGGGTTACGGCCAGCATCACAATGAAGGCAGGCCCGGCCAGATACCAGCCCAGTCTGCGCTCAGACTTGGCCCGGTCGCTCAGATGCGGACGCCGGCGCTGCGCTCGAGTTGCTGGTGCGTCCGTGGACGCTTTGATTGAGGTGCTCACAGCAGCCTGTCCCCCCTAAGTACAGCAAGGATGAAGTCTTGGGAATTCTGTGGAGTGGTTGCGGGATCTACCGCTGACGGTGGAGTCCAACGCTGCTGCAATCCCGTGGAGATTTCGTTGTAGAACGGCGTCTGTGGCCGGGGTGCTGCGAGCTTCAGTGATTCTCGGATCGTCGGAGCCATGGGGAATTGCTTCTCCACCCGCGGATCGTCATATGCCGTGGAATTTGACGGCGGGTTGCCGTTGGTCACAAAGTAGGTGGCCTGATTCTCCGGAGAGGTGATGCACTCGATGGCCTTGTAGGCCAGATCTTGATGCTGGCTCTTGGAGCCCACGCCCAAATTGATCCCGCCCAGAGGAGGAGCAGTATCAGTATCCGCATCAACGCGAGGGTAAAGCGTCCAGCCAATGTCATCGAGGACGTCCTGGCTAACGCTTCCTGCCTTCACAGCCGCATTAGTTGCCGGCCAGACAAACGGATAATTGACCATGAAGGAACCCTTGTCCCCTTGGAAAAGAATCATGGAGTCATTTTCCGTTGAGGTGGGCAGGCCAGGACCGCCAAGATTCTTCTTGCCGATAGTGCCAATAATTGCGGCGGTCTTCTCGCCTGCGGGAGAGGTCAGCCCGAGCTTGATCTCATCAGCCCGGGCTCCCGGGTTCAGTAGAATATGCCCGCCGGCGGACTCGATGAGGGCGTTGATCCATACGGTCATGGACTCGGCTTGGGCGCCTTGGACGCCGAGGTATTTGCCTTGCTCCTGAGTTGCTTCCATCAGCTGATCCCACGTCACCGGTTTTGTCATATCCAGGCCAGCGGCTTTCGCCACGGATTTCCGGTACCAGAGGATTTGGGTGTTAGCCCAGAAGGGAACCGTCACCAGCTGGTCTTTCCAGGTTGCCCCTGCCAGTGCACCGTCCAGAACGTTCTTACTGGTCCGCTCTGCCACGTCTGCGGGCACCGGAGCCAGAAAGCCAGGCTCGGCAAGTTCGGGAATGAAGGGGGGATCGATGCTCATGATGTCCAGCGAAGAATCGCCGGCAGCAAGCCTGCGGGCCAACTGCTCACGCTGGGCGGCCGCATCCTTGGGTAGCAGAGAGGTTTCGATCCGGTAGGCGCCCTCGGCCGCCGTGGTGCATACCTGGGCCAGGTTCGCTTGGCCGCCGTCGTCAGGATTGATGTACCAGGTCAGGGTGGGAACGCCATCAGAGGCGGCACAGCCGGGCAAAATCGTTAGGCCCATCCCCAGCGCCACGATGGAGGCCCAGTGTCTGAGCCGTTTCCTTTTCCCGCTTGCACGGATGTTGATGGCACTAGTTCGTGGCATATTACGTTCCCTCCCAACGTAGCCATCGGCTGAGCTTCCTTGGCGGAATAGCAGCCGACTGTGATTTCCACCATAGCCGCGGGGAGGGTGCTTGACCATGGGAGGGCGTGGAATTTAGCCCTTTAGTTGGTGCGCAGGGATCCTAGAGACTAATTCTTCGTTTCGTCGTTCGGGTGCTCTTCGCGGAGTTTGGCTTCGCGGGCGTCCAAATCGGCTTTGAGCTTACGGAGCCTATCGGCTTCCAGCTTCTGAGCCCTGTTAACCGCCAGATTGCGCAGGAACTCGGGGTCGTCGTCGGGCGCGGTTGAACGTTGCTGACTACCGGTAGCGGCGGGCCGACGCGGACCGGCGGCGGAAGGGCCAAACGAGGAGGAACTGCCCGAGCCCGAAGCGGCATACTGCGGGCGCCCGAAGAGGAACCACAGCCCCACGCCGATGACGTTCAAGAAGATGATCACCAGAATCCACGCAGGCTTAGGGATGCTGCGTACGTCGCGGGCTTCACTGCGGATGCAGTCAATGAGTCCGTACACAAACAGGACAACACCTATGGTCACTGGAATGATATAGCGCATACTTCATTCTACCGTTGTGAGAAAAATCAGCACCCTGGCAGGCGTAGGGCAGACGCCCAGCTTCAACCGCTAAACTTGGTCCGTGGCTTTCTTCAAATACTCCCTGATCCGCGGCGTGCTCTTTATGGCGTTCTTCCTCATCGCCTACATGGCGCTGAACTTCACCCCGCTCACCGCGGCCCTGATCGCTGCCCTGTGCGCCTTCGTGGTCAGCTTCATTTTCCTGCGTAAGCAGCGCGCCGGCGCAACCGCAGTGGTTGCCAAGACCTTCGCCCCGAACGCCACAACAACCCAGTCTTCCGGGGCCATGGCCGACGCCGACGCCGAAGACGCTCTCATCGATGAGAACCCCGACATCTGGATCGACGCCGACCGCAAGTCCGGCAGCGCCCACTTGAACAGCGTCAACCTGAGCAAGCCCGAAGGCGCCGAGCAGGCCTGATCCGCCAGGCCCCTATTCGACCGGCCCCGACTCACTCGGCCCCGACTCGCTCGGCTCGGAATGTCGGCTCTAGAGCGCGGTCATCACCATGGCTACGGCAAAAAGTACGCTGAATCCGAGGTTGAGCAGTCCCGTTTGCTGTAATACCGGGATCAGACTCTTGCGCTTCTTGCCCTTGAGCATCAGCCAGCTGGGCATCAGCATGGCCGGCACCAGCAGCAGGAGCAACAAAATCCACGGCTTGCTCGGCACCAGGAACATCATCAGGCCCACCGACAACGCCAGCATCACCACGTAGCTGAGCCGGGCGTTCTTGTCCCCCAACCGCACGGCGAGGGTCCGTTTGCCCACCTCGGTATCGGTGGGGATGTCGCGGACATTGTTGGCCATCAAAAGTGCGACGGCGATCAGTCCCGTTGCGATGGAACCCAACACTGCCGCCGGGCTCACCTGCCCGGCCTGGGTGAAGGTGGTGCCCAGGGTTGCCACGGGGCCAAAGAACACAAAGACGAAGACATCGCCCAGACCCATGTAGCCGTAGGGATTCTTCCCTCCGGTGTAACCCCACGCAGCGAGCACCGCGCCAGCGCCCACCAGCAGTAGCCACCACGCGCTCGAGGCGAGGACCAAGCCCAGACCGGCCAGCATGGCCAGACCAAACATGGTGAATGCCGCCATTTTCACGTGCGACGGTTTCGCCACACCGCTACCCACCAAGCGCAGCGGGCCAACCCTGACCTCGTCGGTGCCGCGGATGCCGTCGGAGTAGTCGTTGGCGTAGTTCACGCCAATCTGCAGGAGCAAGGCGACCAGCATCGCCAAAATTGCGCGCCCCCAATTCAGCCCACCAAGATCGTAGGCTGCAGCCGTACCGATGATGACCGGAGCCACTGCCATGGGAAGGGTCCTCAGACGGGCTCCGGCAATCCATTGACCCACAGTGGCCACAGCGGTACTCCTTTAGAACTCGTAAAACGTTAGCAAACAAGATGATGGCGGCCCAGAGACTGGGGCTAAGGCTTATTCTGCCCCTTTTCTTAACTCAGACTGCTTGCGCAGCACCGAGCAATGCCGCCAAAATTGCCGTCCTATCAGGCTTTCCATTGGGCAGCAGTGGCAACTCGGAGACGAACACCACAGTCTTAGGGAGAAGATGCGGCTCCATCAGGGTGCCGGCCGCGGCCAGCAGTTCGGCCTCGGTGCACGAGCCAACCACCATAGCGGCCACCTGCTGTCCCCACTCCGCGGACGGAACAGGAAGCACAAACGCCTCGCGAACGCCCTGTACCCGGTGCAAACCATCGGTCACGGCACCGGCAGAAACCTTCAGCCCGCCGGTGATGATCACGTCGTCAACGCGGCCAAGCACCCGCAGCCGTCCCTCACCATCCAGCTCGCCCAAGTCGCCGCTTTTATACCAACGCACCATCTCGCCGTCGTCCTCTTCCTCGGAGAAAGACGCCTCGGTGAGCGCGGCATTGCCCAGATACCCGGCCGCCACCACCTCCCCGCCGAGCCAGACCCGGCCCTCGCGGATGGCGACGCGCACGCCCTCGAGCGGGACGCCGTCGTACACGCAACCGCCGCACGTCTCGGACATGCCGTAGGTGGTGACCACGTTCAGCCCGGCACCGCGCGCGGCCTCGAGCAGCACGGGGTTGATGGGCCCGCCGCCGAGCAGGATCGCGTTGAAACGGCGCAACACGGTCAGCGTTTCGGCGCTCGGATTCCTCAGCAGGCGGCTGAGCTGCGTGGGGACCAGCGAGGTGAAACGCATCTTGTCGGTCAGCTCAAGGGCGGCCTCGGTGAACGCTTCGGGGGTGAATCCGCCGCTCAGATCCATGGCCCACGGGCGCGTTCCGGCGAACAGGCTGCGCACCAGAACCTGCAGCCCGGCTACGTAATTCATGGGCAGCGCGAGCAGCCACTGGCCCTCGCCCTGCAGTGTCAGCGCCGTGCCCACGGACGACGCCGCCAGCGCCTCGACGCTGAGCATGGTCCGCTTGGGTGTGCCCGTGCTCCCCGAGGTAAGTACGACGGCGGCAATCTCGGTTTTGCTTCCTTCGGCGAGTCCCAGCTCGCTTTGGGGGATGAGCGTGAAGCTACCGTCAGGGGCGATCTGGACTGCGGGGCCTTCGCCTGCGAGTGCTTCGGAGAGGGCCTTGAGGAGGGGTTCGATGAACATGCTCGCCTGTAGTTAGAAGTAGTAGGGGAAGGAGGACCAGTCGGGATCGCGTTTTTCCAAGAACGCTTCCTTGCCCTCCACGGCTTCATCGGTCATGTAGGCCAGGCGGGTGGCTTCGCCGGCGAAGACCTGCTGGCCGGCGAGGCCGTCGTCGGCCAGGTTGAAGGCGAACTTGAGCATGCGGATGGCCTGCGGGGACTGACGGGCAATATCTGCCGCGTATTCCAGGGCCACGTTTTCTAGGTCTTTGTGGTCCACGGCCTCGTTGACGGCACCCATGGCGACCATATCCTCGGCCGAGTATTCACGGGCTAGGAAGAAGATTTCCCGAGCTTTCTTCTGACCGATCTGGCGGGCCAGCAAAGCCGAGCCGTATCCGGCGTCGAAACTTCCCACGGTGGCGTCCGTCTGCTTGAACTTGCCGTGTTGGCGAGAGGCGATGGTCAAATCAGAGACCACGTGGAGGGAGTGTCCGCCGCCCGCTGCCCAGCCGTTGACCACGGCAATGACCACCTTGGGCATGGTGCGCATGAGGCGCTGAACTTCCAGAATGTGGAGGCGTCCGGCGCGGGCCGGGTCAATGGTTTCCTTGGTTTCGCCCTCTGCGTACCGGTAGCCGTCGCGACCGCGGATGCGCTGATCGCCGCCGGAGCAGAAGGAGTGGCCGCCGTCCTTGGGGGAGGGGCCGTTGCCGGTCAGCAGTACGGTGGCCACATCCGGGGTCATGCGGGCGTGATCCATGGCGCGGTACAACTCATCAACGGTGCCGGGGCGGAACGCATTGCGTACTTCCGGGCGGTTGAAGGCGATGCGGACGGTGGGGAGATCCTTGAGGATCTCGCCTTCCTCGGTCCGTTCCACCTGGCGGTGGTAGCTCATGTCGGTGAAGTCGAAGCCCTCAACCACGCGCCAGCGGGTGGGATCGAAGATGTCAGATACCTGGGGAGGAAGATTCGTTGCGTTCACGCTAACGATCTTAGCTGGCAGGGTGAGCTAGAGCGCAGTGGATGTCTTGCTGCGCTCACTAACTGATGCAGAACTCGTTGCCTTCGGGGTCTGCCATGGTGAACCAGGTATGCGGTCCTTGGCTGGCTTCCCAGAGGAAGGTGGCACCGCGGGCTTCCAAATTGGTGCGAACCGTCGCTTTGTCGTCATCGCCGATCCGCACGTCCCAATGAATGCGGTTCTTGCCTCGCTTTTCCTGATCGGTGCGCTGGAACAAGATGCGGGGCGCTCCGGCGCTCGTGTCCGCGTTTGGGTTGATGGCTTGGCCATCTGCCCAAACGAGGATGCCATGGTGGAGCGTGGTTTGCTCCTCGGTGGCGAAACCTTTGGCGACCATGGAACGGATGAACTCTTCATCGGAGGGCTCCACCTGCCAGCCCATGGTTTCTGCCCACCAATCAGCAAGTTCGTGCGGATTGGTGCAGTCAACCACTATTTGTAGTGAGTAGCTCATGGTGAAAGTCTGCCCGTGCAGGCGTTGGGCGTCCATTATTTGGTTTATGCGCAATTCCGAGTGCTGGATCCGCGTATAGCCAAAGTGGACTTTATTTATACGCACGCCACGCCCGGTGGAGCTGCGGCACAATGATACTGCCGCAGCTCCGAGGGGCCCGGCTGCGTATAAATAAAGGCGCACGGCTCCTGATGGAGTCGTGCGCCTTGTTTACTTCAGGGGAGGTTATGCTAGGACGCGCAACTTGGACGTGGAGCGTCCAAACAGGGCATTGTCCAGCGACAACTTGCCGGGGCCCACCAAAGCAACCGCCAGAGCCGATGCGCCCAGGAGCAGTACCAGCTCGTAGCCGCCACCTTCTACGAATACGCCCGCGGAGGCGTGGACCAGAATGATGGCGCCGAGCATGTTCAATGTCAGCAGTGCTGCGAACGGGCGCGTTGCCAGGCCCAAGATCAGGGCGATTCCACCCACCAGTTCCAGTGTTGCAATAATCGGTGCGATCACGTCAGCGGCAGGGACGCCCATCTGGGCAAATGCTCCCTGGGTTCCGGCGATGGTGAATTCGTTGTACTTCTGCCAGCCGTGGGCTGCGAAGAGGAAGCCAACCACAATGCGAAGGATGGTTCGGGCTGCTGTGTTCAGGGCAAGGTTGTTCATGGGATTCTCAACGTCTCTTTTGGGGTCATGGGGCAGGCCTTCTGGATGAAGCGCCGAGCATCAAATCATTGAAGCTTCAATAAAATCATGTCATGCAATAAGTTGATGTGTCAACCAAAGGGTGGGTGGTCTGGGCGCAAGGAGTTAAGGGTCGTCTGGGTGCAAAGAGTTAAGGTGGGCTCATGGATGAGATTGTCTTTAGCCGCGAATCCTCATGGCTCCCGTTTGTGACTAGGCATGAGCATAAGCTGCTGCTCCAGGTGGTTGGCGGGGCAGATGCCTTGCATCAGCCACGGGAGTTCAGTTTCCCCATTGCGGAAGCTCATCTCGCTGTTATTAGCTCTAGCCTGACGCGGCACCTGCTGCTGTATTGCGCACTGACCCCCTTGGCGAGCAAGGCTGGTAGTGGCGGAGTGCTGGATGAAGAAGCGGCCGTGGCGCTACTGGATCCCATACTGCTCTCAGAAGACGGCGATGTTGATCGCATCTTCTGGAAAATCCCGTGGGACAAGAGGCTGTTACTTGCTCATGGCGCCAACTTTCGTCTGCTTAAACGCGTTCAGCTGGTCGCTGCCTTACGCCATGCCACTGTGCAAACGGACTGGTCGAGGGCAAGAAGATATCTCGGGCCCTAAAGTGGTTTCATGAGCTCCCTTGAACCCGTCACCCTCCGCGGTAAATATGTCACCCTCGAGCCACTGAGTCTGGACCATCACGATGATCTGGTCGCCGCGGCGACCGACGGCGAACTGTGGAACCTTTGGTACACCACAGTGCCGCGTCCTGAGGATATGCGCGCCGATATTGAGAAGCGCCTAGCCGCGCATGAGGCCGGAACTGAGCTGTCATTCACGGCGCGGCGCAATGATCCCGTAACGGGGGAGCCGGGCAGGGTGATTGGACTGACCAGTTATTACGCCATTGACCTCAATGTTCCCCGGCTCGCAATAGGTGCCACGTGGAATGCGCTCAGTGCGCAGGGTACGGGAACCAACCCGGACAGTAAAAAGCTTTTACTGGAGTACGCGTTTGAGACGCTTGGCTGCGAGGTGGTGGAATTTCACACGCATTGGATGAATACGCAATCGCGGGAGGCTATTGCCCGCCTCGGTGCCAAACAGGACGGCATCTTGCGGGCACATAGGCGCTTGGCTGATGGAAGTTTGAGAGACACCGTGGTCTTTTCCATCTTGGCCGCTGAATGGCCGCAAGTCCGCAACGGGCTTGACTTCCGCCTAGAGAAAGAACGCTGAGATGAAGTCCCCCGAAGATCAGCTCGGCCCGCAGTGGGAAGGCGCTGTCAACGCCCGCCAACTTGCCGGTGACATCTACCGGATGGGCCGCAGTGAGTGGCTCACCGAGCGTGGCTGGGAACAGCTCTACGACGACGGCGTGCGCACCATCATCGACCTGCGGAACCCGGGCGAACGCAAGCGCAGGCCCACAGACCCGGTGGTGAGAGAAGATGCTCAGCTAAGGTTCGCCGTCGTACATTCACCAACGGAAGACCCGGACGATCCTATGTATCGGGAACTTTTCCACCCCTACATGAACCATCCCCGGCTTTATACGGACATCGTGCGACTTTTCCCACTTCAGGTTGCAAGGGTTTTCAATGAGCTGGCGGCCGCGGAGGGCAAGGTGGTGATTCACTGTTCTGCCGGGCGGGATCGGACCGGGTTGATCGCCACGATGTTGCTGACCATGCAGGGGCAGACTGGGCGGACCCTGGCTGAAGATGAGCTGGCGGCGCGCGGTATCAATGAATGGCATTTGGTCTCGCCGGTGAAGCACCCCTACGAGCGGCACCTGGATGCGGCGGAGATGGAAGAGGTGGTGCAGGGGCGTGGTGCAGCTGTGCAGGAATTTGCTGAGACCATCGACGTGCGGAATTTCCTGCTCAACAACGGGGTCAGTGCGGCCGAAATTGATGCTGTGATGGCGCGGAGCAGTTTGTAATGGTGGCAGGGGAAGTGTAGATCTCTTCTAGACTGAGCGGCATGCATAATCCTCAAGCCAAACCAGCTGTCGCCGCCAATTCCAAGAATATGGTCCTTCTGATTGTCGGGTTGCTTGTGGCGCTGGGAGTCATTGTCGGCGGCGGGATGGCGCTGATGTCCAAGGTGGGGGAGGGCAGCGATCAAGAGGCTGGGGATGCCGCGGATGTGGTTGCCCCTGACCTCGCTAAAGCTGAAGGTCGCCAGTGGCACGGCACTTTGGAGTTCAACGGTGCTGAACTGGGTGTGACGTTGTTTGGCGACAAGGCTCCGCAGGCGGTGGCGTCGTTCTTGCATTTGGCGCAGACTGACTTCTTCGTCGATACCAAGTGTCACCGCCTGACCACGGGTGGCTTCGATATTCTGCAGTGCGGTGATCCCACGGGAACCGGAACGGGTGGTCCTGGCTATAACTTTGGTCCTGTTGAAAACGCGCCGGATAACAATGTGTACAAGCGTGGCACTCTCGCCATGGCACGCACCAGCAAACCGAACAGTCATGGCAGTCAGTTCTTTATTGTTTACGGCGATACCACCATTGGCCGGGATGCTGCTGGCGGGTACACCGTGATGGGTGAGATTACCAGCGGACTCGATGCCGTGGAGAACGTGGCTGAGCAGGGCACCACGAGCGGAGCGCAGGACGGCGAGCCGGTTGCGCCCGCGGTACTTGGAGCGGCGCACTTCGAATAGAGCGTCCTTTCCTTGCGGTCCCGCGTGGATTTAGATGGCCCACCGCGAGCCCACCCGCCCCGCGCCGAGCCCGCCCGCCCCGCGCTGAGCCCGCCCTGCGCCCCGATGAGCGTTGCTGAGCACGATAACCCGGCGAAGTTTACCCCCGTGATTGTGTTCCGCGTCATGCCATGAGTACCGTGGGGATTACCGGCTATTTGAACTCCCCATGACTCGAGGACCCTTGCTTCTCCCTAAGAAATTCAAGAGCTGGCTCTTCAATGCCCCGGGCGTCGCAGATACGGCAACGCACAGCGGGCTAGTTGCCCGGGCCGCAGCCAGGGCCACCACCTTAACGGGGGAGCAAGCGCGCAGCCTGTTGCAACAGCTACCCGATAGTGCCGCGTGGGGTGATGCCGACCTGGAGAAATACCTTGCTGCTGCCAAGGTTTTCGTCCAAGAGACTTTGGATATGGCACTGTTCGACACCCAGCTTTTGGCTGCTGCCACCATGCTGGAGGGCACCGTGGTGGAGATGGACACCGGCGAAGGTAAAACCATGGTGGGTGCACTGGTTGCCGGAGCACAGGCGCTTCGCGGCCGCCGCGTGCATGTCCTGACCGTCAATGACTACTTGGCGCAGCGTGATGCAGCCTGGATGAAACCATTCTTTGAGCTACTTGGCGTTGAAGTAGCTGCAGTTACTGAGGCCATGGAACCGCAAGAGCGCCGCCAGTCCTATGCAGCGGACGTCGTCTACGTTTCCGTCAACGAGCTCGGCTTCGACGTCCTCCGGGACCGCACCTGCACCGAACCGGAGCAAGCCACCTTGCAGCCCTTTGACGTGTGCATCGTGGATGAAATTGACTCCGTTCTGGTGGATGAAGCCACGGTTCCGCTGGTTTTGGCGGGCCGGGCGCGCAGCGAGTTGCAATCCGTGGATGTAGCGGACTTCGTCAAGGCGCTGCGTCCAGGCATCGACTTCACCGTTGAACCGGACAAACGGAACGTTTCGCTCACCGACGTGGGGCTGGCCCAAGTGGAGGCGAGGTGGCCCGGCGTCGAACTTTATTCGGCGGCAGGGACCCCGCTCTTTTCCTCCATCAATACGGCGCTGCATGCGCAGGTCCTGCTGCAGCGCGACGTTGACTACATTGTGCGCGACGGCAAGGCCGAGATTGTTTCCGATTCCCGCGGACGGGTGGCTGCGTTGCAGCGCTGGCCCGATGGCTTGCAGGCTGCCGTGGAAACCAAGGAAGGGCTGCACAAAACCGAGCAGGGCGAGATTCTGGACCAGTTGTTGGTGCGGGATCTGATCAAGAGTTTCACCACCGTCACCGGCATGAGCGGCACCGCTGTGGCTGTTGCGGAGTATCTGCGCACGCATTACGAGCTCGACGCCGGCCGGGTGGACTCCCATAAACCGTGCATCCGTACGGATATGCCCGAGAAGATTTACGCCACGGCCGCCCAGCGCGATGCCGCCGTGGTGGTGGCGGTGCAGGCAGCTCACGCCACCGGCCAGCCGGTTCTTCTAGGCACCCACGACGTAGCAACGTCCGAGCGTTTTGCGCAGCTTCTGACGGCGGCGGGAATCGACCCTCAGGTTCTCAACGCCCGCAATGACAGCCTCGAAGCGCAGATCATTGCCCAGGCCGGGCGCCGGGGGAGCATCACCGTTTCGACGCAGATGGCTGGCCGTGGCACCGACATTCTGCTGGGCGGGACACCCGTGGATCCCGCCGCGCATGCCGACGTGGCTGCCCTGGGTGGGCTGCTAGTCATCATCGTGGGCCGCTTTTATTCGCCTCGACTGGACGCGCAGCTGCGGGGCCGGGCCGGGCGGCAGGGTGATCCCGGAGCCAGCCTCATTTTCTCCAGCATGGAGGACCCCGCCGCCAACGGGCAGGAAGCGCATGGTCTGGAACTCACCGACTCGGTGGCCCATGAAGCGGACGACGCCGGACTGGTCACCAGAGCGGGGGTGTCCTCGCTCTTGGACAAGGCGCAGCGGCTCGCCGAGGCCGAACGCTTCACCACGCAGCAGAACTCGTGGAAGTACAACGAGCTAATCGCCTACCAGCGAAACGTGGTGCTGGCCGACCGCCAGACGTTCCTCCATGAGAGGGATGCGGCGCTGTACGCGTTGGCGGAACGTGCCGACGGAGAAGTCGGCGACCGTTTGGAACACTTGCGCAGTGCCCTTGGTGAAGAAGAACTGGCCCGCGTATGCCGTGCCGTGATGCTCTTTGAACTTGACGCACTTTGGAGTGACCACCTGGCCCAGCTTTCGGAGCAGCGGGCCGCAATCCACTTGCGCGCGCTAGGCCGGCAAAACCCGTTGGATGAATTCCGGAGGGAGACCATCAGGACCTTTGAAGGCTTCCTCGAAGACGCCCGCACCAATGCACTGGAAACCGTGGAGTCCTTAGAAGTCGTTGACGGGCATATTGATCTTGACGCTGCAGGCATCCGCAGCGGATCCACCACATGGACTTACGTTGTTGATGAAAACCCGTTCGGAAACCAAACGGACCAAATCGTGAAATGGCTCCTGAAAAAGATGGGCAAATAGCTTTCCAGCTCCGCCCAATGCGCGAATACTGGTGAACAACCGGACCAGATTGAACACCGGGCCAGATTCTGCAGGGAGACGCGCACCATGGGCAAGCTCATTTACGCAGCCATCACGTCGCTGGACGGCTACATCGAGGACAAGGATGGCGGCTTTGGGTGGGCTATGCCGGACGATGAAGTCCACAGCTGCATCAACAATCTGCAAGAGGACATTGGCACGTTCCTGTTGGGGCGCCGCATGTACCAGACACTGCAAGTCTGGGAAGAGTTCTACGGGAAAACAGATCTCATCAAGGTGATGCGGGACTACGCCACCTTGTGGCACGGCACGGACAAGGTGGTGTTCTCCAAAACCCTGGAGGAGGTGTCAACATCACGGACCAGGATCGAACGCGTTTTTGATCCCGAGACCATCCGCCGCATGAAGGCCGACGCCGATCATGACCTCTCCGTGGGAGGGGCCGAACTGGGCGGCCAAGCATTGCGCGCCGGATTGGTGGATGAAATTCACCTCTTCATCTCACCCGTGCTGGTCGGGGGAGGGAAACCAGCACTTCCCGAGATCAAGGAAACCCGGCTGGAACTGCTGGGACAGCAACGCTTTGGCAACGGCGTCGTACATCTCCACTACGCAGTGAAGACCACCGTCTAGCTTCCGGCCAAGGGGGCGCACTCGGGTAATGCAGCGGGGTCTTTGGTGATGGTGAACGAGCCGAGGAAGTTTGACCAGCTCTCCTCGCTCGGGTTGTTGGCTGACAAAGTGTAGAAGCGCGGGCCGTTGATCACAACGGCCGACATGACATGGAGCGTGTCTGAGCCCTCGGTTAGGGTGAAATCGGTCTGCAAGCCAGGGCTCCCGGCAACGGTGAAGGGTGTCTGTGAATTCACCGTGGGAGAGAAGCCAGTTGACTTTGCGGCGCCCTGGATAGCGCCAGCGGCGGAGGCCTGCAAACGGGCGTCGAGGTCCTTGCCTACGGGTGTGCACTGGGCCAACGTGGTGGACAATCCGAAGCCGGAGTCCAGTTCCCCCGCGCTGAAAGTGGTGACGGTCAGATCTTGCCCGCCGGAGTTGAGGGCCTGGTCCTGGCGCTCCGGTACTGCCGGAAACTTGACCGAAAACCCGAACTCGTCCGCCACAAAGAGGGGCGCTGCGTTCGTCAGCGGAACGGTGTTTGAATCCTCAGAAGCAAAGAAATTATCGGCCACCAGCCATCCCATTGAGAGGGTCACGATTGCGGCGATGGCAGCGATGACCATCGGCCTTTTCGAACGCTTTGTAGACTTTTCCGGATGCTCAATCATGTACTTCCCCAAGTGCGTTTGTAGGTGTCCCCACCAGCGGTTTTGCGCGGCTGGGCCACCTCGCACTGAGCAAGATTATCAGCAGGATTGAGCGTTATCTGGCCAGCATTCCCCACACGAAGTACGCCGAGCAGGCTGCCGAGCCACCAATGACGAGGGCAAAGCCGGTGAGCCAGATGAACGACGGCGTTCGGGTCGCCTGGGCGAGCAGGTACGCGTCGGAGCTGGTGAGCTGGTTGCGGCGGCGGGTATGGACGGCTGCGACCTTGAAAAAGTCGCGCACCGAGCCGACTCCCAACGCGATTCCTAAGGCCAAGATCGCCCAGCTGACAGTCTGCGCATCGGCGAACATGACAAGGGTTTGGGCGATGGCCGCGCTCAGTAGGGCAACGACGATCCCGGTAAAATTCCGCAAGAATATCAGGGCGAGCAGGAGGATCAGCGCGCCGATGGAGGCCGCCGCACCGGCCCAGCCTGCCGAGACTGACCAAACAAGCGCCAGCCCTACAACGGCAGGTGCCGGATAGCCCCAAAAACCAGACCAGGTGGCGCTAAAACCGCGGCGGCCACTGCTTACCAGCTGGCCGGAATGATCTAGCCCGATCTTCAGTCCATGCACCACTCGCCCGGTCATGAGAGCAGCAAAGGCGTGGCCAAGTTCGTGCACAAAGGTTACATACAAGCCGAACCAGCGCCACGTGACACGCGGAATGCTCAGCACGATGGCAACTGCCAGGATGCCCAAAAGGATGCCAGCGGGAACGCTGAGTGGGTCGGTCCGAGTAAAGCCAGCCAGGACTGCGCTCCACCACGTGGTGGCTGCGTTCCCGAGCTGTTGCGCTGCATTATCCATTCCTGAAGGCTAGATCATCTTGCTGGGGGTTGTTGACGAAACTGCCAGTGCCGGCCCGGCCGTACATGCTGCCGGGGCGGGCGGAGCTCATGTGCTGAGAGCGCACTCCTGACCGTTCCGCCACCAGCTGCCAGTGGTACATTATTTAGTACCACTTGAGGAGGTGCGCTATGGCCATCACAGCATCCGAGGCTAGGGCTAAGCTGTTTCCGCTGATCGAACAAGTCAATGACGACCGTATGCCCGTAGAGATCATTTCCAAGAAGGGCAGTGCGGTCCTTATGTCCTTGGCGGACTTCCAGGCTTTGGAAGAGACTGCCTATTTGCTCCGTACTCCTGCCAACGCTGTCCATCTGATGGAAAGCATCGTGCAGCACCAGACCGGCCAACGACAAAGTCATGAACTCAGTGAATGAACATCTCATTCACACCCAACGGTTGGGCGGACTATCAGTACTGGCTCAGCACCGACAAAACTACTGTGCGGCGCATCAACATGCTGATTAAAGACTGTGTTCGCTCGCCCGCTGATGGAATCGGTAAACCCGAGGCGCTCAAGCACCAGCTTGCGGGCTATTGGTCACGCAGAATCACGGACGAGCACCGTCTCATTTACGCCGTGAATGACGGGCCAATAGTGATTATCGCCGCTAGGCACCATTATTGACTTTTGGAATGACGACGGCGCAGCTCGCGTACCGCCAGCCTTTCATGGGCCGGTTGCTCATCAGGCGTGCGCAATGTGGGTAGGCTGACTGCGTGACTGATACCCCACAAACACTTCATCGTTTTGAGCTAACCCTTCGCAAGCCGTGGCTGGGCTTCTTCCCCAGACCCACAGTGGTCGTTGACGGTGAGGCCCAACCAACGCAGTGGGGAACGCGCAACTGGAAAGTCCGGGGTGAGGTTGAAGTCAGCGTATTCCTGCACAACAGGTTCTGGACGTTTGGCCGGGCCAAGTTCACCGTTGAGTCGGGTGCCACCGCGCCGCTGATCTACTCGGCACCGTGGCTTCCTTTCCTTCCGGGCCGGATCGAGGCATAAACATGAGTCCGGCCGCACAGCAAATCTGTTTTGTCGGCGATTCCTTCGTGGCTGGGATTGGGGATGAAACTGCCCTGGGTTGGATTGGACGGTTGACAAAGCGGCAGGCCACCGAGGGGAAGCCCATCACCGCCTACAACCTGGGTATTCGGGGCAATACCTCCGCTCAAATCCTTGACAGGATCGGCGCGGAAATCGACCAGCGACGGTCCCCTCTGCGCCCCACCCGTGTGGTCCTCTCCATGGGGGTGAACGACACCACCTACGTGGATGGGGTACCCCGGATTCTGCCGGATGATTCCTGCGCCAATCTAGGGCGCATCTTAGAAACAATCTCCGGAGATTCCGTCTTGGTAGTGGGGCCGCCAGCCGTATCTGAGGATGCGCAGAACGCCAGGATCGCCGAACTCTCCAACCGTTTCCTGGCGCTATGCCGTGCACGGGGCGTTCCCTACGTGGAAGTCTTCTCCGTGCTGGAACGCCACCCCGTATGGCGGCAACAGGTCCTTGAAGGCGACGGCGCGCATCCGCGGTCCCAGGGATACCAAGCTATGTATGAGCTAGTGGCACCAGTCTGGGACCGCTGGATGGGTCTCTCACCAAGCGGTGGCGAGAAGTTCGCTTAGGAGGTGTCCGTCGTCGACCTCCAAACCGCGGGACGTAAACCAGGCGCACATGTTCCGGCAATCCCTAGCCAAAAGCTCTGCAGCTTGGAAGTTACCAGCCAAATCCACCAGTTGCGGCAGGTCAATGATGACCAGACGGTCTCCGGCGGCCAGCACGTTATAGGGCGAGAGGTCCCCGTGTGCGAAGCCCATCCGAGCGAAGCTGCTCATGGCCTCAACGAGCTGATCCCAATAACCCTGTAACTGTTCAGGGCTCGGATGCGTGGCTTGCAGCCGCGGGGCCGCAACGCCCGGGTTCTCGGGGTCAGCAATGAATTCCATCAGAATTTCATTGCCGCAAATTTGCACCGGATAGGGCACGGCGATGCCATTCTCGTATGCCATGCGCAGATACGTCCATTCAGCGTTGGCCCAGCTGGTGGCCTCCACTTCCCGGCCGTAGCTGCTGCCCTTCGCAAGGGCACGGGCATCGCGTGAACGGCGCACCGAACGGCCCTCGGTGTAGGCGGTTGATCTGTGAAACAGCCGCTGATCGGCGGACCTGTAGCGTTTGGCGGCCAACAGTGCACTGCGGGAATCGGTGGCCCGCTCAATTAAGAACACGTCCGCTTCCTTGCCGGTTTTCAGCACGCCAAGTTCAGTGTCAATAGCGGCAGCATCCTCGATGACCAATTCAGGATAGGGCGTGGGACCACGCATGAGTTTTTCCAGATCTGGCCACGTGGACCAGCGCTGATTTTCGCCCAGAGAATCGTCAAGGACGTTCCAGTCGGCGGGGCGCAGCTGTGCCCCGAAGTAATTGGTGTCAGGGCGGGGAGGGTGATGCTTGGAAGACTTACGGGTTTTTTCGAATGGCTGTTGCTCAGCAGAATACTTCATGGGTGAATCGACTCCTGGGGAGGGCAAAACGAATGTTGTGGGCGCGAGGTGCTGCGGAAACAATCATTGGGTCCTCCTTCGGGTCGGTTCAGGCATGGCGAAAAGACACTTCATATCACCACGGGTGTGTGGGAAGTGTCAACGATTGATTTCGTGGTGCATGCCCAGCGAGGCGACTATTTTGGGGCTGTAGCGTTGTTGGGGCTGCTGGCGAGAGTGCCCCAACGCTGCCAACCGGCAATCGCCAAGCCGGCTTGCACCACGTACAGGAAGATCAATACCGACCCCTGCGCCGTCATCACGGTGCTGTAAATGGCCACTATCGCGGCGACGACGAACAATATCCAGGCCCATCGAGAGCGATTCGCCAAGCCCACCAGTGCAGCTGGGGCCAGCCCGGCAAGGAACCCATTGAGTAACACGGTGAGCCACGGGACACTGCTGAGCGGGGCGTGTATGCCAGTAAAAATTGCGGCAACCACCAGTAATGAAGCCAGCGAATACACAATAGCAACGGCCGCCGGCCCTACAACGTCCGGCCCACGGAAAGGTCGTGGCAGCACGGTGCGTGTCAAGGGGGCAGCCAACGGTAGCTTCCGGAATAAAAATAGGGCGTATACAGCGGCACCACCGGCAATTGCCATGGTCAGGGCGGCTCCGGCCACGAACAGCAGCAATGCCAGAGGCGAATCCAACAATAGGGGCGGGAACTTAAGCACTGAGGCGAGTCCGGGCAAGAGCATGGCAGCTACGGCCAGCATCCAGCCGACATCATTGCGTCGGCTAATCAGTACCAACGCTGCACATAGCAAGAGCGCGCCCAGCACCGTGGCGGCTGTCGCGGCCATGTCCAGGGGACCATTCATTCGGCCGAAGAGCAGCTCACCAATTTCATACATGCCGCCAACTCTAACGGGCGGTGCGCCTAGCTCATGCCGTTTTGTAGTCTTCCGGTGATCTGGTGCGCCTCTTCCAAGAGGAGCCGGCCGAGGAACTCTTGGCGTTCTTCACGAAAGCGCGGCTCAATTCCCGTTAGTGACAGCGCCCAGGCAGGCTTGCCGTGCGTGTCGAAGACAGCGGCGCCCATGCCCCAGCTGCCTTCCAGCACCAGTCCGGGATTCACCGAATAGCCCACCGCGTTAGTTTGGGCTAACTTTTCCCGGACCAGAGCAGGGCTTTGCGTGCTGGCAAATGCTCCGGCGTGCTCATCCCAGCGGGCCAGGAGCTGTTCTTGCTCAGCGACGGGGAGGAAGGACATGATCGCGATGCCGGCCGATGCAATGCCGAGGGGGAAACGCACACCTTCGTGGAGTACGAACGAGCGGATGGGGAAGGCGCCTTCCTCTCGCATGAGGCACAAGGTCTCGGCGCCGCGGCGGACGGAGAAGAAGGCACTCTCACCCGTCTCTTCGGCTAAGCGGCGCAGACTGGGCCGGGCAATGTCCTCCACGGGGAATCGGGCCGCCGCAACGGAGCCCAAGAGTAACGCTTCCGGTCCCAGCACCCAGTTACCGGTGGCGCCGTCGTGGTCCAAGAGTCCCTCGGCAGCGAGGGAGGTCAACAGGCGGTGAACAGTAGGGCGGGTCAGCCCAGATTCTTTGACCACTTCCATGAGGGGTGATCCTTCCGGCTTCCTGCTGACAATTCGCAGCAGCGCCGCGATCCGGCCCACCACCTGCGCACCCTGAATTGGTTGTTGATTCATCGAAAGGCCCTTACTGTCGGCTTACTGTCGGCTTCTTGTCCATATTGTGGATACTTGAAAGGGTATCGTCCACACTGTAAATACGCACGAATTCATGGAAATGTAACGCCTTGACAGGCTAATGTGAAGCTCTCTAGGCTCGGGGTAATAGCAATCAGTCCATAAAGTGGACGATGCCTGGAATGAGCTCAACGAGGAGATTCAGATGACCAAGATTCACAGCAGCGCCGCCCAAGCGCTGGCCGAGGTGATGCACGACGGCATGACGTTGGCTGTGGGCGGTTTTGGCCTGAGCGGTATCCCTGCAGATCTGATTGAGGCAGTCCGGGATTCAGGTGTTACGGGACTGACTGTGGTTTCTAACAACATGGGCGTGGATGGCAAGGGCCTGGGGGTATTGCTTGAGGCCGGTCAGGTGGCTAAGGTCATTGCTTCTTATGTTGGTGAGAACAAGCTCTTCGCCGAGCAGTATTTGGCGGGAAAGTTGGATGTCGAGTTTACGCCTCAAGGCACTCTGGCCGAGCGTCTCCGCGCTGGCGGTTCAGGGATCCCTGCGTTCTACACCAAAACAGGCGTGGGTACCTTGGTTGCCGAGGGTAAGGTACATGCGGAATTCGACGGCGAACTCTACGTTCAGGAGCGGGCCATCATCGCCGATGTCTCCCTGGTCCACGCCCACACGGCCGATACCGATGGCAATCTGATCTACCGATACACCGCAAGGAACTTCAACCCCGTCATTGCTACGGCCGGACGGATGACGATTGCGCAAGCTGAAGTCATTGTGGAGCCCGGTGCGCTGGACGCGAACAACGTCGTCACCCCGGGCGTTTACATCCAACGACTCGTCCAGGCCACCGCACGAGTGAAGGACATTGAACAACGCACCGTCCGGCCCCGGAACGAACCCGTTACTGTCCCCGCCTAATTCACCCCACATTTCTAAGGAGCCCTGCATCATGGCTTGGACCCGCAACGACATGGCCGCCATCGCGGCCGAAGAACTCAACGACGGCGACTACGTCAATTTAGGGATTGGTATCCCCACTCTGGTCGCCAACAACCTGCCCGACGGCGTCCGCGTCACACTCCAGAGTGAGAACGGCATCCTGGGCATGGGCCCCTTCCCTTACGAGGGAGAGGAAGACGCAGATTTGATCAACGCGGGCAAGCAAACAGTGACCCTGCTGCCCGGAGCCAGCATCTTCGACTCCGCCACCTCCTTCGGCATGATCCGCGGCGGCCACGTGAAGGTCGCGATCCTGGGCGCCATGGAAGTCTCCGCAACGGGCGACCTCGCCAACTGGACCATCCCCGGCAAAATGGTCAAGGGCATGGGCGGCGCCATGGACCTCGTGGCCGGCACCCCGCGCGTCGTCGTCCTGACCGATCACACCGCCAAGGACGGCACCCCGAAAATCGTCAACGAATGCTCCCTGCCGCTGACCGGGCGCCGCGTGGTCAACCGCATCATCACCAACCTCGCCGTCTTTGACATTGAAACCAACGACGCCGGCAACTCGGCTGATGCGGGCACCCCCTCCTTAGTCCTCACTCGACTTGCGCCCGGAGTCACGGTGGAAGATATTCAAGCCGCTACTGAACCCACATTTACTAACCGGCTCGATGCCGCCAATGCCGGCACCTCAAACCTTGAAGGAGCCACGGCATGAGCCTGCGCGAACAATTTGGCAAAGACATCTTGCTGACTGGCTGGGGTCACAGCAAGTTCGGAAAGCTGACTGAGGAGACGCTGGAGTCACTGATCGTTCAGGTCGCCACGGACGCCATCAGTAATTCCGGCCTTGAACCTGGACAGATCGATGAGATCTATCTGGGCCAGTTCAACTCCGGCATGATGCCGCTGGCGTTCCCCTCATCGCTGGCCTTGCAGGTTTCCGAAGACCTTGCCGGGGTGCCGGCAACGCGCGTGGAGAACGCCTGCGCCTCTGGATCTGCGGCGATGCAGCAGGGAGCTAAAGCATTGTTGGCTGGTACCGCTAAAACGGTGTTGGTCATTGGGGCGGAGAAGATGACGCACGCTGGTGCCGATGTAGTCGGTGCAGCGTTGCTCGGTGCCGACTATGACATGGCCGGCAAGCCGTCCACGACTGGCTTCACGGGACTCTTTGCCGAGGTCGCCAAGCACTACGAGAATCGCTACGGATCTGTGGGTGATGTGCTCGGTTCCATCGCCGCAAAGAACCACCGCAACGGCGTGGACAACCCCTACGCTCAGCTGCGTAAGGACCTCGGTGAGGAATTCTGCCGCACCGTTTCTGACAAAAACCCGATGGTTGCCGACCCCCTGCGCCGCACCGACTGTTCCCCCGTGTCCGACGGTGCTGCCGCCGTCATCCTCTCGCTTTCCCCCACGGGAGGAGTCACTGCTCCGGTCCGGCTTGCAGGCTTCGGCCAGGCCAACGATTTCCTGCCCACCGATCGCCGTGATCCCACAGCCTTCGCCGGTGTTCGGACCTCCTTTGAGCGTGCTTTTGCCATGGCGGGTGTTGGCCTGGAGGATCTGGATTTCGCCGAGGTCCATGACTGTTTCACCATCGCGGAACTACTCATGTACGAGACCATGGGCCTCGCTGAACCCGGTCAGGGACGCCGCGCCATTGAGGAGGGCTGGGTCTACAAGGACGGCAAACTCCCCATCAACGTCTCCGGCGGACTCAAGGCCAAGGGCCACCCCGTCGGCGCAACAGGTGTATCCCAGCACGTCATTGCCGCCATGCAACTCACTGGCACGGCCGGTGCCATGCAACTGTCCAACCCGCGGCGGGCCGCCGTGCAAAACATGGGTGGCGTAGGCATCGCCAACTACGTCAGCATCCTCGAAGCCATCTAGCTTCCAAACTTTGAGAATTTGCTAAGGGGCATCGCCTGTCCATTCAATGTCCCAGGACCTGCCAAATGGACAGCTCTTTCTCGAAAACACCTCAGAACGTGAGGCAGTGTCCGAAGGGCGGCGAGCAGTTCAGGACTGGGCAGAGATCTCCGTGGGCATCAGCAATCAGGCCCCACGCCGGGGTGAGCCTGTGACTTCTTAGCCTTGATCCACCGATAAAGTTCGGGGGCTGCTCGGCGTTTTAAACACGAAATGCCCGTCTTCTAGGGGAAAATATGGCTTACCACAGTCAAAT